>DALYIW010000394.1:992-1349 GCA_031970155.1 Coleofasciculaceae cyanobacterium CTOTU46601 | reverse complement strand
CGATGCTAGCGCGATCGATCGACTCCATCGGATTGCTCGTCTACCTCTTACCCTTTATCGGGTTAATGACGCCAAAATGCCTGCCGACTTTAAGGTAATGAGCAAGAGCTTATCCAATAAAACACCGATTGTGGCTTCTCCCCTAAGTGAAGATGCGATCGGGGGATACACCCTGCTCAATGACATTGATGACAAGCCCGCTTTAATTCTACGAGTAGATATTCCTAGAGTGACCTATCAAGCTGGAAAAGACAGCCAGTTCTATCTGATCATTTCTGTTTTAGTGGGGGGAGTTATTTTCGGGGGTGTTACCCTGCTGCTAATGGAGCAAGAGGTTTTGTCTCGACTCGCTCGACT
>DALYIW010000394.1:0-982 GCA_031970155.1 Coleofasciculaceae cyanobacterium CTOTU46601 | reverse complement strand
ATGTTAGACGTATTAGCCAGAGTAGTGACCCTTCGATGCGAGTACAAATCCTTGGAACAGATGAACTGCCGATGCTAGCTAACACCATCAATGGCATGTTAGAAGCACTTGAGCAATCCCAAAAAGAGATTACTACCTTAAACACTCGCCTCAAAGCCGAAAATCTCCGCATGAGCGCAGAACTAGAAATCACGCGCCAACTGCAACAGATGATATTACCCAAAGACCCAGAACTCAATCAAATTGCCGGACTAGATATTGCTGGCTTTATGGAACCAGCTGAGGAAGTAGGCGGCGACTACTACGACGTGTTGCAGCACAATGGTCACGTCAAAATTGGCATTGGCGATGTTACCGGACACGGCTTAGAAAGTGGTGTACTGATGATTATGGTGCAAACAGCCGTGCGTACCCTGTTGGCAAATAATGAAACTGACCCCACTAAATTTTTGAATGCGCTCAACCGGACAATTTATGACAACTTGCAGCGAATGAATTCTGAGAAAAACCTAAGTCTTGCCTTGCTAGATTACCAAGAGGGAACTGTCCGTTTGAGTGGGCAACACGAAGAACTCATTGTAGTGCGATCTGGAGGCAGTGTAGAGCGGATTGATACGATAGATTTAGGCTTTCCTATTGGGTTAGAAGCCGATATCACTGATTTTATTGCCCAAACCAGTGTGCAGTTAAACCCAAAGGATGTAGTCGTGCTGTACACTGACGGGATTACGGAAGCTGAGAATATGGCAGGTATGCAATACGGCGTAGATCGACTTTGCGAAGTAGTCAGCCAGAACTGGCAATTGTCTGCTGGGGAAATTAGGCAAGCTGTCATTGATGATTTAAAACGGCATATTGGTGAGCAAAAAGTTTACGATGACATCACGTTGCTAGTACTCAAACATCGTTAATAAATAGAATTCTTCTTCATTACCCATTACCCATCTTGCCTCAGAGTATTCAAGTAAACAAGATATGACTC
>DALYIW010000393.1:0-6474 GCA_031970155.1 Coleofasciculaceae cyanobacterium CTOTU46601 | reverse complement strand
CAAACAACAAACAACAAACAACAAACAACAAACAACAAACAACAAACAACAAATGACCAATTACGAAATTGAAACTCCTGAATGGTGGGTACAACGGTGGAATGATTTACTAAACTCCTACCGCTTTAAAAAACGCCTAGAAAGAGCGCGCAACTATGCCAGGGAAGGCAACGTTCTCAGCATTGAGTTTAAAGGTCCAGAAGTATTAGCAAAGGTACAAGGTACAGCCCCTGAACCGTATCAAGTATCCCTCTCCATCGACCCTTTCACTGAGGAAGACTGGAATTATGTAGTAGAAACCATGGCTCAAGAAGCGATTTACTCGGCCCAATTGCTAGCCGGTGAGCTGCCACAGAATATCGAACAAGTCTTCACGGCTAATGGTTTGAGCTTGTTTCCATTTACGCTACCAGATATTCATTCGCGATGTAGTTGTCCTGATCCACAAAATCCCTGTAAACATATTGGGGCAGTTTACTATCAATTAGGCGATCGCTTTAGCGAAGACCCCTTTGTATTGTTCCAGTTACGAGGACGTACTAAAGCACAAATTTTGGATGATCTGCGTCGGCTACGGAGTACGGGCAATACCCCAGTAGAATCCCATCAAGAAAGTAAAACATCTGAAGTGGTGACTCCCCAACCTCCTCAGCGCACAACCCCACTCAATATCGAGCAATTTTGGCAATACAATGAGCCACTAGATTCTTCCCTGGTGGTAATTGCGCCTCCACCAGACAACCGTACAGTTCTCGATGTCTTAGGGACGATTCCTCTGGCTGCTGCTGATAATCGTGTAATGCAGTATCTGGAGGGAATTTATCGGACAGTTAGCCAACAGGCTGTAATGTCAGCACTAAGTCGAGACAACTGAAACCAATTCACTTTATAGCTGAAATAGAGTCTTAAAGAATAAGTAATGGGTAATGGGTAATGGGTAATAGTTCATACTAAGTTGCTGATATTCAGGTAATTTTCAATCCTCGCTCCCCGATGCTCTATGCCCCATACCCCCATTTCTCAAGCTACTGTTTGACAAGCAACTTGGTATAACTTATTACCTATTATTCGTATTTAATTGAAGATTTAATAAATACGGCAGAAATTTCTTGCTGATTATCAACAGTTTCCGTATTATTTTAATGTTGTATTACATCTTTATTCAGATGTTTTACAACCAGATTCCCAACGAGCAACTGGGTTTAACAGCTACAGCTGTCAGCTTCTCCCTTCCACCCTATGGAAATAAGGGGAGCTTGCTAGAGCACAGACTAGCAAGATAAAAAGCTTTCTACTGCGTGAGTCTGGGTTTGGTACGTGCTGCTGAGGATTTCCCTAGCGGGGTCTATCTCCAAAATTCCTGACCAAGGGTGCTTGCAGAAAATAATTTATAGACCTAGCTTTTAGCTTACCCCTAGCCAATGCTGCGAGTTCTGCTTCGTGGCCAAGCAACCCTAGGGGCAATGCTACGCGAGTTAGTGTAAGCGATCGCGCCAGCGAAACAGCAGCCGCTATCCTTACCTCTTTCTACTCCTTTGGAGAAGGCCACTCTTCGGGTTCTCTCATCTTTCCCTCGGAAGGTATAACGCGGAACTTCTACCAAAGGAAGTATTGATGTAATCTACGTTCTAGCCTTCAGGTTTCCCTATGAGCTACCCGACTTTACATGACAACGCGGCAGCGACGGTTAGAAATCAATTGGTTGAGTTACCTCCAGAGGTGCTATCACCAGAAGCCGCTGTGGAACGCTTAACAACTTTGGTGGGTGCACAACGGCTTTCACAAGAGGTAGCGGCCCAGCAAGAGGTAACTCTACTGTGTAAATGGCTGGATTATCTGCCCTTAGGTTTGGAATTAGTCGGACAGTATTTAGCCCAAAACCCTCGTTTATCATTGGCAGAACTGTTAAAGCGCCTGAAAGCCCAGCAACTGCAAGACAAGGCAATTAACCTGGATGAGCAGCAAATGCAGACACAAGATAGTGTACCCCAGCAAGGGGTGAGAGCGGCTTTTGAATTAAGCTGGCGAAAACTTGATCGAATGACGCAACACGTAGGTCAATTATTAAGCTTGTTTGCACCAGTAGTCATCCCTTGGGCTTTTGTCGAAAAGTTATCTAAAGCTTCTCCACATTTAAATTGGGCAAAAGCAGATATCAAGCGGGCAAAAAAGCAACTCAACAAATGGCACTTGATTGAGCAAGTTGAAAACAGAGAACGTTGCTATATAATTCATCCCTTGATTCGACAGTTTCTGCAAGAAAAACTTGCTACCTCAGAACAAGCTGACCAATTTAGGCAAGATTTTGCTCGTGCAATGGTGGAATCTGCCCATCAAATTCCCGATTCACCAGGCCTTCAGGATATCGAGTCAGTAAAAGATTCTATTCCGCATCTAGAAGAAGTTGCACAAACTCTAACTGATTGGCTCAGGGATGAAGATTTAGTATGGCTTTTTGACAAGCTAGGCAGATTTTATAAAAATCAAGGATTGTATACCCTAGCAGAACCTTGGTTTGGCAAGTGTTTATTGGTAGCGCAAGACCGATTAGGACATGACCATTCTGATGTTGCCAGTACTTTGAACAATTTGGCAGGATTTTACTACTCTCAAGGACGCTACGGTGAGGCAGAACCCTTATATCTAGAAGCTTTAGAACTGAAGAAACGCCTGCTGGGAGACAAGCATCCTGATGTTGCCGCGACGCTGAATAATTTAGCAGCACTCTACGATGCTCAAGGATGCTACAGTGAAGCCGAACCGTTGTACTTGCAAGCTTTAGAACTGAGAAAATCCCTATTAGGAGAAGAACATCCTGATGTTGCTACTAGCTTGAATAATCTAGCATTACTTTACTATTCTCAAGGACGCCACAGTACAGCTGAACCCCTGTATATACAAGCTTTAGAACTGAGGAAACGCCTACTCACAGAAGACCATCCTGATATTGCTACAACACTGAGCAATCTAGCCTTACTCTACTATTCGCAAGGACGGTACACGAAAGCTGAACCTCTGTTGGTGCAAGCTTTAGAACTGAGCGAACGGGTATTGGGGGCAAATCATCCCAAAACATTGATTTTCCGTGATAATCTGGCAACTTTCCAGGCAAACATGGGTTCTAAGAACTCCTGGTTGCAGCAGATCATGAATTACTCTGATCAGTTGTGCTGAGGTCGGAGTTTTTACAGCATCCGTCGAGAATGCCTCTGCGTGGAAGTCGTTCAAATTATACCGAATCCGGGTTTTATACCCTCGTTTTGGTCTGCCGCACAACGATAGTAGAGACGTTCCACCGATTGGCGCATCGTTCCCATTAGCGTTAACTAGGGGGTGTTTTCTTGCCCCAGAATTGGCTTAAATTGTAGGTTGGGTTGAGGAACGAAACCCAACAAAACTACGCGAATGTTAGGTTGCGCTACGCTTGACCCAACCTACCACAAGAGGTGAGAAAACTTAAATTGTAGGTTGGGTTGAGGAACGAAACCCAACAAAACTACGCGAATGTTAGGTTGCGCTACGCTTGACCCAACCTACCACAAGAGGTGAGAAAACTTAAATTGTAGGTTGGGTTGAGGAACGAAACCCAACAAAACTACGCGAATGTTGGGTTGCGCTACGCTTGACCCAACCTACCACAAGAGGTGAGAAAACACGTCCTAGGGTACGTCTCTACAAGTCAGGTTTTTTGTGCTAGTTACCGTCGTCTCTTTTTTCATAGTCGCGTTTTACTGCACCCCAAGCAACTTTAAAGGCAGTCTCTTCTTCGTCGTACTGTTCGTTGGCACTATTAAATGCTACAAGGAAAATTTCTTGAGCGTGCTTAGGTAAGTGGTCTTTTCCCGACTCTGGTAAGTCATCAATTTTTTGATAAGGCATAGTACAGAGTTCCTTCAATGACCTAATATCAGATTGCTTTTTTGAAGGAAAAAACTCATATCTCTAAAGAGTGAACTTTTTAAGCTATTAATTGTTTAAAACTGACAAAGAGTGGTTTAAAAAAAATCACGTTCTAACGTTTTCCATAAGACAGAAGCCATGAGCGGAAGCTCACAACGAATAAATGAAAATATTTCTTCTCCGACTCCCGAATTCCGAATTCCGACTCCCGACTCCCTATTTCTAAGCTACACAATGAAGGGCGAGTAAAGTTGCTATACCACTGAAACTTGCAAACATAATCATTGGGGTTTAAAGCTTCTGGACTCAAAAAATTATCCGGATTTATAGCTCAAATTCTGGCAGAAGTAACAGGCAAGGCGTTTAGAGTCAAGACTTAGAAGCATTGAAAAATAGACAGGGTGTATCTGAGCTTTCGCTAATTACCCAAGTTCAAAATCACCAAGTCAAAGAATCAATAATGAGTAATCTCATCACCGTTACAAGCATTGCAGATAGTGGATCAGGATCTCTGAGAGCGGCGATCGCTTCTGCACAACCAGGAGATACGATTCAATTTGCTGCAAGCCTTGCCAATCAAACTATTACCCTCACCAGTGGTCAACTCGACATTAGCAAAAACCTGATTATTAATGGCGCAAGTGCTCCCGGTGTCACCATCAGTGGAAACAACACCTCCCGGATTTTTGAGGTGAAGGGGGTAGGCATGAATTTTACGGTGCAAAATCTTACCCTAGCCAATGGCTTCACTCAGGGCGAGGGAGGAGCGATTTTAACGGGTTCTACAGGCTCATTACCGATTGGGTCAGGTACGATAAGCACCTTAACGGTAGAGAATGTCAAATTTAACAACAATGTCGCCAGTGCTGGAGGGGCGATTTTTGGTGAGTTTCGCAGTGATATTACGGTCAGCAACTCTACATTTGATGGCAATGATGGCACCGCAGGTACAAGTGCGCGTAGCAACAGGGGTGAACGGAGTGGTGGCGCGATCGCAGTTTACAACGAAAGCATTCTCACCGTCACCGACAGCAAGTTCACCAATAACCGGGGCATCAACGGCGGAGCAATCAATAGCCTGTTAAGCAAGCTAACTGTAGAAAACTCGACCTTCACCCATAACGACACAACAGCAGGTGCTTCATTAAGTGCAATTCCTGGGGAGGATCGAGGCTACGGCGGTGCAATTTATACCGATGGAGCCAGTGCCTTGACCAACGATAGTGTGGGGGGTACTATTACCATTCGCAACAGTCGATTTGATGGCAATATCGGCGCTGGAAATGGGGGAGGACTGTATCTTTATGCTTATCCGCCTGACAAAGTGATTATTGAAGACAACACGATTATCAATAATCAGGTAATTCAGGATGCCAAAGGAGATGCCTATGGTGGCGGTTTAAGGCTGGGCAATAGCGCCTTAACTATCAGTGACACCACCTTTGCCAACAATCTAGCAGAGCTTCAGGGCGGTGGCTTGTGGGTTGGAGAGAATGCGCCCGTGACAATTACCAACAGCACCTTTTCCGGCAACAAGGCAGATGACTCTGCGGGCGATGGCTTGGGCGGTGCGATCGCTTTCTACAATCAAAACTCCAATACCACTAACATCGTCAACACAACCTTTGCTAATAATTTCGCTGGAGCTTATGCTGGGGCGATTTTTAGCGTCAACCAGCCAATTACTGTTGAAAATTCAATCTTCGACGATAACACAGCCGGGAATCCCTATCAAATCAAGCAACAAACTAACCGTCAATTAATCGATGGGGGGAACAATCTTCAATATCCCGGCAGACTTACCAGTGACCCCACGGATGTAAATGTCACCGCAAATATCACCATTGCTGACCCCCTGCTAGGCCCCTTACAAGACAATGGTGGCTCCACGTTGACTCATGCCCTCCTTCCGGGTAGCCCTGCCATCAATGCTGGTAACAACACAGGTGTTCCCAGTACTGATCAGCGAGGTTTACAGCGAGATACCACACCTGACATCGGTGCTTATGAATTTACTGCCACCAACTTGATCGCTCAACCGATGACCCTTATCGGTAGTCAAAGTAACGATACCCTCACTGGAGAACAAGGCAATGACCTGTTGTCTGGGAAGCGTGGAAATGACCGACTCATCGGTGGTGCTGGCAATGATATTTTAGTAGGCGGTATCGATGCCGATACTCTCATCGGAGGGGCTGGGTTCGATCGTTTCTTGCGCTGGTACAGCCAAACAGCAATAGACACCATTACCGATTTCCAGGTTGGTGAGGATTCTTTTTGTGTTTCAGCCTATGGGTTTGGTGGTGGGCTAGTGAGTGGGGCGGCGATTACAGTGAATCAGTTCACAATTGGTTCGAGTGCTAATGATAGCAGCGATCGCTTTATCTACAACTCAAGTACAGGTGGCTTATTCTTTGATGCTGATGGCACAGGTTCCTCTCACCAAATCCAAATCGCCCAACTACAAACTGGCTTAAACATGACGAATAACAATATTGTTGTGTTTGGTTAAACACAGGTAGGACTTACGCAGAACCTCTACATGTAGGGTGGGCAGTGCCCACCCTACTACTA
>DALYIW010000392.1:0-6479 GCA_031970155.1 Coleofasciculaceae cyanobacterium CTOTU46601 | reverse complement strand
AAATCAATAACTCTCGCCCCAAGAGCAAGAATAAATCTTCACCCCTCTTAAAAATCCACCCCTCGCTTTAAATCCACACCCTTCTCACAGTAGTGCTTGTGGCAAATCATCTCTGAGTGAACACTGGCTAGGTCAAAGTAGGCTGGTTGATTCTGGCAGCGACCTGTGATAATCACCTCTGTATCACGGGGTTTGCGTAACAGAGCATCCACAATCGGCTCTATCTGCAATAGTTCTAGGTCAACCGTAGGATTGAGTTCATCCATGATAATTGTTTTGTACAGACCAGAGGCTAAAGCCGCTCTGGCAATTTCCCAGCCTCGCTCTGCTTCTACATAGTCTGCGATCTGCTGCTGTCCCCGCCAAACGATCGCATCTCGACCACATCGGTGATGATCGACTAAATCGGGGTACGACTGCTTTAAAGCTGCGATCGCCGCATCTTCCGTATAGCCACTGCCACCCTTGAGCCACTGCATAATCAGTACTCGGTGTGACTTATCGGTACTAATTCCTCGACCAATCGCTTGCAATGCCTTACCTAGAGCATTAGTGGATTTGCCTTTACCTGCACCTGTATAGATTTCAATTCCCTCAATCCCCTGTTCCCTAGATACTGGGTGATCATGAGCCACAGACTCAGTATGCAAATCCGCAATATCTAGCAGTGCCTGAGGTGTTCCTCGACCTGTGACAATAATTTCCAGACTGGATGGCTTGTTTTTCAGGGTCTTAATTACCTCGTCTATCGGCAGCAAACCTAGATCTAAAACGGGGTTTAGCTCATCGAGGACAACAACTGAATAGAGATCAGATGCGATCGCACCCTTAGCCACATCCCAGCCACGCCCAGCCTCAACCGCATCAAAGCGCGTCACGTCTTCTCGATCAAAAAAAGACGAACGCCCCGTGCGTACTTGATCAATCAAGTGAGGAAAACCCTGCTGCAACGCTTCAATGGCAGCATCCTCATCATAGGGACGACCCGGCCCTTTGAGAAACCGCAGCAACAAGACGCGACTCCCTTCACTTGAGTTAATCCCCAGTCCAATTGAGCGCAAGACAACGCCTAAAGCTGCCTGAGACTTCCCTTTCCCTGCCCCATCGTAAACGTGAATCTGACCGGTGATGCGCTCAGAACGCTCAACCGCCGTGCGAATACCAATACCAGTTCTGGTCATTGCAATCCTTGAAACCAACCTCAGAGCCTGAGTAACTTAAGCCAAAATAAAATGTAACTTGAGTCATCTCAGACATGACAATATTATATGGAGGGAAGTAGAGCTTGATCGTCTACAGCCTGTGTTAAAACTCCACATAGCTTTCATCCCAGGGCTTTTGGGTTCATCGAGATTGCATTACCATATAGGCAATTAATTCGCGAGTTGTAGGTCAGGAGCAGACCGTTATGATAGTTTGGCCACTACAGATGATTTTATTTCAGTTTTTATTCCTGCTGGTGGCGATCGCGCTGGAAGCCAGAGTACTACAGCGAAGGCTAAGAATCACCCGCAAAGCCAGCATTGAATATGCTACATCGATTAATTTACTCACCATCATTATTGGTTGGTTAGTATTTTTTCTACTGATGACTCAGAAGAACCTACTACCGCCGGCAATCAAAGACCAGATAGTTAGTTTTATTTTCTTTGATCGGTTTCTGAGTCCTGCGCCAGGAAACTGGTATTTAATTCTTATCGCCACTGGGATTGTCATTTTCTTCTGTGCTTTCATCATTAAACTGAAAGGGTTACAGTTACTAGAAGCGTTACGCGAGACTTCTACAGCCAAGAAATCGTTTCTTCAACCTGAGCCAAGTAGTCGCTTTGCATTTCAAGCTCAGCTTGAACAGGCTCTAGTACGTACCGACCCCAATCAGGCGACGACACTCCTTCTGGCTAATGCCTATAGCCATAGCGCTATTTTCCTGCTTTTATTTCTGCGTTTCATCAGCCCTCGTGTCTACTAATGCCTATAGCCATAGCGCTATTTTCCTACTCTTATTTCTTCGTTTTGTTCAAATCACCCCTCGAAATCAGAACAACTCTTTAGGTAAACTCGTCGCGTGAAATTCCTACTGCTCATTTACGAATGGCTGCAAAAAAATCTTAGACCTCCTAGTGCTTTTTCCTGGGAAACCCTGATTTTGCTCAGCCTATTTTCCTTCTACATGGAATGGCTGGCAAGAAGCCTCTATCTGAAAAATCTGCTGGATAATTTGGGTTGGATTTTTCTAATTGGCGGAGTCTACTGGGCAACCACGGCTACAAGGTTCCTAAGAATTGGTTATAAAGCAAAGCCCTGGACACCAGGCTTTCCTTTGAGTCCTTGGATTACTGGGGCATTAGTTTGTTATTACCTTTTTAATCGTGGCATCGGTGAAGTTAGACCAGAGTCTATAATTTACTGGCCAACGATATCAGCCTTGATCTATGCCATACCAGATTTTCTGCAAGAGAATGGGACGCTGAAAAGTCCGCCTCCAGATAGGCGTCAATTCTTAGTAGTAGTGTTGGGCACTCAGCTACTACTCAGCTGCTGGTTCCAGTTTCATTTTTTGGTTCAAAACTTGGTAGCACAATATCCTACAGTGCTTGTCGAAGACTTCAATAAGAGTGCATTTGTCGTGAAATGGGAAACTCCACAGACAACGACGCCCAGAGGTGTCGATATTTTAGAGAATATGGAACCCCAGTTAAGAGATCGATTGAGTAGTAAACCTTGGCCACAGGTTGAGCGAATGCTGCTACGAGGGAAAGAGCGAGATAATTGGATTAAGTCGATCGCCAAAAAAACCAAAGACCAACTCTCACCCCCCGCTGAAGAAGATGCCTTGTGGCAGATCAAGTATGATGTCAAAAAGTTCAAGAGTTCTGGGTACAACTTAGCACTAATAGCACTTTGGAATGGGCCTCGTTCAAACCCTCAACAATCTATAAAAAACTATTCCCTCACTAAGTATTGTCAAATTACTCCGATTTACCCTCAAGGAAGCTTGGCAACTAAACCCATCAACAGCCCACAGACATCGCCAACCCCAGTTAGTCGTGTGGAATGCCAACCGGTTAAGGGTTGGGGAGTAGATCCGCCAAATAACCGAAGGGATAGCTTTATCAGAACATGAGAAAATCGTTTCTCAGTAGTTGGAGGTAGCGGGTGAGTTTTGCCAGAATTTGGGCGATCGCATCGAATGGTTTTCGAGAAATAATTCGCGATCGCATCTTATATCTAATTGGCTTTTTTGCATTGCTATTGGTGCTTGCAGTACGCCTGCTACCCGAAATTGCGGCAGCCACAGAAGACAAAATTTTTATAGATTTTGGGCTGGGGGTAATTGACTTATTAAGTGTCATTGTTGCCGTGTTTGTCGGGGCTAGTTTAATTAACAAAGAAATCGACAAGCGTACTGTATTGGTTTTAATTCCCAAACCACTGTTGCGAGCCGAATTAATCGTTGGCAAACACTTAGGATTGTCTGCGGTTCTGGCTTTTTTGACTGTCGCGATGACAGTAATTTACCTAATCCTGCTGAGTTTCAGGAACATTAATTACCCACTAGGTAGCATCCTGATTTCAACGCTTTACCAGTTCTTGCAGCTGTGTTTGCTCGTAGCCGTAGCCATGGTGTTTGGCGTATTTACCAGCTCACTTTTGGCAACGCTGCTTACTTTTGGAGTTTATTTGATGGGCAACTTGAGTCCTGATTTAATCAAGTTGGGCAGCTTGAGCAACAACTCTAATCTCCAGAAGCTGATTCAAGGCTTTTATTTAGTTTTCCCAGATTTATCGCGCCTCAATTTGAAGAATGAAGCCGTTTATAATATCTTGCCACCACCACTGACTCTTTTGAGTAATGGGGTGTATGGCCTGCTCTACACAGTGATGCTTTTGGCGATCGCAGTTCTCATCTTCTCGCAACGTGAGTTTTGACCTTATCCTTCATCCTTTCCCGTGACTGGTTGTACGAAAGCGCAAGTCTTGAGAAGGGGGACTCCCGCGTTAACGTTGAAAGTAGAAAGGTTTGAAAGTTCAACCTTCAACCCTTCCACCCAGTCTCCCTTGTTGACTCAGGCGAACCATGCTACAGCAGAAACTCAAACAACTAAAAACAATCTTTGCCGAAATGGAACGGGCTTTGATTGCCTATTCTGGGGGGATTGATAGCACCTTGGTTGCCAAGATTGCCTGTGATGTTTTAGGCGATCGCAGCTTAGCCATCACCGCCGTCTCTCCTTCCTTATTGCCAGAAGAACTTGAAGATGCTCGCATCCAAGCTGCTGCCATCGGCATTACTCATGAGGTAATTGAAACCCATGAAATGGACAACCCGAATTACACCTCTAATCCTGTTAACCGTTGCTACTTCTGCAAAAGTGAACTCCACGATACCCTCAAACCCCTAGCACTTCAGCGAGGGTATCCCTATGTGGTAGATGGAGTAAATGCAGATGATTTGGGGGATTATCGACCAGGAATACAGGCAGCAAAGGAAAGAGGAGCGCGATCGCCTTTAGCAGAAGTGGGCGTTACCAAAGCCGAAGTGCGCGAACTATCCAAATACCTGGGGCTTCCCTGGTGGGATAAACCCGCACAACCTTGTCTAAGTTCCCGCTTTCCCTATGGCGAAGAAATCACAGTAAAGAAATTGCAACGGGTGGGTCGAGCTGAAATCTATCTGCGTAAACTAGGCTTGAAAAATCTTCGTGTACGCTCTGTTGATGACACAGCCCGAATTGAACTACCGCCAGAGCAAATCAAAGAGTTTATCTTAACCACAGATTTACCCAGCATCGTGTCAGCCTTTCAGGAATTTGGCTTTATGTATGTCACCCTGGATTTGGAAGGTTTCCGTAGCGGCAAACTCAATCAGGTTTTGCAGAGTACCCCATAACTGTAGTCGGGAGTCGGGAGTTGGGAGTCGGGAGTCGGGAAAAGCATTGAATTCTATGACCCATTACCCATTACCCATACTTGTGGGATAACTTGACGCTTTAATATCAAGTTTGTAAGATAACTGACAAAGGTAATTTTTAGTGGTGGATTATGCCATCTCAGGAAAATTTTGATTTGTCAGCACTAGAGGAAGACATCATGACGGTGCTTAACTGCCATGAACTTTATGGGCTGCAAATCATCACAGCCATAGAAGAGGCTAGCGCCAGAAAGCGCAAACTCGGAATTGGCTCACTGTACCCCACGCTTCACAGGTTAGAGAAGAAAGGATTTGTCACATCAAAATGGGGGGACGATCGCCCTGAACAACGAGGTGGAGCGCGGCGAAAATACTACCAAATAACCGCTATAGGTCGCCAGGTACTGCGAGAAACTCAGCAGACTCGCGCCAATTTAGCGACATGGCAACCGACATTTGAGGGAGTTTGAAGCAATGGTAAACAAGTTCATGCTTATGGTTAACAGCACGGTGAAACGCTTCATTGATATTGTGGGCGCTTTAATCGGACTGCTGGTTCTGGCTGTGGTTTTTGTACCGATCGCGATCGCCATTAAGCTAGAAAGTCCAGGCCCAATTTTCTTCACCCAAACCCGCTACGGAAGACAAGGCAAACCATTTGAAATGCGGAAATTTCGCTCAATGGTAGCGAATGCAGCAGAATTTAAGCCTGAAGTTCTCATCGAGGCACAAAAGACACATCAAAAAGACCCGCGCATTACTCGCGTTGGAAGTTTCTTACGCCGAATGACTTTGGACGAATTGCCGCAGTTTTGGAATGTGCTGGTGGGGGAGATGAGTTTAGTGGGGACTCGCCCACTGACAACTGACGAACTCAACTACTACGGCCAGCAGCAACTACAAAAGGTAACCGTTAAACCAGGGATTACGGGTGAATACATGGTGATTGCCTATTCTGCTGTCAGGGATTGGGAACAAATTGTTGCATTAGACCAGCGCTACCAAAGCCAGTGGCATCCTTTATCTGACCTGGTTATTTTTTGGAAAACGCTGGATATGGTGATGCACAGAGTCTTTGTCGGTGAGTCGTGGGACAGACAGAGCAATACAGCAACCAACGCTGCAAAAAAAAATGGGATGTGAGATTGATTTCGCTTCTCACTTGGATTCTGCCCGATGAATTTCAAGAAGAATGGTTGGGTGATTTGCGAGAGAGGCGTTACACACTGATTATTAAAGGATCTCCGCAATGGCTAGTCAGTCTCAAAACAGTTATGTGGAGTTTTGATTTGATTTGGTCTTTCTGGTGTGTCACATCCAAAAATCTTGTTTCACCGATTAGGAACAAGCTAGACCGATAAATTGGGCGCTTTACAGTTGATAGATAACTGATAGTAGACTCACTGGCTTTTCCAGTGAGTTTTTTAGTTAATGCCTAGTTTGACGAAATGGTCTTAATCTGCTGTGAGATTAGGCGATCGCTTCGGGAGCCTTCCAATTTTGTATGTTTGGTATTTTCGGTATTGTAGGGGTGAACGGCCGTTCACCCCTACAGTGGATATATTTG
>DALYIW010000391.1:0-6529 GCA_031970155.1 Coleofasciculaceae cyanobacterium CTOTU46601 | reverse complement strand
ACTCCCGACTCCCGACTCCCGACTCCCGACTCCCGACTCCCGACTCCCAACTCCCGACTCCCCACTCCCTAACGCTTGAGAGCAAGAGTTAATCCATCAGCAATTGACACAAGGCTCAACGTTACCCGTTCATCGTGATGTAGCTTTTTGTTGATAGCTCGAATAGCTTGAGTACTGTTGTCTTGTACTTGGGGGTCAGCAACGTCTCCTGACCAGAGAACATTATCGATCGCAATTAGACCACCAGGGCGAATTAATTGAAGCGATCGCTCATAATATCCGTCATAATTCCCTTTATCAGCATCGATGAAGGCAAAATCAAAGGTTCCTGCCTGCCCATCTGCTAAGAGTTGGTCTAATGTTTCTAGTGCTGGTGCCAGTCGCAAATCAATCTTGTCTGCTACTCCCGCCGCTTCCCAGTAGCGACGAGCAACGGCACTGGTTTCTTCATTGACATCACAAGCTACAATTTTGCCGTCCGGAGGAAGTGCTAGAGCAACACTCAGGGAACTGTAGCCAGTAAAAACACCAACTTCTATAGTTTTAGTTGCACCAAGTAACTGAATCAGAAGCGCCATAAATTGACCTTGTTCTGGTGCAATCTGCATGATCGCGCCAGGAAGACTAGCAGTTTCTTCCCGCAGTTGCCGGAGAATATCTGGCTCTCGTAATGAAACGGACACCAAGTAATCATAGAGCCGATCATCGAGACCAAGAGCTTTTTTTATCATTGTTGAGAAAGAAAATAGGGTTGACTGTTAACGGTTGACGGTTGACGCTTAACTCTTGCGAGATTCTAGAATAATCCCCCACTATAGTTTGTAGAACACAAGCGGGGAAGTATGTCAATATGGATAGAGCTGCAAGATTAATGGTAAGCGCTATTTTGATAGGTTTGTTCATGATGGCGCTGACAGCTTGTGGAACAAGCACTCCGTCTCTTGGGTTTGCACCAAGTAAGCAATTAGTCCGAAAAGCGATCGCATTGCAAGTTAGTCAAACTCAACAGCAGCTTACTCGACAGTTGCAGGCCTCACCGCCAAAATTTGACATTGCTCAGGTAAACCTAAAGCAACTGGAACCTCTGTTCATTGACGATTTACCTACCTACCGTGTATCGGGTACTTACAACCTTAAAATTCAGCTACCGCAACAGCAAGTGACTCAACGAAAAAATTTTTTCAATGTCTACTTACAGCGGCAGAAACAAGGTCAAACTTGGCGTCTACTGGTACCCCAATCCCTCGGCAATAATTCTCCAACCAACTGGCGCACCTACCTGATTCGATAATTCGCCCCTCACTGGCTAATTAAATGGATAACAGATCAGATCGGCAAGCCTCGACAAAAGACCTGACAATGCAACAAAAACTAGAGGCAAAACTGCAAGCCTGCGAACAATTTTTGCACAGCATCTATCATGGGTCAGCTCATGGCATCTTTGTAATAGATGTGCTTTCAGAGAATGAGTTTCGCTTCGTTAACTGGAACTCTGTCTGTGAGCAAAGAACTGGAGTGTATTCAGAAGATATCCAGGGCAAATCACCGGAACAAGTGCTGCCTTTTGCTAACGCTGCTGCTGTATCTGCCAATTGTGTCTGGTGTGTTCAAGCAGGGATGAATACTTTCTACGAAGAATGCTTATCTTTTAACGGCGAAGAAAGTTGGTGGCAAACTACGCTCACCCCTCTGTTCGATGGACAGTCCCGAATTTATCAAGTGATTGGCACTAGTATCAATATTACTAAGTACAAGCAGATAGAAGAGGAATTGAGAAGACAACAGGAGTTTCTTCGCAATGTAATTGATACAAACCCAAACTTGATTTGGGTCAAAGATTGGGAGGGTAAATTTAGGTTAGTTAATCAAGCTCTTGCACAGATTTATGGCACAACAATTGAAGATTTAACTGGAAAGTTTGATGCAGACTTCAATCCTGTGGCAGCAGAAGTCGAGCATTATCTTGACGACGATCGCCAAGTTATGACCTCGTTGCAGCCAAAGTTCATTCCTGAAGAAACTCTCACCTCTTCGACAGGAGAACTGCACTGGTTACAAACAATCAAGAAACCACTGCTATCATCTGATGGTGAGGCTCGTTATGTTCTGGCTGTGGCAACAGATATCACCGATCGCAAACGGGCAGAACAGGAACGCGATCGCGAAGCTAGCGAAAAGCAGCGCCTCTTCCAACAAATTGAACAGCACAACCAAACCTTAGAAGCCCAAGTGCAAACGCGCACGGCTCAACTCAGGCAAACTAACAAACAACTGTTAGTTGAAATTAGAGAACGTCAACGACTGACAGCCCAGGTAGAGCAACAAGCGAAAACCTTAGACACCGTTTTGAGTGCTTCTCCTGACGAGTTTTACATGTTTGATCGGGCAGGACATTACCTCTACGCCAACCGTCCTGCCATACAGACAATGAGCGTTTTTCTCCAAAGACCAAATCCACTAGAGCTATCTGATATTGTTGGTCTCACAGGGCGAGATTTAGGATTTCCTCTAGAGTTGGTAGAACCTCATGAGGTTCGTCTAGAAAGTGTATTCGTTACGGGCAAAGTCTTGAGGGGCGAAATCAGCTATCTAGCCCACAATCATGTCAGGCATCGAGATTACATCATCACCCCACTTTACGATCAAGATGGTGGCGTCGAGAAAGTTGTTGTTACCAGTAGGGATATTAGTGAGCGCAAACAAGCCGAACTAGCGCTGCAAGAATCGAAACAACACATTACCAACATCCTAGAAAGCATCACTGATGCCTTCATTGCCCTCAACCAAGAGTGGAAATTTACCTATCTCAATCGGCAAGCCGAGCGACTTCTAGACAGAAAACGGGAACAACTTCTCAGTAAAAATCTCTGGGATGAATTTCCAGAATCCATAAATTCTTCTTTTTATCGAGAGTCCCACAAGGTCATATCCGAGCAAGTCAGAGTTACCTTTGAAGAATACTATCCACCGCTTAATCGTTGGTTTGAAGTTCGCGCCTATCCAGCGCCAGATGGTCTAGGTGTTTATTTTCGGAATATCACTAAGCGTAAGCAAGCGGAAGATAAAATCAAAACATCACTTGTAGAAAAAGAAACGCTTCTCAAAGAAATTCACCACCGCGTCAAAAATAATCTACAGATTATTTCCAGCCTACTCCGGTTGCAGTCTAGACAAACTCAAGATTTACACACTCTTGAACTCTTTAAAGAAAGCCAGAACCGAGTGCAGGCAATGGCGCTAATTCACGAAAAACTCTATCAGTCTTCTAACTTAGCCCAGATTGACTTTCTGCAATATATCACAACCCTCGTTGACGAATTGTTCCGCTCTTACGATGCTCATAGACAAGGAATTACTTTTAAAGTCAATGTCAACTCAGTAGAGATGGATTTAGCACATCTTTCTACAAAAACACACACAACCGACAACACAAACCCGTCGTTCTTAGTAATTGATACAGCTATTCCTTGTGGTTTGATGATTAATGAATTGGTTTCCAATTCCCTAAAATATGCTTTTCCTAACAAGCGTAGAGGTGAAATTTTTATCAGTTTTAATTTTAGAGAGTTGCCATTAGTTACGCCTGTAAAAGAATATCAATTTGTTTTGATTATTCGCGATAATGGTGTTGGTTTACCAGAAGACTTAGACGTTGGCAATACTAAGTCTCTAGGCTTACAACTCGTGTATAGATTGACCAAACAAATAGGAGGTAGTATAGAACTTAATCGTCACCAAGGAACTGAGTTCATAATCATATTTGCTAACTCCATTTCTCAGCCATAAAATAAACGCTACTGCTAGTAGTAGGGTGGGCAGTGCCCACCTTACATGTAGAGGTTCTGCGTAAGTCCTGCCTTGTTTGGATTCTAATGTTGATATTTTTTATCCCAAAAACTTAAAATGCATATATAATTTATGTGTAAAAAAATAATATAAGAAAGGCTGATAAGTTCTCTAGCTCTGCTACTAAGTTAGGTTAAAATGCAAAGAAAACTTAAGTTTATTTATTTTTTGTGGAGAGAAAAACGCGGATTGAAGTGAAGGTAAATTGGTTAAGCTTTAGCAAGACTTTACTATATAGTTTTTTTTGTTAAGTATGTCCAATGCCAAGCTATTGCTAGTTGAAGATGAAGAGATTGTTGCTTTTGATCTTGAAGATACCCTCCA
Source organism: Coleofasciculaceae cyanobacterium CTOTU46601 (assembly GCA_031970155.1). Classification (GTDB taxonomy): domain Bacteria; phylum Cyanobacteriota; class Cyanobacteriia; order Cyanobacteriales; family Coleofasciculaceae; genus DALYIW01. Next base: position 2,359 of record DALYIW010000391.1, on the reverse strand, counting down.
CGCCTTAGGCTATGAAGTCTCGGCTATTGTTGGTTCAGGAGAAGAAGCGATCGCCTCCGCTACTACAATCCATCCTGATTTAATCCTCATGGATATCCTGCTTCAGGGTAGAAAAAATGGTATTGAAGCGGCTAAAGAAATTAGAAGTATTCTCAATATCCCCGTCGTCTATCTAACTGCATATGCAGATATAAATACGTTGCAACAAGCCAAACTAACTGAACCGTTTGGTTATCTAATCAAGCCTTTTCAAGAAAAGGAATTACAGACAACTATAGAAATTGCGCTGTCTCGTCATCAGGCTGAAGAGAGAATGCGTCAGGCGTTACAAAAAGAAAAGGAAATCAGCGAACTGAAATCCAGCTTTATTGCGATCGCCTCCCACGAATTCCGTACGCCACTGGCAACGATCGGCTCCTCAATCGAGCTATTACAACGTTACTGCCAGGACTGCATGGACGAGAAAAAAAGTAAACATTTCCAGCAAATTAAAACCTCAATCAATCAGATAAATCAGTTGCTGGATGATGTACTGGTAATTGGCAAATCTGATACAGGAAAACTACAGTTTAAACCAGTACCTTTAGATTTAGTAGAGTTTTGTAGCAACTTAGTCGAAGAACTACAGCAGATTGCTGGTAATCAACACAGAATCGTCTTTAACAGCAAAGGTCAATTTGCTAATGCGTGCATGGATAAAAACCTATTGCGACAAATTTTAACGAATCTAATTACTAATGCCGTTAAATATTCTCCTAATAGTAATACTGTCTTATTTGAACTATCTAGTCACGAAGAGATAATTACATTTCGGATTCAGGATAAAGGTATTGGGATTTCTCTAGAAGATCAAAAGCAATTATTTGAACCCTTTTATCGAGGAACCAATGTAGAGAAAATCAAGGGTACGGGCTTAGGACTTTCTATTGTCAAAAAATGTGTAGACTTGCATCGTGGTGAAATTATCGTAGATAGTGAAGTTGGTATAGGAACAACCTTTACAGTTACGTTGCCACTAGTTAGTTGTTAGTGGTTGGTTGTTGGTTGTTGGTTGTTTGTTGGGAAAAAGTAGCATAAGAGTTACTCGTTTTTTCCCTAATTTCTCATTTTTTATAAGAGATAAGTTATTGATACATACTAAAGCTGTATCCGTTATACGAATTCCTCATTTGTCCTCAGTCTAGAAGACTTGGACTATTGCATTCCAAGCCGGTCTGCACAGGCTACATATATGCATCTTCATAGAGAATGAGTATTACATCATCAGTTTTCATGTTTTTACAAACAACCAACAACAAATAACCAACAACAAATAACCAACAACAAACAACCAACAACAAATAACCAACAACGCCTTTCTACCCTTGTGACAGTTGAATGAGGTGTCCACTTCTAGGGGAAGAGCAAAGGTAGTTTTGGACGTGATTGACCTAAACTTGAGTGTGAAACTCTAAGAAGCATCACAAGCAGACTGGCTGCTGCTATTACTGACAGCCAGGATTGAAGCTACGTTCTCAGTGGAGACTGACTGACATGTACTTCAACTTCATCGGTTTCAGTTCCGGACTGGTTGTTTTAGTGCTGCTGACTTTTGGGGTACTGCAATGGTTTCATATACCAGCCGGTAGCATTGTAGACTGGGTAATTGCCGTAGCTATTTTTGAGTGGCTGCTGATAATTGTCACAGTGCCGTGGAATATACACTTTGATGCCAAGGCGGTTTTAGACGAAGCGGCAATGTCAGCCCAAAAGGGAATTAGGGTTGATCAAAAGCAAGTCGAATATGCCAAAGTTGTAGCTAAGCGATCGCTGATTATTGCCATTACTCTCCATCTACTTTCTGCGGTTGGACTGTATACCCTGGCTGTCACGGGTATCACGGCTGTTGGTTACCTCAGTTCCGGTGCTGCCTTACTCCTAACTTTCCTACGCCCAGCGGTGCAAACCTATGAATATCTTGCCGCGCGGTTATCGATGATTCGACAAGAATTAATTTACCCCAGAGAAGATATTTGGGAACTGCGAAACCGCTTTAGCAGCCTAGAAGAAACAGTTAAGCGCCTCGAAGAGATACTAGATCCTGAAGAACCTTACTCCTGGATTGCAACGGTGCAGCAATACCAGGCAGATACTCGCCAAGAGTTAGCCCGTATGGCAGCAACGTTTGAAGAATTAAAAGCAACTAATGAAGTCCAACATGAGCGTTTATCGAAGGAAGCCAGAAATGCGATCGCTCAACTGACTACAGATGGTCAATTTCTCGACCATGTACGCGAAATCATCCGCTTTTTCAAAACAGCGTAATTGTTGTTGGTTGTTGGTTGTTGGTTGTTGGTTGTTGGTTGTTGGTTGTTGGTTG
>DALYIW010000390.1:6157-6532 GCA_031970155.1 Coleofasciculaceae cyanobacterium CTOTU46601 | reverse complement strand
GTGGTATTTTTATTTAAGATGGCGCTTTCTATTGCCAATCGCACCGGCTTAGAGATGTCAGTACGAGCAATCGCGGCTCTGTGACGCTCGATTTCAGGGGTTTCTGGGATTGGAGCAACCATAACTGAAGCAAGAGCATTTCAGTTACTATACCGGGTAAAAAGAGTTGTCCGCTACATGAATAATTAATCAGGTTTGAGGCGGCAGGGCAATAGCAATTAAATCTTCAATCTTTTTAATATTTGGGTCACCCGCTAAGTAGCCAATCCCTCGATGCAAGTGCAGGCGAAATTGGGTGGCTAAGGTTTCTTTGTCACAGCCGAAACCATCGTTGTGGCAGCGTTGTTTGAGGGCGAGTAGCAGAATATCAGACAT
>DALYIW010000390.1:0-6136 GCA_031970155.1 Coleofasciculaceae cyanobacterium CTOTU46601 | reverse complement strand
CGTTGCTGTCAGCAGGAATTGGGACAGGTGAGGGGATGGTGGGTTCGGCGAGGGAACGACAAAAAGCCCAACGGCACAGGATGTTCCATTGGTCAATTTTAGTGTGGCGCTTGAGTTTGGTGAGTTGGTCTTTGGCAGTTTGGGAGAGTTTGAAGCGCTCAATAGGGGGTTCCATTTTTTAACAGAAACGGGTGAGAAGAGAAATTTACCCGATTAAAAAATACTTTCCCACGAATAACCAACCACCAACAACCAACAACACTGACCGAATTCGGTTGCAACAAAACTCTATTACTTTAATTGTTGCATAAGTACAACATTTACTTTGTAATGAGTCTCTGACAAGATCTGATGCATGGGAAAAGCAGGGCAAGCCCTCAAGCAAGTGTTAGAAACCTATGGCATCAGCCAAAATAGGCTAGCGGTAATCATGGGAGTGCAACGCTCAAATGTTAATCGCTGGGTAAATGAGGCAACAGACCCTGCGGGTGATTCAGTGCTTGAGATTGGGCAAGGACTACGTCAGATTAATCCAGATGCAGCGAAAGAATTTATCAAGCTGTATCTAGGTAATTTGATTGATGATTAGGAGCGAGGTTATAGTGAATAGAATTTATCGCTACAAAAACAAAGCCTTTCTAAGTAGTTGAAAAAGCGATCGCTGTTTCAATTAACTCTCTCAAGGGTTGACAAGGTTGCCAACTGACCAAGACGCTTTAACACCCTCAGTACGCTATATAAATCATTTCCAGGATTGAAAATGTAGAATAACCGTGACAAAGCGTACTGGGGAGTTGGTTCTTTGACGAGTTTGAGAAAGATAAAACTACCACCATTTGTGACAAGCCCATAGGTTGGCTTATCAGAGTTAGGGTTTGCCAACATGTAAGCTAGTAACTGAGGTCTCCCTACTTCCAGAGAGAAAGCCGCTTGTTTCGACTCAATAACCAATACCCAAATCTGTTCAAATAAAGCTAAGGCATCAATTTGTCCCTTAATAATAACTCCGTCATCTTCTGCTGAAATTTCTACAGATTTTTCAGATTTTATGTGAAAGGGATACAAATAAAAGTCAGCTAAATCTAGTAGGGGAGATAGCACCACCATTTTGACAGTGTTTTCGAGCAAAGGAGGATACTTGAGTAAATTAGAATAACTCGCCTTCACGCGATCGAGTCGTTGTTTTTCCAAGTTAGTAAGTTCTGGCAAATCATCTTGCCACTCCCGGAAGAATTGGTCATTCTCAACGAGACTGAGACCAAATTTAGTTTCTAAGTCATGTAGAGTGATGTCTCTAGCTTGAATTGTTTGAATCATAATCGACTTGGAAATAGTGTGAAAGTCTGTCTAAAGCTAAATATCTTAATACAAGCTCTCCCGTACTTGTGGTGAAAAACTGTATTTTTGGTAATAGCTCATGGGTAAATCCTTGCCCAGTAAGCGTTTGGATTGATTAATCAGTTTGTCTTATCACCATATCTACAGAAGATTCATTCTTTACAAACAACCAACAACAAACAACCAACAACAAACAACCAACAATTAAATTGCAATACTTCTACCAAAAATAACCAGGTTCAACTACAGTTTGGCGTTTGGTTGAGTCATATTTGAGGAGATAGGTATGAGCGATCGCATCTAATTCTCTCAACTTTTCTACTTCAACTTTGCCAATCTCAGTATCAGTAGAGAGCAGTATCACTTGATTAGAAGCCGTGGGGAAGTAGCGTTCAACTAAGTTAGATCGATGAGAAGAATCTAGGCGTCCTAGAGGGGTATCTATGGCAACAGGTAAGTCACGTCCGGATATACGGGCTAGTCCCCAGAGGAATGCGATCGCTAATAATTGCTTCTCTCCTGCTGAAAGGCGATGTTTCTGAACAGGTTTTCCTTGTAAATCGTAAAGAGAAAGGCTGAAGGTATTGGTATCAATTGCCACTCTATGAACTAAGTCAGATTTGTGCAAGAGATAGCGGAAACATTCTGTTACTTCTACTTCTAGTTTATTCAGTTTTTTGAGAGTTAATCGCTCTCGAAACAATTTGAGAGTGGCTTGGACTTTGGCTGAAGTGGCGATGATATGTTGATTATTTTTCAGCTTAATGTTGTCTTTGGCATAGTCTTCTAATTCTTGTTTGGTTTTTGCGATCGCTCGTTTTAATTCCTCACTGTATCGATTAACTGTCTCGTAGGCAGCTTTGGTTTTAGCCACTTCATCTTGTGCCTCTCTAACTTCATTTTTCAACTGTTCGTAGGCTTCAGGTGAGGCAGCGGTGGCAAGTTGTCTGTCTAAAGAATCTATCTCTGTTTCTAGTTTCTTGAGGTCTTCTTGTTTTTTCTCAGCTCTAGATTTATTGTAATTTAGGTCATATTTTAGGATTTTATCTAATTGATTAAGTACTTCGGGTTCAGCGACTAACCAAGGTTCTTTATTCGCTGTCAGTTCTTGGTCTAATTCTCGATTTTCTTCGTCAATAAACTTTTTAATTTCATCAATTTGATCAGGCTTTAGCCGCAAACTAACAATATAATCTAGAAGACGATTATCTCGCTCTTGCATGACATTTCGTGCCATTTTCGCCTGAGTAAGACGCATTTCTTTTTCGGCTTGAGATTTCGCTTGGTCGAGAAGGGGTGAAATTAATGCTAGAGGTAAGACATCAGCGGCTAAGTCTTTCAGTGTCTGGCGCGCTTGATTGGCTTGGGATTCTAGTCTTCTATACTGGGTTTGGATGTGGTTATTGTCGCTAGCCATTTTGCCGCCTTCATAGATAAATCTTTCAGAGGCTAGATGTTGTTGTTCTTCAGCACGTTTTAATTGGGTGTCAAGGGCAGCTAAATTTTCAGTAGCGGCTTCTAATTCGTCTTTTTGTCGGTGAAGCTTTTGTTCAATTTCTTCTAGAGTTTCCAGGTCTTTAGCATTGGCTAGTTCTCGGCGTTTACGACTGACTAGAATATCTAAGTCGGTAGATAAGCGTTCAGCAAGTTCTAAACCTAAAAGAGATTGAATTGCACTCACAACAATAGGAGGCGGAGTATCGAGTTCAGCAAGTTCTTTTACCTGTTCACCATCAAACAAAAAGAGATTAGAAATTCCTAGGGGAAGCAAGTTTTCGATGTACTCATCCCAAGTATTTGCTAGACCTTTGTCAGGCCATTCTTCATCGACGAGTATACCTAATGTATCTTTTCCCTCCTTAGGTTCTGTTGTCCAATATCGGACTACTCTTAAGGTAAGAGGCTTGTCATTTTCAATAACTTCAAATGCTAACTCAATTCGGGTTTTTTCGGCGGGTGATGCGTTGCGGTTGACGGACTGAGAAAGAAAGTCGCCATAACTTAAATTTCCACGTGTAGAACATTGAGCACGAGAACCGTAGAGAGCGAGGCGAATGGCATCCATAAAGGTAGTTTTACCACCGCCGTTCATGCCGCCAAGTAGAATTATCGGGCGAGTGATGTCAGAGGTGCTTCTTGATTCTCCTTGTTTGGATTCGCTGCTCCCGCTGTCGCTAACATTAACAATGTTTGGACGGAGATTGATGACTTGCCGTCCAAGATAAGGCCCAAAGTTTTGCAGTACGAGTTCGAGAAATATCACTTTAAATAAGATAATGTTTGTGAGAAAAATAGAGCTTTTAATTATAGTATATACGGCTCTTACAACCTAGTTTTTAATCAAAAATTAGCTTGTAGATCCAGTGAAATCTCCTATGAAAATAGGGAGTTGGGAGTAGGGAGTCGAAAGTCGGGGAAGAATAGCTATTTTCGTTTGAATAACATCCTGCCCTTACCCTGCAGTGTATGCGATCGCCTTCTCAACCAGATTTCCTGTGGCGATCGTACCCCAGAGGTATCGTCGCTTAAGGTTTATGACCAACATTGGAGATGGTTAGGGAGACAGCTTGACGATCGCCCTTTCCTTGAGTATATTTACATTAGTACATGCGTTCTACCCAAGAGCAGCTCTTGGATCACAAAAAATGCGCCTTCTCAGCAAAAGTTTGTTCTAGTGGTTGGTTTATAAGCGAGCCAAAATCTGGAAAGCCATTGCCATCTTGTGTAGAAAAGCAAAACAGGTAGGCGCAGAAATTGTCCTACCCAAGCGTTGATTTTTGACAATAGGAGACGCCAAACGTCGAATATCGGTACATCGTTCACTATTAAGTTAAATATCCTGTAAGGAGAATAATCATGGTTGCCACAAAAGACAGCAAAGAACAGATTTTCAAAGCTTTTGGACAAATCCTTACAGAGCGAAAAAAAATTGACTCAAAAATAGCAACAAAAGAAGAGCAAGCAGAAAAAGAAAAAAACAAACAGCTTCTAGAAGTTGCATCAACCTATACTAGCGATAGCATTGTCAAAGGGCTTGCTGATCTGCAACTGGAATTTAGCAGTATTGTTAATGGTCTAGCCGAAAAACTAACCTCAGAATCTTCAAAGCTAGACGAATTAAGAAAAGCAATTAGCATCGAAACTCAGCACTTGCAAGGACTTCAGCAAATACGAATTGTTGCTGATGCCTTACATCTGCTTACTCAGGAACACCAAGAAAATCTGAAAATCATCGAAAAAAATACAGATGATCAGCGTGAAATTCTAGAAAAAGATACAACTCAAAAGCGGAAACTATGGGAACAAGAACAGGAAGAATTTGAGAGTACTCTTCAAGAACAAAATGAATTATTGACTAAAGAACGACAACTTCAGGAAGCTGATTATGTATACGATTTAGAGCGGGAACGTAAAATTGAAGCCGATGACTATGAAGAGCTAAAACGAAACCAAGAAAGGGAACTACAAGCAGCTAATCAAGAAAAAGATAAGCAATGGGCGGAACGAGAAAGAATTCTAGTAGAGAATCAACCTCTTTTTGAAGACTATCAAAAGAAAGTAGAAGCCTTTCCAGCTGAACTAGATGAAGCTGTGAAGAAAGCCAGAGAAGAGGAAATTAAAGAAGTACACCAAAAAGCAAAGGTTGAATCTGAATTGCGTGAAAAAGAATGGGAATCGACTCAACAGAGTTATGACTTTAAAATCCAGTCTTTAGAGCAAGCTATTCAAAAACAAACCGAACAAATCGAGAACCTGTCTACTCAGCTACAAGATGCGCTCAAACAAGCACAATCACTGGCTTTAAAAGCTTTTGATAACTCCTCAAGTATGAATTTTCAAGAGAAAGCAAAGAGCTAGCTAAGTGCAAGTTTTAACCTGCAACGTTTTCCTACTACTTCTCTAAGAAAACGCACAAAAATAGCTTGTGCAGACAGGCTTGGAATGCAATAGCCTCAGTCTTCTAAACTGAGGGCAAGCAAAGTACAAGTTCATAGAGAATTAGTATCAGTTTCTAACCTTCAACTCTTCAATACAGCAGAGGTTCTTTTTATGCCAAGAAAACCTAGTGACAGAAATACTAAAACGGAGATTCTAGAGGCTTACGAGCAGTTATTGGGTGAACGAAAAGCTTTAGAAACACAACTAAAGCAACTTCAGAAAGAACAAAAAGATCAACCACCTGTTGCTTCCGAAAAAAATCATCAACCAGGAACAGCAATGAACCATCAGCAAGTCGCTAAAGACAAAATGAGTTATACAATTGACAACATTATTAAGCTGCAATTAGGCTTCGGTAGTGCTGTCAGTGAGTTATCAGAGAAACTGACAACCGAAGCGACTAAGCTGGAAGAACTACAACGTTCTGTAGCAGAAGAAACTCAACAACTTAATGAATTACACGACTTAGAAGAAACTAACGAAAACACCTTGGATACTTTAATCCAAGCCTATGAAGACAATTCCAAAGCTTTTGAAGAAGAAGCCAAGCAAAGACGTGAAACTTTAGAGCAAGAAATTCAGAAATTGAGGAAAGCTTGGGAAAAAGAACAAGAGGAGCATCATCGCTTAATCAACGAACGGAATGAGGAACACAGCAAAATCAGCCAACGGGATGCCGAGGAATACGAATATGAGTTAGAACTTCAACGCAGCTTAGATAATGAAAAATACCAGCAAAACCAAACAAACTTATACAAGCAACTGGCAGAAACCAAGCAGGAACAGGAAAAATCATCCGAATAAAAAACACAGAACGAGATGTTGTGTGGGATGATCTTGTAACAGGCAGAACTAAAAT
>DALYIW010000389.1:0-6564 GCA_031970155.1 Coleofasciculaceae cyanobacterium CTOTU46601 | reverse complement strand
GCTAGTAGTAGTAGGGTGGGCAGTGCCCACCCTACATGTAGAGATTCTGCGTAAGTCCTCCCTACTCCCTACTCCCTACTCTTCAACCCTCTTGAAACACGTCACAAGAAAACATCTCTGTCAAAGTACGTAGATATGGTAAAAAGGTTGCCATATTATCAGCAGGAAGGCGATCGTGCATATCCCAGCCCATAATTTTTAGCATGTCTTGCACTAGTTTCCAGCTCACACGCAAGCTAGGATATAGCATCACGCACAGCGGAAAGAGTTCTTGTTGCACTGAGCGGATATCGTCTTCCAAAACGCATAGGCACAGATAAACCTGAAACATCTCAACATCGCGGATGCTAGCCGTCATGACCGTAGGGTTAGCAAGGGGCCCACTGTAGCTGGCGTAGTTGGGGTGTAAACGACAAATCTGTTTACAAACAGATAAAGCAATCTTAGTGCTGACGGGTAGAAGATGCTGAACGGCCGATAAACCAGGTGAATTATAGGGATGGTTAGCGGCGGCTTCGTAGGCAGCCTGTAGGGGCATATACATGTGGTCATCCATCACCTTCAAGTAAGGCGTCCACAGCACCTTTTCGGGGGGCGAGAGCCACTCTAATAACTTTTGACCCGTGTAGTGGAACTGCATACTAACGAAGCCAATAGCACGGCGATCGACGCTAGTATATTTTGCCCGTACCTGACCAAAGTCTTTCCCGACAATCACTGACAGGCGTCGTGCCGTTGAGCGTTCTGCATAAGCCTGTAGCACTTTTTCAAATAAAAAGCGAGTATCTGCCGCAATCTCCAAGGGATTAATTAAATCTGGGTTGATGCCGTGGCGTCGAATCTCCAGAGATAGTAGTGTTTCCGTTAGAGACCAAGCTTGAGCACTGGCCAAATTTAGGTTGTGCATCAGCTTCTGGGCTGTGCGTCCTCGACCTTCTTTGGAAGCAATTTCCTTGAGATTGTCATCGTTCTGGTTCGGCAACTCCTCATCCGTGCTTTTAACGGAAACATAGTATTTCCGTGCCCAAAGAGCAGCAAGAGAATGAACGTTTGAGGCTGTCGCGCCCTTAGGCGGCTGCGATTTTGACAATTTAGAGGTGGACGCTAGGGGGGAACGGTCACCAAACTGAGACTTAGGGGCTGATACCATAGATGACTGAGCTTGACGCGCTGCCGATGTCAATGGGTGATTCATAAACAGGATTCCGCTAGAAACCCATTTTCCTTTAGGGAACTGGGAGGAAAGCGGGGCGGGGTATGTCGCTTCCTAATAAACTATGTTGTTATTGCCAAGTTTTTAGCGCTATGAGCCAGGAACTCAGCAAAACCTGTAGATGTCCCAATGAAGAACTGACCAAAAAAAGTGGATGAGGACAAGAATAATGATTCTCTCGTCTGTTGAGCTACCAGGAAACAGGCAGTTCAGTTCCCACTCTTTGAGAAGTTCAAACTACAAATGGGCTATTTCTGGACTTTAGGCAAGGTAATCTCAAAGAGAGATTTTTGTGCTTTTTGCAGTTGGTGACTGCTACCTCTTCTCGCTCCAGAAGTTGCCTAAAGGACAGCTGTACAAACCCTCACCTTTCAAAAATGAGGCTTGGCACTCTCAGAACTTACGCACGAACTCCACCAGTAGGGTTAACAACCAGCCTTTAGACTCTACAAGTAGTATATCGGCAGCTAAACTGCGTAAATCCTAATGCTGTCCCAAAACGGTGCATGAGAATTAAGTATGCTGTATTTATACTTAATTTATGTAGTTCAGCAAACAAAATATTCACGATTATTAAAATAATTAATAATTTTTCATAGTTTCCTTGATGAAGTTGACTTATGTAGCTTTAGACAGGCTGGAAAAAATAGTATTTAATTATACCAATATCTTGACTAAAATTGCACATCAATCGGAAAAAGCAATCTTCTAGCTAGTGCTCAGTTATAGCTCATCTCCCAAAAGGAATAAATGATATCTGCAATGTCATAAAATTACATATTTTGCAACCCGGCTCTAATCTGCAAGTCACTATTCACCGCGCCCATTGCTGCAAAATATAAGCGTAGTATTGTTCTTTGTCTACTTTGTCCATGGCTTTAATCTTTCTACTGCCAGTCTCAACCTTTGTGCGCCCCTGACTCTTGCCTGTTGTGACGATCGCACTTTCCCATTCGTGCAGTTCATAAAACTCCGGATGAGCAAGATAGGCGGTAGCGAGGACGTCCCAGAAGTAATAATCTTGCGGGATGACCAAGGCATAACATTGTCCAGCAAAATCAGAAATAGGGTACTGGCGTTGCTTACCCAACTGGTAGACAAACTCAGAGGTCACAGGTACAGTATTTGTAAGATCCAACGGACACAGTACAAGGGATATTTCTGTCTGCCATACCCGATCAGCTCCAAGTGGATCCCAATAAGCATTCCATTCGGCTGAACCGTCTTGTCCTGGTTCAAGGCTTTTCTCTACATTGCCAGGGACGTTGAGCGCCCCTCCCATCCAGATAATTTGCTTGATTTTTGACTCAATTTTTGGTGCCAGATCGAGAGCGGCGGCAACGGTTGTCAACGGTCCGGTTACCAATAGCGTTACTGGCTGATCGGCGGCTAAAAGCGATCGCACCATAAATTCTTGCCCCGTTTCTTGCAGCAGAGGCGTCTGAATGGTCTCCTGTTGATTGAGAATTGGCAGATGATCGACAATGAAAGAATCGCGACGGTAGAGACTTGGGAAGGGATTAATCCCTCGTACCGTACTCTCTGCAACTGGGATATCCCAATGCCCCATCAAGTCAAGAATTTTGCGTGTAGCGCTGACAGCCGGTTGAATGTAGCAGTCCGCTGGCGTAACAATAACACCGAGGGGCTGGATGTGTTCCATCGTCATTAGCAACACGGTAGCGAGATAGTCATCGACACCGCCATCGTGATCCAATAGCACTAGCTCTTTAGACATAGATGTTTCCCTGAAATATCTGCCTGAATTAGGGTCAGCCTTCAAGAATAACCCACATTCCGCACTCTCATCTGACAAATTTAATGCTATCTAGACTTTTTATTTTGATCTTGAAAATCGGGAGTAGGAAAAAGGGATTGTCATACTTTCGTTGTGTACTTACAATCAGTCGTTTCTTGTATTAGCAAGAACTTTCAAAGTAGGAATTGTAACGAAAATGATCCGGATGGAACACTTTGAAAGTGAAATATGAGTTATGGATGTCTTTTTAGACAAATAACTCAAAACAGATTACTTGTGCAATGAATCATTTTTTATCTGGTTTTATCTGCGGCTTTACTTTCGGTTTATTCATAACAGCAATATTTAGTATTTTTATGGTAACGCTAGCTATTTTGTCCTTAACCATGGATGCGTCTGATTTACCAAGACGCAAATCTAAAAAGCTATCTATATAGGAAAACTTTTGATAATCTATCTTTCTTAGACCTTCTATCTGTCTCTGTCAGACCGTCTTGTTATGTTCTTGAAGCATTACTGAAATTATTTTTGAATTTTTTAACCAGAGGATTTCTCATAAAAATCCTCCTTAGAATTGATTTATTCAGCAATATATAGCTTACTTAACACCTCGTTCGCCTGGTGCGTAATATGAACAGTTGATCAGAGCAGGTACTTCATTTTGACATTGCTCAACGCTGTAAAGGAAAACTTCATCAACTCTAAACCAGTAGGAACCCATGCCAACACAGTCTCCAACTCTGGGGATGACGGGATAAGTCGCGAACCAGGTTAAACCTTCATCAGGTTTCCCTTTAACAGCGGGGCCTCTTGTTGGGTGATAAACAAAATGGATTTTGTACACTGATAATTACTGGTATTGGTTTCTCATGGATAGGTGGTTAAAGCATAAGTATAGCTTTTACCAAAGTCAACACCTCATAATTCAGGGGAACCGTGTTTAGATCGGGACAATTTAATTAGAAAATAATGTAAAAGTACTAAATTAGATGTGATGACAGCACGACCTCAAACACTCGCTTACATGCTTGCTCACGCAATAGTTGAACAGCCGACTTTTGGATTGCTTGTCAATGGAAGGAGTTAGTTTTTGTTAAACTAATCCAACAAGAACAACCCCAGTAGGCTTACTCTTATGCCTTTTGGGAATTGGTAATGAATTACTCAGTAAGCGTGTGGCTTAATTAATAAGTTTGTCTTATCGCCATATCGACGGGAGAGCCTTGGCGCATTTATCCCTCATCCCTCATCCCTCATCCTTCCCAAGAACTCCTAACTTCTATTGTAAAATTCGATTACGCAGACGGTATGAGCGAACGAATCTATGGATGACTTTATGGCAGCAGCGATCGCACAAGCTAAACAGGGACTCAGTGAAGGTGGAATTCCCATTGGTTCAGTGCTGGTAAAAGACGCCCAGATTGTTGGTAGAGGGCACAACAAGCGCGTTCAAGACAATGACCCCGTTACTCACGCTGAAATTGATTGCTTACGCAATGCTGGCAGAATTGGTCACTATCAAGGTACAACGCTTTATTCTACCTTGATGCCTTGCTACTTGTGTGCGGGTGCTGTTGTTCAATTTGGTATTAAAAAAGTTATCGCGGGTGAGTCAGCAACTTTTCCTGGTGCTAAAGAATTTATGGAATCTCATGGCGTTGAAGTTATTGATTTGAATTTGGATGAATGTAAGCAGCTGATGATTGATTTCATTCAGAAAAATCCTCAGTTGTGGAATGAGGATATCGGTAAGTGATTCAGAAAGGATGAGGGATGAGAGATGAGGGATGAGGGATGACAGCGTAGATTGATGAAATTGGTATAACTTTAAACAGAATATAAATTTTACTTAACCTATAGAGAAGAAGATGATGAAGTGCAAGATATTATAGTCTCACAGACCACCTTTAGGCTGTTTCTTAAACGCCTGACTAACCTGGTGCTAATAACGCCTGGTTTTTTTCTTTGGAAGATTATCTGATAGAACTATAGCGGTTTTTAATTGTCTGAGATATGGGGTAAGGGTACGGCACTGCTGTGCCCCTACGATTCCTGTGAGCATTCCATAAGATATCCCAGTGTTTTGTCCAGATTTGGTGCAAAAATGGGTGACTTTTCTCGTCGTACTGCTGTTTGTGTTTCGTGTAATCTTCTTCAATTTCTAGCCACAATTGCCGCAGTTGTTGGCAGGTGGAACTGTTTTGAATCTGATAGGCAATGGCATTGAGCCAGTGTTGCAATGTGCGGTAACTGATGAATTGTCCGCCTTTGTCGGTGCGATGGACAAATACTATATATGCCCAGCATTCGACGCGCACAATCCGATGTTTGAGGATTTTGAGGAGTTTTGCGATCGCTCCTATCGTAATCCGGAATTTCTGGGCAGGTTGGAGGCGACGAAATAGACTGGTCATCTGAAGGCTGAAGTATAAAGACTAAAACTTACAACTATGGGAAAAAGGATATCTCTTCTTCCCCTACTCCCTCCTCCCTACTCCCTACTCCCTACTCCCTACTCCCTTCTTCAATGTTTTCTAGCGGCATGTCGAACATGATTTCAAAAGGAACTGTTGGTATCATTCGCTTGAGGATTTGCAGATGACCTTCTGCATCAACTCGGCGGCGAAAGCGTCCAACAATCTTGGAACCCATAGTCGGGAAGGGGCGGATGATGCACCAAGGATGTAGCCGTTCTAAATAAGTCATGATGTCTTCCTGATCAGGTTTGTGGGTTGCTGTTTTAGGCGATTTCTTGTGAAATGTGTAGACCTTCTGACCCAGATCGAGTTGACCTGGGTGGAAATGGCTTTTTCATGAGACATTAGAAAGATGGATTAATTGGGCGATCGCATTTTTTGGCGATCGCTTTTTCCTGCATCAAGGCGAAGTGTCTAGAGCCATGAGATAGCAGATAGCCATGCGAACTTTAGCCGAACAGCTATCCGCTCCTCTGGCACACTAGGTAAGGGCAGAAAACTTAGATTAACCGTCGATGGCGGCTTTTCAAGTCGTCTGCGCTTTTTCGCTTTAGTACTTCGACTTTTGTGTAACTGCTTTAGTCTATAATGGAAACGAAAAGAGATCAACCATTGACCCTTGCAAAGTTAAGGGAACGTGCCAATTTCACTCAGGCACAGCTAGCAGTTACTATGGGCGTGAGCGTTTCAACCGTTAGCGATTGGGAGAATGGCAAGAAGGAGCCACGCCTAAAGCACTTTAGGCTTTTAATGGAGATTCTTGGCTGCACGTTTGAGGAACTGTGTGAAGCGTTCGACCAAGTTAAACGGCGCGAGTAAACCCCCCTTTCTCAACGAGGAATTGTGAGTTTCCTGGCGCAACAATGCCAAATTTTTACGAATGGTTATGGTATTAGGATGATGAACTCCTAATACCCGCTCACTGAGTTCTAAAGCTTGGAGATACAAGGGTTCGGCTTCGGCAAAGCGTCCTTGAGAATCGTAGAGTCCTGCCAGATTGTTGAGACTGGTGGCAACGTCGGGATGCTCTTGTCCCAGCAGGCGTTTTCTCAACTCTAAGGCTTGGAGATACAAGGGTTCGGCTTCGGCAAAGCGTCCTTGAGAATCGTAGAGTC
>DALYIW010000388.1:0-6598 GCA_031970155.1 Coleofasciculaceae cyanobacterium CTOTU46601 | reverse complement strand
CGAGACCCAACATCTGACAAAAGAGGTGTCAACCTACAATTCATAACTAATCAACTGGACATGATATAACTCATCCCCACCTTGTCCATGTAACGCAACCGCAATTCTCTCTCATCACTTGCTGTGGCAAGTACTTGAAATAAAGTATGAAGCGATTGAGTCATTTTTTTACCCAAAATGTACCCACTTGAGGACTAGCCATGGTTAGTCGCTATTCTTACCATAAATTCTATTGCAATCGCGATCTGAGACTGACGTATGACAAATCCACTGCATCCCATTATTGGTCTGGTGATTTTTCCAGGGATGACTCACCTTGATGTCACAGGACCCCTCCAGGTTTTTCACTTCTTGCCGAATCGGCAGATTCATTTGCTCTGGAAAACTCTGGACTTTGTAGAAACCGATGAAGGCATGAAAATTCTGCCGAGTACTACCTTCGATGACTGCCCACCCCTGGATGTTCTGTGTGTTGGTGGCGGACCTGGACAGATAGCGATGATGAACGATCCAGAAATGATTAAATTTCTCCAGAGGCAAGGCAACACGTCAAAGTTTATCACTTCGGTCTGCACAGGTTCCCTAGTTCTTGCTGGGGCGGGACTGTTACAAGGCTATCGGGCTGCTTGCCACTGGGCATTTCGTGACCAGCTAGCAATGCTAGGGGTTGAGGTAGGGACAGAGCGAGTGGTGATTGACCGCAATCGCATTACTGGAGGGGGTGTAACAGCGGGCATTGATTTTGGACTGATCATTGCTGGAATGCTGTGTGGTGAAGAAACCGCCAAGATGATTGAGCTAGTGCTGGAATACAACCCAAGGCCTCCGTTTAATGTTGGTTCACCAGACAGAGCTGGAACTCCTCTGATCGATAACTTTAAGACCTTTGGGGCACAACTGCTAGAAGCCTCTTTTGTAGGAACGAAGCAGGCGGCTGTACGATTAGGCATTGATCAATAGTCCTGTCTGGAAAATAGGAAGTCGGGAGTCGGGAGTCGGAAGTCGGGGAAGAAATATTTCCATTTCTTCGTTGTGAGCGATCGCCCATGGCGTCTATCTTGAAAGTCAGGAGTCAGGAGGTCTAGTGTCTAACAGCAAATCAGCCCCAAAACGGACAGCATCTGTACAAGGTAGCCCCGTTTCTTCTCTTACTTGCTCAATGGCTTGCTGTGCTGCTGAACTATCCAAGTGACCTGTGTTAAGTGCGATCGCAATCACTCCCACAGGCGCAAATGCCCCACCAGCCCTAGCAACTGTCTCATAAAGCCCTATCACCTCAGGTAAAGGAGGAATCAGTACATGGTCATGATTGCGGATGTGAATCTGCCCTGCGCGATGCACCAACACCAATCCAGTAGGCTGAGTTCCACGAATTAGCGGTAATGTTGCTGTTGAACCCGGATGCAGCAGCGAACCCTGCCCCTCAACAATTAATAAGTCGTAGTCGTTGCCATACCGCATTACCAGCTGCTCCACAGCACCAGCAGCAAAGTCTACTCTTATAGCATCCAAGGGTATTCCATCCCCTGCTAGCATCAAACCCGCTTGACCAGTTGCCAGAAACTTCGAGTTTATCCCTCGTCGCTGTGCTGCCCGATTTAACTCTAGACTGGCTGACATCTTGCCGACGCTCATATCCGTTCCAACAGTCAAGATGCGCTGACAAGAAAGCGATCGCGCTTTACCACTCCCTACCCCTAAGCCTGTTGGTTCCTGACGAATATCCCATATTACCTGACCCTCTTTCAGTAATGCCTGTAACTCAGGGTCAGATGCCATTGAGGTATGCAAACCATTAAACACTGATAACCCAGCAGCTACGCCCTGCTTCACCTCCTGCCACCAAGCATCCGGTAATACACCACCAGATGGTGCAATTCCAATAGCTAGGACATCTGGCTTATAGGCAAGTGCCGACGCCACGGAATCCACAATTGGAGCATTACAAGGAATTCCAGTTAATTGAGACAAGGACTCCCCAGCACACTGGTGATCAATTACAGCTACCACAGTGGCTTCACCATAGCGTAAAAGCGTTAGCCCCGTTTTACCATTAGAGCCACGGATTCCTTCATGCAGCAAAATTGCCACTCGATGGTTAGGGGTTAGATGCATGACGTTGCACTCCCAGTCCTGGTAAATCGTTCGGTATTAGCCGTCCATTGTCCACAGTGGCACCTGTAAAGGGGTCATCTACTAAGTTTAGGTGGCTGTCTAAATCTAGATAATCAGCTAATGGCGAAATGTGCGACGCTGCTGTATTTGCTAGCGTGCTGTCAGAGTAACAACCAAACATTACCTGTAATCCACAAGCTCTTGCAGTATGCACCATACGCATCGCCTCAGTTAAACCTCCCGATTTCATTAGTTTGATATTAATGCCATGTACGCGACCTGCAAGTTGAGGGATATCACGGCTAGTGAAGCAGCTTTCATCGACAAAGATGGGTAAAGGCGATCGCTCGTACAGTATCGGTAATTTGTCCTCTTGTCCTGCGGCGAGCGGCTGTTCCACATGCCTGACTCCCTGACTTGCCAGCCAATCACACATCATCACCGCATCATCCAGACTCCAACCCCCATTGGCATCAACACTCAACTGCGCCAAGGGTGCTTCTTCTCGGACAGCTAATAGCATTTCGCGATCGGCAGCAATCCCCGCCGGAGAGCCAAGTTTAAGTTTCAGAACACCTCCACCCGTAAACGGCAACCAGTCGCGCACTCGCTGTCTTGCCCCCTCCGGTGAATTGATGCCAATCGTGGCGGAAGTTTGCACAATTCGGCGGCGGTTTAACCCCCAAAGACGCCATAAAGGCATTCCTACCCTCTTTCCCAACCAGTCATGTAATGCCAGATCGATTGACGCCCAAGCTGCTGATGGTAACTGAGCTTCTGTCAACACCCGCTCAATTTTCTGCCGTTCCCAAGGACTAAATTTCTCCAGTATCAGTGCCACTTCATTGAGCATCTCAAACAGAACTTCTGTGCTTTGCCTCTGTTCACTCCTGACAGACGGGCTAGAGTCCGCCTTAGTTATTGAAAAAGGCGATGCTTCCCCCCATCCCTCAATGCCTTCCTCCTCCACCCGTACCCAGAGATTGGTCGTTTGGGATGTTGTACCGCGACTGATGGTTAAGGAGAACCGCTTATTTACCGTGAAGGTTTCAACGCCAATACGCATAATTTTCAGGAGTTTTGCTCTACTTCTTTACAAAAATTAATTTATTTGTTACATTCATTTACATAAGAAACCAACATTGATTAGGAGAATCTCATGCGTAGCAATGGAGCTATTGTGGACGACCAAGGTAAATTGAACAACTTTGCCATCGAACCAAAAATGTATGTGCAAGAAAATCCTCGCGTCGGCTTCACACCTTACGCTGAAGAAATCAATGGGCGTCTAGCGATGATTGGATTTGTATCTCTTTTGGCTCTAGAAGTAGTCAGCGGACATGGCTTGATTGGCTTCTTAACTAGCCTATAGATGTATCGCCAGAAAATAAAATACACCTCATCAGTTCTTGGTAGAGGCTTGAGTCAGGTGCATAGTTGCCCTGGCTCGATTTTTTTGGCAATCTCGTAAAGAAGTTCTCTCTAAAATATCTGCTAATGGGTTCTATACAACGGTGGCAAACCATCAAGTCACAACTTGTACTTGACAACCAATGGTGTCAAGTCAGACAAGATGAGGTCGAATTACCGAATGGTAAAGTTATCAACGATTTTTTTGTAAATGTCAGACCTGATATCGTTCTTGTACTTGCAGTTACACCACAAAGAGAGATTCTCTTTGTTCGGCAATATCGACATGGTGTAAACGAAATTCTATTAGAACTTCCTGGTGGTTCCTTTAACTCACACACAGAAGATAGCAAAAGCGCGGCAGCTAGAGAATTAGAGGAAGAAACGGGGTATGTTGCTCAGCAGCTGACTCATCTGGCGACGTTATACGACAATCCAGTCAAGGATACCAATGAAATTCATTTATTTCTAGCCGAGAATGCCCAGTTATCTGGCATACAACAGCTGGATGTCACAGAAGATGTTGAAATAGTCTTAATACCAGTTGAAACTATTCTGCAAAAAATCTCTACGGGAGAAATCTGCGTCTGTGGAACTATTGCGGCTTTATTTTTAGGTTTAAATTTGATGTCAAAAATAACCGACTCGACCCAAGACTCCCAACCCTAATACCAATAATTTTTGAGAATAGTCTTGTTAAGACTACAAACAACAAACAACCAACAACAAACAACAAAAACACTGAAAGTCGAGAAATGATTTAATCTTTTGGTTCGTAGTATCGACATTCCTTACACGGCCCATCTGGATTAACAGCGCAGCGAATGTAAGGAGAATGGGCATTGAATCGGCAGCTAATATCACCGATTAAATAACCAACACCCTCAAGATAATACTGATCTACAGACCATTGCGGCGTTTGCAGCCCTCTAACAACTTGCGTTTGCGCTGCTGCTCTGAGCCTTTCTTGTGTTCGTTCCTTTACCCTCTGCATCACCCATATAGAAAGGATTGGTGGTGTCAAACCCAAGACAAAGACTAATATTGTATCTAACACTTTCCTCTCCTTTGGTGGGGTGATTCTGCCTACTTGGTCGCTTAGCGCCGTGCTGATTTAAGCAATACTCTTCAAGGTAGCCATTTAAAAGAGGGCACCCCCCTACCTCTGATACCCAATTTATGCAATTTTCACGAGAAAGGGCAAGGTTTTATTTCCCTTGCCCTTTATGACTTCATGCTCTCGATTGCAGAAAAACGGCTTACACAACCGTAGAGTAAAGCGGCTCTACTGTGCGATCGCTAGTTTGTACGGTTGTATCAAAACCTCGTGGGATTTCTCTCATCCGGGCTTGCTTAGCTTGAAGCGCTGTTTGTAAAACTTCCATCGCCTTCTTCGGTTGACCTCGACCGCAGAAGAACAAGTCGGCAGCAAAATATCCATGCTCAGGCCAAGTGTGTATGGCGATATGAGACTCTGCCAACGTTACTGTGGCGGTGACGCCGTGAGGACTAAACTGATGCACACACATATCTATAAGGGTTGCTTCTCCAGCTGAAATCGCATCAATCAAGGCGCGGCGAATTCCTTCAGGGTCATTAAGAAGGTCTTCAGGCGCTTGCCATGCGTCAACGACCAGATGAGTTCCCACTTGTTTCATTCTGCTTGATCTACTCCACCCGATAAGGTTTCAAAGATTCTATTTATAGCACATGAATCCCACTCTTAACAAAAATGACTTAAATCGTTAGTTGAGAAGTTTACGCTACGCTAATGCCACGACTCTAGAGAGCTTGTCAGTGTAGTCGCACTCTAGACGGAAAATAGATAGTTATTATCTCATGTTTTTGCGTCGATGGATTATAGAACTGCCCGTAGCTTTCTAGTGACTCAGGGAATGGCATCTGACCAAAATACCGATGCTTTCCTCATACGCCTGAAGCAGGGAAAGGCACCGATACCAGGCCAGGTGACCAATATTTTGTTAGCTCTAAAAATTGTGTTTGAGGGTCTACAAAGTTCCTCTACTCTGGAGCGAGAACTAATTTACGCCCTGTATCTATTGTCTTTTGAGAGTAGAAAGCATTTTGAAGCTGGGCGTCAGGCTGGAGTCCAGTGGCCTCCTTTGCTGGATGAAGACTTGAAGCGCATTGCTAGAGCAGTTGTGAGTATTTATGCGGGAGTTTGGCATAGCCAGTGAGTAAAGAGGGATGAGGGATGAGGGATGAGGGATGCAAGGATTAGAAGATAAACAAGCCCCGGCATTCATCCCACGCCTCCCTTATGGAGTAGGGCGTGGGGCTTCTCGCGGAAGAAAGCTAAAATCCCTAAATCTAAAATTTACGGTTTGAAGGTTACAAGGTTGGAAGGTGCATACTTTCAAGCTGCTAATTGAGTTTAGCGATCGCGCAATTCGGTTTCTAGCTTGTCTAAATCTTCTTTGAGAAAAACGGTTAATTGCCCATTAAAAGCTTTGCCACTATCGGTTTGAGTGACTTCCATCCAATAGGCATAGCGTTCTCCTACCAGCAGCTTGCCTTGCTGTTGTGCTAGCAGAGGAAGATTCTGTCGCCGCGCTAAATCTATGGTTTCTGGGACTGGATAGTCATACACCAGTTTGGCTTTGTCGAAATCTTGATAAATCGTCGGTCCATAAATAACTCGCAAAGATTCTTTGAGTCGGTCAAGAGTGACGCCGTTAATTTTGTCATAGAAAGACATGCGTTCACTGCGAATCATTCCTTTGTTTATCGGAACAGTGACTCTACCCGGAGAAAGTACACTAGCTTGAAAGGTAAATCGTTGGGCAGCGGTCTCGTTTTTGGTTACCAGTAGCCCATCCCCGATCCCAGGCCTAAGGGTTGGATTAGAGTTGATCCAAGCTGTCACTGCCTCAGTACTTTGACCTGGTAAGGCATTGGCGGCTGAAGTAAAAACAAACCAGTAAAAAGGAACCAGTAAAAAGGATTGAAGATTGGCCAGAACATGAGGGGGTGAAGTTTCCTGCCCCATTGTGGCGAAAGAGTTGAGGAATTCTCCCTGTCTCCCTCTCTCCCCCTCTCCCCCTCTCCCCCT
>DALYIW010000387.1:0-6696 GCA_031970155.1 Coleofasciculaceae cyanobacterium CTOTU46601 | reverse complement strand
GCTTTCCTTTCGCTTTTTTGAGGATTTTTCAACGGCTTGTGAGAAATCCGGGTTAAAAGGCG
Organism: Coleofasciculaceae cyanobacterium CTOTU46601; assembly: GCA_031970155.1. Classification (GTDB taxonomy): domain Bacteria; phylum Cyanobacteriota; class Cyanobacteriia; order Cyanobacteriales; family Coleofasciculaceae; genus DALYIW01. Next base: position 6,634 of record DALYIW010000387.1, on the reverse strand, counting down.
CGTTCGATCGCGTCCGTGCAAAAGGAAAAGAACCAACCTTCAAAAATAACAGTGGGTTGCTTCATTCAGCCGTATTCGGACACATCAAAGAGCAAACCGGAAAACCCTGGAACGAGCAGGAAACAGCAGGCAATTACGAAGTCGCCATACAGCTCGCCAAGGAGCTATTGAATCGATGTAAGTTTGAACTCTTTTCCCAAAAGAAACAACGATCACCTAGTTAGCGCTTTCTTGTTGGTAAAATAGCTAGAACACCTATAAAGGTTAAAGAATTCTCTCCAAGGAACTTTTGCCATGCAGGAATCAGGAATTACACCTGAGATGCTGAACAATTGGTTCAGCTATCACAAAACATTTGGGGATCAATTAGAGCGATACAAATTAGTAAGAGACATTGGCTGTAAAAGTGTAGCCGCCGCCTTTATCAAAGGAGATAAAGAGTCAATAGTAAGAACGTTAGCCTTGCTAAAAGAAACCATACTTTCATGCTGCCCGGAGAGTCTTGAAAGGGATTACGCCCTACGGCAGTTAGAAGGGCTGACAGCAGAAACCCCTTTGATGTCAGCAATAGAGGTTATCCGGTTTGGCATAAGCTCGGCAGCGTGTTCTGCGATCGCGTGCAACGAAAACGAATCGGAAACTCCCATTGTCAAAAATTCCGTTGATCGCTAACAATAAAGTTCTTGACTAACTGGCACACTGCCCTTGAGCCACACTTTGAGAAATGCTCCACTTACTGCCGCTTACTGAAAGCACTGATTACTGCCCGTACTGGTCACATAAACCGCCCAGGTATTAAGTATTTTGCGCTGTGACAGTTAAGAACTTTATTGTTTGCGTATCTGGAGTGCGAGGCTTGCTAAAATCCAGCCGACTGGATTTTAGCAAGGGTGCGTGAAGCTCACAATCCATAATCTGCGTGTCCGGCTACCAGGACACAAGTTAAAGTAAGACAGGATGTGTTGTCTTAAGGGAAAACTAAATAGCTCTCTTCAAGTCGGGTGCAATTCTGGGAAAGAGCACCTGAATTTTTAATAGGTTTTTAAGTCAAAAGTAATTTAAGATAAATTCAGTGATTTTCCCTAAAACTAAAAAAGAGACAATTCAAGCTTTGAGTCCCAAGGCGTATATGGGGCTTTATCGGGAGGCAAGCATCAATCTTAGGTCATTGTTGTATCGCATAGATGCAATGGCTACTCATGCATCGTGAGTACAAATTTTCGGTTGTGTTTTAGGGCTTATGCACTGTCGCGCTACGAGAGTTAGCGGCGATCTAAATCTTACCGATACCAAGTCGAACAAAATGATGCAAACAGTTTTACACGCGAGCATTGAGCCAGGTGCAGGCTTTAAAAGTTTAGCGCATTGCATAAGTGCCGTCGAAACCTATAACAATCAGGCAAACAAGCTAATTGCCAGTTCGCTCTTGGCTGGCGAAGCGATTCACAATATCTTTGTTGAGAAGCGCTGGGAAGAGATGGGGTTGACCGGCTTTAAAGCGATGTGCCAAAAACTAGGCTGGACGCGCAGCAGTTGCTACGAGCTTCGGCGGGGGTGGGAGATGTACCTAGAATTCCAAGCGTGCGTCCCTAGTGAAGTCAAGGTCGCTGGGGCTTATGCCTGGGCGCAACTGCACAGAGTTCACAAAAACCGCAGGCGCATCGTACTCTCTGATGCGATCGCTTTTGCCTCCCAGGATAATGGGGAAGTAACAGGTCCGCTGATACTCGCAATGGACAAACCAGAAATCAAAGAAACAGAACTGGAAATACTCGGGAGCATCCCAGATCTGACCATGCGCCAGAAGGCAGAAGATCTGGCAATAGAACTCGCCAAGAAGCGAGGGAGGATCTTAGTCGAGAGTTCCGATTGCCACGAAGCGATCGAAGAACTAAATAAAAGTGGTAATGGCGATGCTTCCCCAAGTTGCTCGAACGATCCAAAGTTGCCGTCAGGCGGTCTATCCGATCGCAAAACTCGATCGTATAAGCCCACCGGGAAAAACTATGACGAACTGCTGGAGACAACGCAGAAAATTTTTGCCGTCAACGAGGAACTCAAGGGGGAATTACAGCAGATGCGATCCGAGATGCAGAAATTGACGGATAGCTACGAAGAGAAAATCGCCCTGATGCAACAGGAATTGGAGCGACTCAAGGGCGAAAATCAGCGGCTCAAGGCATCCGTTTAGTACCGTCAACCCCCGAGATAGAAAAAAGGGAGGAGCCATCCCCTCCCCTGAAGAAAGTGAAGTATATATGTCTCACGAAAAAGCGCTATGAGGCAAAACACGGAAGACTTCTTCTATAGTGGTCACTCCGCGAGTCAGTTTATCGATCGCGCCCATGCGGAACGATTCAAAGCTGGACTTGTCGAGATAGTCGCGCAGTAGAGTAAGATTGCCGCTGTAAATCAGCTCGCGAACCTTTGAGTCGAAAGGCAAAAGTTCAACAACCGCTTCGCGCCCCTGGTAGCCGGAGTTGAAACACTTGGGACATCCAACCCCACGTCGCCAAGTATCAGGACTGGAATTTTCAGGGGATAGCTTAAGCCGTTGCAAGTCCTGATCCGTTGGGGTGTAGGGAATGGCACAATGGGGGCAAACCTTGCGAACCAGACGCTGGGCTGCGACACCTAAAATCGATTCCGATATCAATCCCAAGTCCAAACCAAGGTCTTTAAGCCGGGGGATCGCGCCTAGCGCATCAGACGTGTGAAGGGTGGTCAGAACTAAGTGACCTGTAAGTGAGGCACGACTAGCGGCAGCAGCCGTTTCGCCGTCGCGGATCTCCCCAACCATTATAATATCGGGGTCTTGTCGCAGAATCGATCTGATCCCAGCCGCAAAAGTCATCCCTGCCGCCTCGTGTACGCAAGTTTGAGTAATGCGGGGCAGCACGTACTCAACTGGATCTTCCACCGTTACTACGTTGACATTTTCAGTGGCAAAAGCTTGCAGAGAGTTATACAAAGTGCTGGTTTTTCCAGAGCCAGTAGGACCCGTGATCACGATAGTTCCTTGAGACTGCCGGAGCCAGCTCTTGTAGCGTTCCAGGTTGGAATCTGAAAAACCCAGATCTTCTAGTCCATTAAACGGGTTTTGCCTAGGCAACAGACGAATCACAGCTTTCTCACCGCCGACGCAAGGCAAGGTACTCACCCGCATATCGATCCCCGTTTCCCCTGCTGACGACCCCTCACTATCGAGAGAATCAGTTTCGCCAATTCGGCCATCTTGAGGGCGGCGGCTTTCAGAAATGTCCAGGTCTGCCATAACCTTAAGCGCGACAATCGCCTTGCGGCTAAATGAAGAAGAGAGAGTAGTGATGTCCCTCAAAATGCCATCGATCCTATATCTAACTCGAAGTCCTTCATTAGTCGGCTCTAGATGGATATCACTGGCACCATAAGTAACAGCACGTTGAATTAAAGTTTTAATACGGGAAATTTGGTTGTCTGCCCTCCTTAAGGAGAGTTCTGTAATCTCGCAAATGTTATCCGGCTCTGCTTGTGCGTCGGATTCAGAAACAACCGTTCTTCGATGCCCCGGCGCTGGCTCAACAAATTTGGATAAGGGAACTCCAGATCCACCGGGATGATGAACAAGATACCAAGAACGGTAGCTCCGCAAGGAAATGGAGATGGTCTGAATAGAGGTGGAAGTCCGACGACTCAACATAGAAATCGCCTCTTCGTCAAGTTGCGTCGGAGTTCCTAAATAGTAGCAGCCTTGCCAGAGCAACAGAGGAATGACGGGCGGCAGATCTTGGCGATTGGGGAAAGAGCGGAAAAACCGATTGCTAACTTCATCAGAGAGCAGCTCGAAGTTGACCGTCCCAGTCGGCTCGACCAGTTGAGCGATCGCTTCATCGCAGGTAATTTGACGATTTTGAAGCCTAAGCCAAGGAGAGGATAAAGACGAATCAGAAGGATTGGAATATGAGCGCAGAGCAACAGCCGTCATGGTTTTAGCTATTAAAGTTGATGTCCAATTGTGGAAAGTTATGAGGGAATCAGCCTAGTACCGCGCTTCACCCGACGCTGTGAACCAAGGCGATCGCGCGTAGCATCGGTCTAAGAATTGCTTCTTATGTCGTCGAAGATATTGGTTAAAAATCAAAGACTCAATCCTACTTAAGAGGTAAGCCGAAAGTAAGAGGGACGCATTAAGGGGCAAATAAAGCTCAAAAAATCGTAGAGCCTGAAGCCCATCTACGTCTTAAGTTAGATAACAAAAAGGCAACAGAAGGCAAAGAACTTTAGCTAATCTTCATCCTTCACGAATGGAAATGAAAGTCGCAGTCAGTCAAGTCATGCATATGGTCATAGCCGCCACGTCCTACAATATGGGACTCATCGCCTGCTCGATGTCAAAAAGCCAAGAAGCAAGGCGAGCAAAAGAGTTGTACACCGGGGATCTATTCAAAAAATCTAGGAGATACCTAGAACTGATGGGGGTGAGGTATGTAATACTCTCGGCAAAATTAGGGGTAATAGAGCCTGAAGAAATCATCTGTCCCTACGAATGTACTCTCAACGAGATGGACTTCATAGCGCGACAAGGGTGGGCGCAAAAAGTCGCAAGTAGAATCCAGGAAATCGAACCAAGGGGAGGGAAGTTGCTGATATTGGCTCCGAAAAGATACAGAGAATTTGCCAGTTATTTACCAGCCCAAAAGTATGAGTTAGAAGCTCCTCTAGCGGGAAAGAGAATAGGACAACAACAAGCTTGGTTAAAGCATCAAATTCAACTATTGCAAAGTCCGGCAACAATTCTCGGAGTAGAACAATGAAAAATTTAGCTATTTTGATGACAGCATTAACAATATTCGGAATGCAAACAAGTGGAATAGCGTCGGAACAATTGATGGGTCGGCAAACTTGTCAACCCGTTGTTGTTAATTAAATGCTTTTATAGTTGGGATAGGAATGAATTTAATACAACCAATAAGGCTGTCAAAAATGACACCCTACCTGAAATATCCAGATGTGCGACGTTCTCAGCCCTATGTGGACTATCCAGGCAGCGGCAAGAAATGAGGCGAGTACAAAATGATGCTTGCCCTCTTAGACCCGGACACCCCAGCAATAATGCGGGAACTTGACAGAGCGGAGCTGAACTTTGGGCAAGCGATTGTGGCGGAGGCTGTGGAGCGCCACGACGATTACTGCTGCTGGTTCTACGAATTGACAGCAGGCGTTCTGGATAATAATTGCGTCAGTCCAGGCAAAGATAATTTTGTGTGCGAAAGGGCATTCTTTGAGTCAATGCTGCTTGAAGATGCCGAAGTCCTAATCGACTTAGTGCTGGAGGTGAAAATAAAGATTAAGAATCATAGTGCAAGAAAAATTGTCTGCCGAAGGGAGTAGAGAACTCATAATCACTGCGACACCGTAAGAAGTCGCGGACTACAAAATTGTTCCTCTAACTTAAGACGTACTCAAGAAGAAGGACTCGACAGCCAGAGACAGCGGCCTATCTTTGAATTAAGCAAAAAAACGCATGAACCGCAGCCGGAGGTAAAAAGACGCCGATCGCAATTTATTCCCATCTGAAAAACTCCCATGTAACATCTACTCCCTTGATAAATCCCATCTGATACATCTGATATAGCGTTTCTCAAATAGGTGAGATACAGTAGCAGGAGTGAGCAAACCAATTACGAATGTCTTTAAGGGAGACTTGACTAAAAGCGTCACTAATCGCTAAATCTAGAGCTTGATAGGTTCTTGCACCTAAGGAACGAAGCGTGTTTTTGACTTTCGACCAAAAGTTCTCAATCGGGTTAAAATCAGGAGAATAAGGTGGGAGATAAATCAATTTTACTTCAGCTTCTCTCAGGGCCTGTGCAATTTTTTGCCCTTTGTGAATAGTGCTATTATCCCAAACGACCGTTGCTCCTTTCCAAAGGTTGGGAATGAGCTTTTGGATAACAAAGGCTTCAAAAGTTAAGCCGTCAGTTGCTCCTAAAATATTGATAGATGCTACAATTCCTTTGAGCGCAATCGCTCCAATCATCGAGACATTTTTGCCTCGTTTTTGAGGGCGAGTTCCCCTAGCTCTTTGACCCCGAAGCGCACGGGCATATAATCTAACTAAAGCTAAGTTAACTCCGGCTTCATCCAGGAAAATCAGGTCTTCTACGGGAACATCCCGAATTTTTGACCAGAAATCTAGCCTCAGGTTTTGCACTCTTTCAGTATCTTTTTCATTGGGGTGTAGAGTTTTTTTTTTACTGTTAGTTTGAGTCTTTTGCTCATTCGTCCCATCGTGGCACGGCTGATAGTAATATCCGTCTTTGCCTTCAGCAGAGAACACAGTTCCTCTAGGGTGGCATCATTATTGTCTTCAATTAAATCTGCCAGCACCTCCAATTCATCTGGAGTTAATTTGAGCTTCACTCCCCCATTGAAAGGTTTTGGCGATATTTCTTGGGTTTGACGATATTGTTTGAGTAACTTGACGATAAAACTGAGAGCGACACCGAACCGTCGAGCTAATTGACGTTGAGAAATTTCCTCTTTTTGGTAAACCTCAATTATCTTTTGCCGTAAATCAATTGAATAGGCTTTCATCTCGAATTCGCTTGCTCAATGCTGGTTAGTGTATCTCATCTATTTGAGAAACGCTATA
>DALYIW010000386.1:0-6762 GCA_031970155.1 Coleofasciculaceae cyanobacterium CTOTU46601 | reverse complement strand
AAACGAGTGGGTCTTTTCAGTCGCTTTTCCCTATCACGGGACATGGGTATAGATTTGGGTACTGCTAACACTTTAGTATATGTATCCGGCAAAGGTATTGTTCTACAAGAGCCATCCGTGGTCGCCATGGATCAGGATCTAAAAGTTCCGCTAGCCGTGGGTGAGGATGCAAAAAAAATGTTGGGCAGAACCCCAGGTAATGTGGTTGCCCTGCGTCCCCTCCGCGATGGCGTGATTGCCGACTTTGATACCGCAGAATTGATGCTTAAGCATTTTATCCGGCGGGTTCATGAAGGCAGAACGTTGGTTTCACCAAGGATTGTCATTGGCATTCCTAGTGGTGTTACTGGCGTCGAACGGCGGGCGGTAATGGAGGCAGCATCTCAGGCAGGAGCAAGAGATGTCTACTTAATAGATGAGCCGGTAGCAGCCGCAATTGGAGCTGGCTTGCCGGTAGCAGAGCCAACAGGCAACATGATTATTGATATTGGTGGTGGCACAACCGAAGTGGCTGTGCTGAGTTTGCAGGGCACAGTACTCAGCGAATCCGTGCGTGTTGCCGGAGATGAACTGAGTGACTCGATTACCCAGTACATGAAGAAAGTTCATAACTTAGTAATCGGTGAGCGCACGGCTGAAGAAATCAAAATTCAGATTGGTTCGGCCTACCCGACTCATGACGATGATGATGCTAACTTAGAAGTGCGGGGCTTGCACCTGCTCTCTGGTCTGCCACGAACCGTCACGATTAAAGGGCCAGAAATCCGTGAAAGTATGTCAGAACCGCTTTCGGTAATTGTTGACGCTGTTAAGCGCACCCTAGAGCGGACACCTCCAGAGCTAGCAGCTGATATTATCGACCGGGGCATCATGCTAGCAGGCGGTGGCGCTTTATTGAAAGGGTTGGATACACTCATCAGCCATGAAACTGGCATAGTTACCCATGTGGCAGCAGACCCACTGAGCTGTGTGGTTTTGGGAACGGGAAGAGTTCTGGAGAATTTCAAACAGTTAGAGCGAGTGTTTAGTGGGCGTTCTCGCCACTTATAGAGGTCATCTATCAAGATCAAATATCTATCTTGAGGAGTTTTGTTCTTAACTACATGATTTGTTTATCTGCACTATCGAAACGCACGCGTCAGCCAAAAGCTGACCGTTGTTAGATAAGCTATGTTCATACTACGTCGCTGGTGGGATCGGCATGGAGTAGCAATTGTGCTGGGGGGGCTATCTTTGAGTGCTGCTTGGTTGATTCATCAAACTCAGGGGGCAGTACTCATCGAGACCTACCAGTTTATTACCCGTCCCTTCCAATTGGGTCAGCCAAAAGAGGAACGCCTCATTAATGCGCGGGTACTGGAATTGCAACAGCGCTTAGTCGAACTCGAAAGTCAAAATCAGAAGCTGAAAGAGCTTTTAGATTATTCTCAAACCCAAAAATCAAAAGGAATTGTTGCGCCTATTATGTGGCGTAGCCCAGACCACTGGTGGCAACAGATAACCCTACGTCGGGGAAGTCAAGATGGCATCAAGGTGAACTCGGTGGTAGCAGGACCTGGTGGTTTAGTGGGCCGGGTTACTCAGGTGACACCTAACACTAGTCGAGTTTTGCTCATTAGTGACCCTACCAGTAAAGTAGGTGCTGTGATCAGCCGAAGTCGCAGTATGGGTTTCATGCGGGGACAAGGGTCTAATCGTGTTGTATTGCAGTTTTTTGATAAAGTTCCAGATGTTCGTCGCGGTGATGCTGTGGCTACCTCACCTGTAAGCCAACTTTTTCCGCCTGGTTTGCCGTTGGGTCGAGTGGAGTCTGTAAACCTCTACAAAAGTCCGGCTCCAGAAGCGGTTATCGAGCTGACGGCACCAGTTAATGCCCTAGAATGGGTTATTGTTTATCCTGAGTGAATAACTCTTTGTAATCAGCTTGAAGCTTGAATGGTGGGCTGTTTGCTAAGTGTACCTCGTCACTCTTAGAAAGTAGGGAGTAGGGAGTGGGGAGTAGGGAGTAGGAAAAGACAGACTTTCATCGTTTGTGCGATCGCTTCTCATGAGGGGTCTTGCACAATGAGAAGATACCATTCAGCAAATGTGTAACGTTGACTCCCGCTAGTTTCTTAGCTTAGAACGGCTCGTGAGTTAACAACTACCTGGAGAAGTAAACTTTTGAATACCAACGTTTCTCAGTTTTCACCTTGGGCTCGTCAAATTATCAATTGGGTTGTGACTGTTGGTTCAGTCATCCTCTGCTTGATGATTTTACCGACACGTTTACCAGGGATGGAATTACTGGGAATTGCCCCAAATTGGCTGATGATTTGGGTGGTAGCTTGGAGCATCAAACGTACATCTGTTCAGGGTGCGTTAGCCGGACTGGTATTGGGGCTGATGCAAGATGGTATGACAGCACATCAACCCACCCATGTCTTGAGCCTTGTGGTGGTGGGAATTTTAACAGGTCGAATTCAGAAGCAGCGCTATATTCAGGAAGATTTTATTTCTGTGGCGTTAATTGTCTTTGGGATGGCGGTTATTGGGGAGACAGTGACCGCAATTCAGTATAGTTTGCAAGGCGATCGCAATTTAGCTGAAATTTGGACAGACCATCAGCGCATTGCTCTGTCTTCTGCCATTCTTAGTAGTCTGTGGGCACCTGTACTTTACTATCCGCTGAATCGATGGTGGGAGCGGATGAATTTCATTGAGCAATCGTGACGAAAGAAGAGGAAGAGAAGGTTAGGATACTTCACTAACATAGTTTAACCTTCATACTTTCTAACAAGTAATTAGCAGCAGCAAGTAGATCACTGTGGATGCAAGTTGGCTGGAATTGCTTGAGATAGCGGCTACTGCGAATGCCACAGGTGAGAGCAATGGTAGGAATTGAAAGCGCTTGCCCTGCGATGAGATCAGCTTCTGTATCGCCTACCATCCAGGCTGATGCCGGAGATTGTGTGTACAAGGATTGTTCTGCGATCGCAGTAGCTAGAAGTTGGGTTTTCAATTCAGCTTGGTTTTGATAGGCGGCGTCGCGATCGCTAGTTCCATAAATGCCACTAAACAGACGAGTCAAACCGTGATTTCTCAAAATCTGTGTAGCCTGGGACTTACAACGCAATGTCACTAACACCAGCCGCACACCTTGAGAATGCAGTAACGCTAATGCCCAACTAACTCCAGGTTGTATTCTATCTTGCTTCAACAAAGCAGGTTGATTTACAATCTCAAGTACACGCCCCATAAAGCAATCAATTTGTTCCCCTTGCAAACCCGATCGCATCGCAATTTCTACATCGGGGACACGCTCTTGCTTCATCTGCCAGAACTGCTGTTTACTAAGCAGCCCTATCGGTAGGGTAATGTTCTTAGCTTGGTAAGCGGCTTGAGTATCAGCCATCCCTAGCTTGTAGGTGCTGTAGTATCGATTGGAGACATCGACAATCGGTCCATCAAAATCGCAGAACACTGTCAGCGGTTTCGGGAGGGCGGCAGTGTTTTGACGTTGGTAATATTCGGGGGGCTGCAAATTTGAGGCAGCAACGCCAATCATAGATATTTACTAAATTGAGATATTTTGAAATTGTTCTTTACACCTTAGCAGTTCCAGCACAAATTTATAATGCAGATTATTAAAGATTTTGTATTAGATAAACCTATAGAACGAGAGGTTAATCAGTAGTTACCCTGGGTAATTACTTAAGAGGACTACTTAATAGGTAATATTGCCTAGAGTTATGTGTTCCCTAAGGGTTAGAAACGAAGCAACTTGAGCCGATGAAGAGATAGCGCTTATCTCGTGCTCTCATAGAGTACGTTAACCTAAATCAATCCTTGAAGACGACGTGCTTGAAGTTGTTTTAAGATTTCCTTGACTAGATGATTAACAATCTCCAGCCTATGATTGGGGATGCAAGAGTTAGGTAGGCAGCCATGAGCTACTGTATTAATCCCCGCTGCCCTCAGCCAAATGAGCCAGCCAACGTCAACAATCGCGTTTGTCGCAATTGTGGCTCAGATTTGTTACTACTGGGGCACTATCAAGTCATGCGAGTGCTCAGTGACAACAGCGGCTTTGGCAAGGTTTATGAAGCCTATAACGGCGCAATACCTAAAATCCTGAAAGTCTTGAAACCAGCTCATAATACAAACGATAGAATTATCGAGCTATTCAAGCAAGAGGCAGCTGTATTAAGTCAGTTGAATCATCCCGGCATCCCCAGAGTTGGGACAGATGGGTACTTTCAGTTTTTCCCAAAAAATTCGACTGAGCCACTGCATTGCATCATTATGGAGAAAATTGATGGCCTTAACTTAAAGCAGTGGATGAGGCAGCAAGGTAATCAGCCTCTCTCAGAAAAGCAGGCTCTTAGCTGGTTAAAACAGCTTGCACAGATTTTACATCTCGTTCATCAAAAAAACTATTTCCATCGCGATATCAAGCCAGCAAATATCATGATTCGCTCTACTGGGCAACTGGTATTGATTGACTTTGGTACTGCTCGCGAGTTGACATTTACTTACCTAGCTGAAGTCGGTGGGGCAGGTAATGTCACCAAGATTAGTTCTACTGGATACACGCCCCCAGAGCAAGAAAAAGGTCATGCAGTACCTCAGTCAGATTTCTATGCATTGGGACGTACTTTGGTCTTTTTACTGACGGGCAAGCAAGCAACAGACCCAACTATTTACGATCCCTTGAATGATAAAGTTAATTGGCGTGAGCTTGCTCCTCATATTTCCCCGCCAATCCTCAATTTCATCGATAAGTTGATGGCTCCTAGAGCAGCAGATCGGCATAAAAATACACAAGAACTTTTAGATGAGTTAGCTCAAGTTACGCAGGAAGTATCTGAGGCAAAATCTGAGCAAAAAATTGCTGAGTCTACGACCATTCAACCCCCAATAACTCAACTAAATTCGGAAATTATAATAAAGCGTAAAAAAGTTGTAGGCTCTAAAAAAAAATGGCTTATAGGTGGAGTATTGGCTCTGGTTGTTGGGTTGGGGGGATATACAATCGGACAAATTTACCAATCTCATACACCTAAGCTGAGCGTTTCTGAAAAGATATCCTTAGTCAACACCTTCACCGGACATTCCAGCTTTGTTAATTACCTAGCAATTAGCCCTGATGGGCAAACATTAGTGAGTGGTAGCGCCGATAAGACGATTAAAATTTGGAATCTGGCTACTGGTAAAGAAATCCGTACTCTCAAAGGGCATTCTAGCTTTGTTAATTACCTGGTGATTAGCCCGGATGGGCAAACTTTAGTGAGTGGAAGTGCTGACAAGACGATTAAAGTTTGGAATCTGGCTACTGGCAAAGTAATTCTTACCCTGACTGGTCATTCTAGTTCAGTTAATTCTTTAGCTCTTAGCCCGGATGGGCAAACTTTAGTGAGTGGCAGCGCTGACAAGACGATTAAAGTTTGGAATCTGGCTACAGGAAAAGAAATTCGTACCCTTACGGGTCATTCTAATTTTATTAATGCTCTTGTGATTAGCCCTGATGGACAAACCTTAGTTAGTGCTAGTGCTGATAAGACAATTAAAGTCTGGAATCTGGCTACGGGAAAAGAAATTCGTACCCTCAAAGGGCATTCTAATTTTATTAATGCTCTTGTATTTAGCCCTGATGGACAGACTTTGATCAGTGGCAGTGCTGATAAAACAATTAAAATTTGGAATCTGGCTACTGGTAAAGAAATCCGTACTCTCAAGGGACACTCTAGCTTTGTGAATTATCTCGATATTAGTGCTGATGGAGAAACATTAGTTAGTGCTAGTGCTGACAAGACTATCAAGTTTTGGAATCTCTCCACAGGGCGAGTAATTCGTACTCTTACTGGCCCCTCTAAATATATTAATTACTTCGCTATTAGCTCAGATTGGCGGACTATTGCTACGGGCAGTGGTGACACAATCATCACAATTTGGCGCGTACCGAAATAGAAGATAAGTGAGGCGTTATTGGCGTAGAATTCTAAACGATTGGGTAGATGCACCCTGAACTGAAGAAGTCTTTTTGTTGTTATACCAATTGGGTTTAAATTTGTCACATTTGAATTACTGAAACTACCTAATGGCAAGGCTTCCCAAATCCCAAATCCCAAATCCCAAATCCCAAATGGTATTACAGGTGCTTTGCCAAAATGCTCAACTGAGAGCCTCTTTTTCGTACCGGGCTAGAAGATGCCAGAGAAAGATATCCGGATCGTCATGCTCGATCATCTGTTTAAACATTGAAACAAAGGGTTCGGAGTCTAAGAATTCCATCTCCAAACTGAGCCGTTTTAATCCTGCTTCTTTGAAGATGAGATTCAAACGCAAGGGAGTGTAATAAATCTGTGCAGATTGCCACTCGGCATCCCAAACTTTATTACCGTATACATCGATGAAGCCCTCTGTTACACAGTGAGCGTGTTTGCGACTAAAATAGGCAATTTCTAAGAAACAAAGCGTTGTTGGAAAATATCCGTATATCTTGCCACCTGGCTTGAGAACCTTTCCAAATTCCCGTATCATCTGGCGATTGGTTTCATCCTCACTGGAAACCACAGAATTTACGAGTAGGACATAATCAAATTTATCTTGCAACTCCAGTTTTTGTTCGGTGATTCGCGTGGAATCTACTTCCTCAAACACGATTTGCTGATTGTTAAGTCGGGACTCTCCATCTGCGTTTTTCCAATTTTCCTGGGCTTTTTCAACGGCTGTTTTGGAAAAGTCGGTACAGTAGACTTGTCCAATTTGGGGGCAAAATTC
>DALYIW010000385.1:0-6818 GCA_031970155.1 Coleofasciculaceae cyanobacterium CTOTU46601 | reverse complement strand
TTACGCATGGACACCACATATAGTAGGGGTGAACGGCCGTTCACCCCTACAAATGACCCTTCAACAGGAAATTTGTGTAAGTCCTGATAGTCATCGCACTGCCCACTCAAGATTGGTCAGCACTGCTACCGACCTCGATACAATAGTCAACAAACCCCGAACCTAGCCAAACCGATGACGCCTTCTGAAGTAGAAACTACACCCCAGAAAAGTTTAGAAGATCTCGAAAGCGAATACCTCGACGACTTGCCCGATGATGTTGAGATGTCGCTGTTCGACCACTTAGAGGAGTTGCGGCGGCGAATCTTCTATGCGCTGATTGCGGTTTTCATCGGGATGGCTGGCTGCTTTGTGGTAGTCAAACCAATTGTCCAATTACTAGAAGTACCAGCGCATGGGATTAAGTTTCTGCAACTAGCTCCAGGAGAATACTTTTTTGTCTCTTTTAAAGTTGCTGGATACAGCGGCTTGCTAGTTGCTAGTCCTTTTATTCTTTACCAAATTATCCAGTTTGTTTTACCAGGGCTGACTCGCCGAGAACGCCGTTTGGTCGGTCCAGTGGTTTTGGGTTCAAGTATCCTGTTTTTCGTTGGCTTAGCATTTGCCTACATTGCTCTAATTCCCGCTGCCCTGAACTTCTTCATTAGTTACGGAGCAGATGTAGTTGAACAGCTATGGTCAATTGACAAGTATTTTGAATTTGTTTTGCTACTGATGTTCAGTACTGGCTTAGCATTTCAAATCCCAATTATTCAGCTTCTATTGGGGTATTTAGGAATTGTTTCTTCCCAGCAAATGCTGTCGGGTTGGCGCGTAATTATTCTGGGTGCAACTGTCTTAGGTGCAGTGCTGACCCCCTCCACTGACCCCTTGACTCAAACCTTACTGGCTGGTGCCGTACTTGGTCTTTACTTTGGTGGAATTGGTCTAGTGAAACTCACAGGAAAATAATTAGTTTAATTTAATCCCTGCTTAAAATACGGGGATTTCTTGTTGTTAGTTGTTAGTTGTTTGTTGTTTGTTGTTTGTATCTTTTTGGGGGACATTTTGCCAAAAATTTTATTTGTGGTTTGTTGTTAGTTGTTTGTATCTTTTTGGGGGATATCTTTCAAAAAATTAATAACTATGCATCAAATAACCAACAACAAATAACCAACAACAAACAACAAACAACAAATAACCAACAACAAATTTATGAGTTGTGAGCCTGCTGCATCACTGGCATCTTGGCGAACTTGGGTAGATCTGGGTTCATGTAAACCCACGGCTGGGCACTATCTGTGTAAATGTTCATTGTAGGGCAAAACCAGCTTGGGTCATCAAGACTCCCTGCCATAATGCCCATAAGCTCAGCCATTGGGGGCTTGCTAAATAATCGGGAACCGCAGTTTGGGCAAAAACCTCGACCAACAAGGTTTCCGCTATCACCAATCACGTCATAGTATTTAACCTCTCCAGTGATGGTGACTGCACTGTGCGGCACAAGAAGCCCAGAGGCATAAGCACTTCCTGTTGCCTGTTGACAATCGCGACAGTGGCAAATTCCCATCGTAATGGGTTCGGCTGAACATTCGTAGCGGACAGATCCGCACAGACAACCGCCAGTAAATTTTGTTGCCATAAAAGTATCTCTCCTTGGAAGCTCTATTGTTTGGTTACTAGATCTTTTCGCCAAATTACGGGGCAGGCCCGACGCCTACCTCACAAAAGAAAATGACTTAAGATATGACACTTGCAGCGCGTCCTGATTTCTAAAGTAGCGATCGCACTCTTATGTGGTCTTACAAGTTTTTGCTTTTTTTACAGGTTTCTGCTACTTTTCTCGAACGACCTTAGGCGTGACTCCCAGCAGGCGCTTAAAATGATTGGTTAAATGCCCCTGATTAGCAAAGCCGACCTGATAAGAAATATCCGCGATTGACAAGTCGCTTTTGAGGAGGAGTTCTCTAGCGCGATCGACTCGGCACTTGATCACAAATTGATGAGGTGAGTATCCTGTCGATTGTTTGAATAATCGAGAGAAGTGAGAAAGACTCATCTGAACCAAATCAGCCAATTGAGTCAAGCCAATATCACACTCTAGGTTGGCATAGATGTAATCAATAACCTGTTGTAATTTGTACTTAGGCAAACCACTTCTGGTACTTTGCAATGTTGGTTTGCGAAGGGCGTAATGGTGGAAAAGATGGGTAACCAGAAACGTCGCGGCAGATTCTGCATATAAGCGCGTTGAATGCCGATTCTGTTCTAATTCAGCTTTCAGCGCCAGCCCAATTTGATAAATGAGCGGGTCAAACGTCGGAAATTGAGGATGTAGCTCAAGACAATTTAAGTCAATCGATTCAGAGAGAGTGCGGGCAAGAAAGCCGGAATGAAAACCTAAAGTAATGCCTTGGCTTTTCTGGTTTTCTGATTGCCAATAAGCTGTGCCGCGTGGAATGATCAGACTATGACCCGCGACCAGAGAGCTTGTTTTCAACTGTCCATTAATTCGTGCTTCAAAAACGTACTCAGACGGTATATCTGTATAGATATGAATCGCATTCTCTGGAAAGACAATCTCCTCTGGCAATGCACTAGCGCTGATACTACGAGTGAACTGAAAGCGAATGCCGCTCCAACCACAATCGTCGTTGGAAAGTAGAGATTGACGATTAAAGCTTTTTAAGATTGCCTGTTCTACAGCGCAGTATTCATACTCTGTCTTTGACATGACTGTCACATTTTTGGTTCGTCTATTTTCTAATGTGTTGGATTGCAACAATTAGTACATCTAGCATAACTTCCTAGCTGGCATCGGTTGAGCGTTTTCCAGGGTCTACTTGGTTATAGAGCGATCGCTAATTAATTATCTCGGTTATTATTGCCGTTGTTGGTGGTATTGCGGTTATTGGGATTGCGTTGGTTATCCCGGTTACTGCGGTTGTTTGTGTTATTACGGTCTGTAGTATTAGTTGGGTTATTCTGATTATTGCCAGCACTGCCGTTATTTGTGCTATTGCTGTCTGTAGTATTAGTTGGGTTATTCCGGTTATTGCCGTTGTTGGTGGTATTGCGGTTATTGGGATTGCGTTGATTATCCCGGTTACTGCGGTTGTTTGAGTTATTACGGTCTGTAGTATTAGTTTGGTTATTCTGGTTATTGCCGTTGTTGGTGGTATTGCGGTTATTGGGATTGCGTTGATTATCTCGATTGCTGGGGTTGTTTGAGTTATTACGGTCTGTAGTATTAGTTTGGTTATTCTGGTTATTGCCGTTGTTGGTGGTATTGCGGTTATTGGGATTGCGTTGGTTATCCCGGTTACTACGGTTGTTTGAGTTATTGCGGTTATTGATGGGATTGGTTGAGTTATCCGGGTTACTGCCGTTGTTTGAGTTATTTCCGTTGTTTGAATTACTTCGATTATCTGAGTCAGTTCGAGGAGAAGAGGGAGTATCTACAATATCTTGTCGTTGCCGCAGTAGTCTGATGTCTTCATCCTGGAATGATCCAGAAGTTTGCCCCCTAGAACTTGGAGTACCATCATTAGCATTAGGGGCAAGATCAGGGAAATTTTCTGATGTACTAGCAGGAAGCTTGACAAAGCTGGGATTTTCAATCACTTGTTCGCTAGTGAATTGCGACTGTTCTTTCAGGGCTTGGGCAGTTTCAGCTTGCACAGATGCGATCGCTTCATCCGGACTTGGTGTAGCTTCTGTCTTAGTCAGATTCAGACCCCTGACTAACTCACTAGTTCTATAAAAATTATTCAGGTCAAATTCGTACACCTGCTGAATTCGATCTTTGACAATCACTGCCATGTACCCAGCTTTTAATTCCTGAGTTTGAGAAGCCGTTTGATTAAAGACTTCTATTCCGCTATTAGTCAAAGCTCCCACAATGGTGGTATCTGTTTCAGGATTGTATCTGACGAACAAAGCAGACCCCCGAATACCCGCAGCTGCATTAGGTGTTCGTACATTAGTTCTCCCTTGACCTGGAGGAATTAATAGCAGAGCCGTACCATTAGATAGCCTAAAGGAACGGCTTCCAGGCACAAACTTGAACACTACCTGCTGTCCCAGTCGCGCCAGAGAGCCGTCATTGAAGCGTAGCTGAGCCGTTGAGGCGCTGGCTGTTGCTAACGCATCTCCTGGAGTCATCGTATCAGATGGTCGGGCGGGTCGAGCTGACTGATTTTGACGCATCAATCGCACTTGGTTGCGAAGTGACTCAATAACTGCTCTAGTGAGAGCCGTTTCGGCACTTGCTTCGATAGACACAAGCAACGGACTAACGCTCGACAAGATTACGGCGAGTGAAACAGCTATATGGCGAAACATAGGGGTAATTCCAACTAAAGGCTGACTAGGCAATAGTTTCAGAAGTCTGAGGTACAGGGTAGGGGCTAAGGCTTTGCCGTGCCCTTACGATCGCTATATTCCACAAGGGATGAAAACCGTTATAAGTCTGATTCTGTCGTTAGCCATTGTTATCTCCTCAAAAAACTGAGAAGAGCACCATAAATTAATTCCATGAATATTTGCTGGTTTCAGGATTCATCAGGAAAAGTCAGGTAAAAGAATTAGTTAAGCTATCAGCTGGATAGTCAAATGATGTTTTTATCCCGACGCAAACTGATTGAACAAGAAACAATTTTATTAAGTTATTTTTTCATTGCTCCTTAGTAAACAAATTTAGGTTTTTATGCGTCTGTAGTTATTGATGACAGCAAATTGACAGTTGTAGTTCCCTATCGTAACAAGCTTTTATAAAAAAGCCCTAGTTGTCTACCTCAAAAACTCTGAGCAGAGAGAAATACCCACTCATGTGTCGCGGCAAAACTACTATTAACCCTAGGTTGCATAAATTTAAAATTAATCATCACTGGCTATTTAAGCCAAAATACCAAAAACTACATTTAGAAAT
Source organism: Coleofasciculaceae cyanobacterium CTOTU46601 (assembly GCA_031970155.1). Classification (GTDB taxonomy): domain Bacteria; phylum Cyanobacteriota; class Cyanobacteriia; order Cyanobacteriales; family Coleofasciculaceae; genus DALYIW01. Next base: position 1,909 of record DALYIW010000385.1, on the reverse strand, counting down.
TTTGGGAAGCTTGATTTTCTGGGTTGGTCTGCCATTAAGTAAGCCAGCTTGGTCGGTACCTAGTGTAGAAGCTGCGACTATTTCCGTGTCCAAAATTGACCAGAAAGAAAGTACGGCTGTAACCGCTGCCTCTCAAGACGATGAGGGAGATGGAAGATATGAGAGAGAGGGAGGATACCAGAGAGAAATTTCTGCTTTACCTTCCTCACCTTCCTCAGCTTCCCTGCCTTTCCCAGCTTCTCCACTTTTCCTATCTCCTAATCTTGAAGATCCAGAACTGGGAAATCTGCGCTTACGCAAGCTAGAAGGTTTGCCTACTCCTTCTGATGAGCCTTCTCAAATCGAGAATCGCTCAGATGCAGATCAGCTAACCAATAGTCAAGATCCAGAATTAGGAAATCTACGCTTACGGAAGTTAGAAGGTTTGCCTACTCCTTCTGATGAGCCTTCTCAAATCAAGAATCGCTCAGATGCAGATCAGTTAACCAATGGTGAAGATCCAGAATTGGGAAATCTACGCTTACGCAAGCTAGAAGGTTCGCCGACTCCTTCTGATGAGCCTTCCCAAATCGGGAATCGCTCAGAGTCAGAGCAACCAGGCGATCGCGAAGATCCAGATTTAGGAAATTTGCGCTTACGGGAGTTAGAAAGACCACCTGCTGTGTCTAAATCGTCCGTTTACCTACTCGGTGGAGTTGGTTATTTAAGAAGCAATAATGTGTTTGCAGATGTTAATCCAGTAGATGATGGGCTAGTTAGGGCAGGGCTAACGCTTTTGGCTAATCCCTCTTTGGGGCCTGAGACTTCTCTATTTGTTTCCGTTGGCGGCAATTTAATTCGCTACGACACTCAATCTCAGTTTGACTATAACGAATTGAGATTTAACGCTGGAATTCGTCAGGAGCTATCGCCTCGCGCCTATGGTGAAGTGGGTTGGAATAATCGACAGTTATTTGACAAGGAAAGTGGCGATCGCTTTCTCAACGATCATTCCCTGTACCTAGAACTAGGCCGTCGAGACACCTTAGCTAAACAGTTAACTCTAGATACCTACTATCAATTTCGCCTGAGTTTGGCTGACCCCACGAATCGCAGTCAAGCCATAAACTCTGTAGGGGCAACGTTAGCTTACAATCCCTCGTCCTCACTCCAACTCGCTCTAGACTACCAATTTGCCCTAGCTAACTTCACCGAACAGGAACGACAAGATCAATATCACCAACTGATTGCTCGATTAACCTATACGCTTTCCTCTAATAGCCGACTTTATCTATTTGGAGGCCATAGCTTTGGTAACTCTTCCGACCCCAACATTGATTTTAATGGCTTTATTTTTGGGGGTGGAGTAGATTTTAATTTCACCTTATTTTGAAGGTAGGCGATGGGCTTGAGAGCCGTTTTTAGTTGCAGGGCACGATATATCGTGCCCCTACAGGTAATACCCATTTTCTTAATGCTGACTACTTAGAGCGTGTTTTTTCGCCCCAGAATTGGTTTAAATTGTAGGTTGGGTTGAGGAACGAAACCCAACATTTCGAGTAGCTTTGTTGGGTTGCGCTACGCTTAACCCAACCTACCATAAGAGGCAATAAAACACGCCCTAGGGGTTAAACAACTCAAAGACCTTTCGGCAAAAATCTTTGAGTTTGTCTCCCACCTCAGAGGTTGGCTGACACTTACCGACAAATTGCCAATGCTCGACGGTTGAGAGTCGCCAAGCTTCTCCTTGATAATTAAATCCTGCTGCTTCAATGCCAATCAGCCGATGCGAGGCTTCCAATGAGTCTTGATGAAACCGAATCTGCACTAAGATACTACGACTCTGGAACTTTCTACTCCAGCCTGGAAAGTGAAAGCCGATATCGATGGAGTCTGGATCGACTAACTCGCGGGTATCAGGGTCATTCTG
>DALYIW010000384.1:5336-6852 GCA_031970155.1 Coleofasciculaceae cyanobacterium CTOTU46601 | reverse complement strand
GTCGGGAGTCGGGAGTGGGGAGTCGGGAGTGGGGGAAGAAAGATTTTCATCCAATGCTCGTGAACACTAAATCGTAACGGTCTAACTTGCAAGTTCATATTAACTCTAGTTATTGTGGGACAGGCAAGATGCCTGTCCTGCGTCCTGCATTGATGCAAATAAAACGCGCATTAGCTTAGCTCGTCCTTAAAACCCCTGACATCACCTAACCCGAACTTGTCAGACACTTGCTCACACAAAATCAGTGGGAAGCCGCCCCTCTTGTAGCGTCGAGAGAGTAACACCTTCGCCCTTCATAATTGTTGATATTCTTTACAAACAACCAATAACAAACAACAAACAACCGTTATACCCTAATCGTTTGCTTGGGTGGGATGAGTTAAGCCATGATTCACAGCTGACCGAACTTGGCGTTGATTCTGGCATAATCCGGAGAAGTCCGGGTCGCCATTGTTATCAGCTATAAGTAGATAACAAGCTACATTTAGCAATAAGACTGGCGATTCTCCTTAATGAAGTCGCTACGCTAACGCTCCTCTGGGGCATACTCCCAGCTTCCTTCATTTAGTAACTCCTTGACATTTCCCCCTCTCTTCATCCATATAGACTGTCTAGCCAGCCGCTATTTTCCCTAAAGTTGTCATGTCAACCCTCGTTATTGTTGAATCTCCCACCAAAGCACGTACCATTCGTAACTACTTGCCCTCTAGCTATCGCGTTGAGGCGTCGATGGGACATGTTCGCGATCTTCCCCAGTCTGCCAGTGAAATTCCGGCGTCTGTGAAAGAGGAACCCTGGGCACAGTTGGGGGTGAACGTGGAGGCTAATTTTGAACCCTTGTATGTTGTTCCCAAAGATAAAAAGAAAATCGTTCAGCAGCTAAAAGACGCCCTCAAAGAAGCTGATGAGCTAGTTCTCGCCACAGACGAAGATCGGGAAGGAGAAAGCATCAGTTGGCATCTGCTGCAACTGCTGAAGCCCAAAGTTCCTACCAAGCGAATGGTGTTTCATGAGATCACTCAAGAAGCCATCAAAAAAGCCCTGAAAAACTGCCGCAATATTGACGAACAACTCGTACACGCCCAAGAAACCCGGCGGATTTTAGACCGACTTGTGGGTTACACCCTCTCTCCTCTGCTGTGGAAGAAAATTGCTTGGGGCTTGTCTGCGGGACGTGTCCAGTCGGTAGCTGTGCGCCTGTTAGTGGCAAAAGAACGTCAGCGTCGGGCGTTCCGTCAGGGCAGTTACTGGGATTTAAAAGCCCTCCTGGAACAGGAGAAAACGCCTTTTGATTCACGGCTAGTCACTCTAGCTGGCGTTAAGGTAGCAACAGGCAGCGACTTTGATCCCAATACAGGTCAAATTATCGCAGGCCGACAAGTCAGGCTGCTCAATGAGACCGAAGCCAGAGCACTACAAGAACGCCTTACCGATAAAACATGGACGGTTACTGAGTTAGAAGAAAAACCGGTTACCCGTAAACCTTCTGCGCCGTTTACAACATCGACGCTACAAC
>DALYIW010000384.1:0-5326 GCA_031970155.1 Coleofasciculaceae cyanobacterium CTOTU46601 | reverse complement strand
GGAAGCAAACCGCAAACTACGCTTATCGGCTCGCGATACGATGCGGACAGCACAAAATCTGTACGAGCAAGGGTATATTACCTACATGCGGACGGACTCGGTGCATTTGTCTGAACAAGCGATCGCCGCCGCTAGAACCTGCGTCGAGCAAATGTACGGCAAACAATACCTCAGCCCCACCCCTCGCCAGTACACCACCAAAAGCAAAGGCGCACAAGAAGCCCACGAAGCCATCCGCCCTGCTGGTAGTACCTTCCGTACACCAAAAGACACAGGTCTTGGCGGTAGAGAACTCGCCGTCTACGACCTAATTTGGAAGCGCACCGTCGCCTGTCAAATGGCGGACTCGCAGCAAACTCAAATTACCGTTCAGTTGCAAGTCGAAGAGGCTGGTTTTCGATCCTCTGGCAAACGTATCGACTTTCCCGGTTACCTACGTGCTTATGTCGAAGGTTCTGATGACCCAGATGCTGCCCTAGAAGACCAAGAAGTGATACTGCCACCCCTGAAGGTAGGCGACCATCCCAACTGCCTAGAACTCGAAGCAGACGGTCACGAAACCCAGCCTCCAGCCCGTTACACCGAAGCCTCTTTGGTGAAAATGCTCGAAAGTGAAGGGATCGGTCGTCCGAGTACCTACGCCAGCATCATTGGCACAATCATTGACCGAGGCTACGCCCAAATGAACGGTCACGCCTTAGTTCCCACCTTCACCGCCTTTGCGGTTACGGGATTGCTAGAAAAATACTTTCCCGACCTTGTAGATACCAGCTTCACCTCTCAGATGGAGCAGACCCTGGATGAAATTTCTACAGGTGAAGCCCAATGGCTACCTTACTTACAGAAATTCTACCTGGGAGAGAAAGGACTGGAGACTCAGGTTAAAGAACAAGAAAGCCAGATTGACCCCAATCAAGCCCGAACCGTTGAACTAGAGAACCTCGGGGCAAAAGTCCGTATCGGTAGATTTGGCGCTTACATCGAAGCAGAGAACGGCGATGGTGTCGTTACGGCTTCGATTCCCAAAGACCTGACCCCAGCTGAATTAGATCCAGATCAAGTGGAAGTATTGCTGCGCCAGAAAACTGAAGGGCCCGATAAAGTCGGAATGCATCCAGAAACTGGCGAACCCATTTACGTTTTGATTGGCCCCTACGGCCCTTATGTCCGCCTGGGTGACGTATCTGAGGAGAACAAAAAACCGAAGCAGGCTTCTCTACCTAAGGGCGTCAATATTGAGGATGTAACCTTGGAGATGGCCGTTGGTCTGCTAGCGCTACCCCGTAACTTAGGGGTTCATCCTGCCACAGGTGGCAAAATCCAAGCAAGTCTGGGACGGTTTGGTCCTTATGTGGTTCACGACCTTGGCAAGGAAGGGAAAGATTATCGCTCCTTAAAAGCTCAAGATAACGTATTGACAATCTCCCTAGAACGTGCATTAGAGTTACTGGCTGAACCAAAGAAAGGACGCGGCGGTGGCGGCAAGTCCAAGAAACCTGTGCGAGAACTGGGAGTCCATCCAAAAGATAACGAACCCGTGAATATCTACGACGGTCCTTATGGGCCTTATGTGAAACACGGGAAAACCAATGCATCTCTCCCGGAAGGTCAATCAGTAGAAGACTTAACGCTAGAAACGGCACTGGGACTTCTAGAAGCCAAGGCATCTACAAAAAAATCGGGTAGCAAGTCGAGTAAGTCAACTGGAACATCATCAAGCAGCCGCAAGACGACTAAAAAGACAACAGCCTCGACTAGTACTCGCAAGAAAGCCTGAACTATTTTGTTGTTTGTTGTTGGTTATTTGTTGTTTGTATTGTTTAACAAGCAACCAACAACAGACCTACTTAAGTCTTCGGCGAACAGCGAACCTCCCATCCCTAGAAGGAATGGGTAGCCCGACGTTTTTTGTAAAGTAATATTTCAAGCCTCTAAAAAATGTATTGAGAAATGCACCGCAGCTGAGTGAGGCGCTTATCCTTAAATTTTATAGAAATGTTTCAGAGGTCTATCGTGGATAAGTTTAACAAATATCGTCTTGTCTGTACCCTCAGCTTTGGCGATATCTATGGACAAATCATTGTGTGGTTAATTGTCATTTTCCTCAGCCTTGCATCTTCGCTGGCTCTTTGGAGTGCCGATCGCCATATTTACGCCTTAGCTACTGTAGGGCTAATTCTGGTACTGTCCCTGCCCTTCTTGCTCTTTGCCTTCGTGACCACTCTGCTCAATCATATTGAGCTTTCTCCGATGCCCGTAGATCAAACAACTGCGACGGTTCGTGGAAATACACCAAATCAAAGACCTGTTGAGGCAGCAAGTTAACAACTCGTCGTTGAGTTGTAACAAACTAACCATGCAGAAGTTCCCTACCCTTGGGTAGGGAACTTCTGTATCAGACCTCTTGCTCTCATTCCTTTTCATCTTCCCCGACTCCCGACTCCCAACTCCCGACTCCCGACTTTCAAGATAGGTCTATGGATGTCACCATAGATAGTCAGGATTCTAGATATCAGACTAAACATGCAAGAACACGATGTCGTTATTGTGGGAGGCGGATTAGCTGGGTGTCGCGCTGCTTTGGAAATTAAACGAACTAATCCCAGCCTAGATGTCGCCCTCGTTGCCAAAACTCACCCGATTCGTTCCCACTCTGTCGCTGCACAAGGAGGCATGGCGGCCACGCTGAAAAATGTGGATGCCGATGACAACTGGGAAGCCCACGCTTTTGACACGGTTAAGGGTTCCGACTATCTAGCAGACCAAGATGCTGTGGAAATTCTCACCCGCGAAGCGCCAGATGTGGTGATTGATCTGGAACACATGGGGGTATTGTTTTCTCGCTTGCCTGATGGTCGGATTGCTCAACGTGCTTTTGGGGGACATTCTCACCGACGGACTTGTTATGCAGCTGATAAAACAGGTCACGCAATTCTGCACGAACTGGTTAGCAATTTGAGACGTAATGGTGTCCGTATCTACGACGAATGGTACGTGATGCAGCTGATTTTGGAAGAGGCGCAGGCAAAAGGCGTTGTGATGTTTCGCCTCCAGGACAGCCAACTGTTGGTAGTGCGGGCAAAGGTGGTGATGTTCGCCACTGGCGGATATGGGCGGGTATTTAACACTACGTCGAATGATTATGCCTCTACAGGTGATGGTCTGGCGATGTCAGCCATTGCTGGTGTGCCTTTGGAGGATATGGAGTTTGTACAGTTTCATCCGACGGGTTTGTATCCGGTGGGCGTCTTAATTTCGGAGGCGGTGCGAGGTGAGGGGGCGTATCTGATCAATTCTGAAGGCGATCGCTTTATGGCAACCTATGCCCCCAGCAAGATGGAACTAGCCCCCCGTGATATTACCTCAAGAGCGATCGCTCGTGAAATTCGTGCCGGACGGGGTATTCATCCTGATGGCAGCGCCGGAGGTTCCTTTGTTTATCTTGACCTGCGCCACATGGGCAAAGAAAAGATTATGAGTCGGATTCCCTTCTGCTGGGAAGAAGCACACCGATTGTTAGGCATTGACGCCGTATATCAACCAATGCCCGTGCGCCCTACCGTTCACTATTCGATGGGTGGAATACCTGTAAATACCGATGGACAAGTTCGTAGTGGCCCTGATGGCTTGATTGAGGGCTTCTTTGCTGCTGGAGAAACAGCCTGTGTTTCTGTACACGGGGCGAACCGACTGGGAAGTAATTCTCTGCTGGAGTGTGTCGTTTATGGGAAAAGAACAGGGGCGGCGATCGCAAACTACGTCAAAGACCGCAAATTACCAGAAATCGATGAACAATCCTACCTCCGTGCAGCCCAAGATAAAATCAACACCCTCTTGAACCAATCTGGAACCACCCGAATCGCTCAACTGCGCCAAGCCTTCCAAGACTGCATGACTCAATATTGTGGAGTTTTCCGAACTGAGGAGTTAATGCGCGAAGGCTTAAATCAGCTGAAACAGCTGCAACAGCAGTACCAACAAATTTACTTGGATGACAAAGGTACCTGCTGGAATACAGAACTGATCGAAGCCTTAGAACTTCGCAGTTTAATGATGGTTGGAGAAATTATCTTAACTTCTGCCGCCAACCGTAAAGAAAGTCGAGGTGCCCACTGTCGCGAAGATTATCCCCAGCGAGATGATGTCAATTTTCTCAAACATACAATGGCTTACTACTCTCCTGCTGGCATTGATTTAAACTATCGACCCGTGACAATTAACAGGTTTGAGCCGCAAGAACGGAAGTACTAATTATCAAAAATGAAAAGAAAATGAATCAACAATGAGACAACATTGAAGAGTTTAATCAGGTTGACAAAACTTTTTAATCTAGCAGCAATTTGTTATTGCTTTTAATAATTATTTATAGTAGTATAAATAACTATTGAAGGGGAGTAGCTGCTGGAAAACGTAATGCCAGCCCACCTGAATCAACATACTGGCGATGAGCCTGGTTCAGGTGACAAATTAGCAATTGATGCTTGGTTTGTAGTAGATTAATGACTCGCTACTGACCAGTAACAGATAATAACTAACAGCTATTTGTAAGCGAGACCTTCACTAAGTTCACATCAACAGTGAGCTTGGTGAGGTCTTTTTGCGCTCATCAAGCTCATGGAGAAAGCAACAAAATCCTTAGGAGCTTGAGAGAGTGCTAACAGCTTTTACTGCCGGTTTATTACTAATTACAGTTTCTGAACTAGGTGACAAAACCTTTTTTATTGCTGTAATTCTCGCCATGCGACATTCTCGGCGTTTGGTATTTACTGGGGTTTTAGCAGCTTTGGCGGCAATGACGATTCTGTCCGTCTTACTAGGACATGCTGTGTCTTTTCTGCCAAAAACTTATATTCATTACGCCGAAATTGCTTTATTTATTGGCTTTGGGCTGAAGTTATTGTATGAAGCCTCTCAAATGCCAGCTCAACCCAACTGCGAAACAGCTGAAGAAGCCATGGAGACGGTGAAGGAAGCTGAGTTAAAGATGCCTAAGCGAAAGACGCCCTTGAGGATTGTGTTAGAAGCATTTTGTCTGACTTTTATGGCTGAGTGGGGCGATCGCACACAAATTGCCACCATCGCTTTAGCCGCGTCGAATCCGGTACTGGGCGTCACGACTGGGGCTATTGTGGGACATGGAATTTGTACAGCGATCGCAGTAATTGGGGGGCGTTTGATTGCTGGGCGAATTTCCGAGCGAGTAATTACAGCAATTGGCGGTTGCCTGTTTCTGATTTTCGGTGCGATCGCTGGATGGCAGGGCGTTTGAAATTTTGTTGTTTGTTGTTTGTTGTTTGTTGTTTGTTGTTTGTTGTTTGTTGTTTGT
>DALYIW010000383.1:0-6854 GCA_031970155.1 Coleofasciculaceae cyanobacterium CTOTU46601 | reverse complement strand
TGCAGTTCCTCCTGGTATGTACAAACCCACTTTTTCAATCCCCACTGATTTTCGGCTAATAATTTTCACTATTTATATCTCCTCAAAAGAAAATTTGACTGATTTTTTCAATTTATTTCACAAAAAATTCACATTGTTATATTAAATTTATGAAATCAATACATAAAAATAATTATTTTTTATATATTACTGAATAGCCAGGGTTACTTGGTATTGACAATTTGTACATGTAATTATTACTGACGGTTTTATGCTCTGAAAATAATTTTTGTAGTTAAAGATTTAGTCTCGCCTTTTCAAGACTTCGAGATGATGTATACAAATCAATCTCTTACTAAGGAATAGACATGACAAAAACTGTTAAACAAAAATTGGTGGCTCAAATTGATTGGCTTCAGTCAATTCTTCAAGAATACAAAAAAGCTCAAGTTAATCTTCCAGCAGGAATGAATACTCAAACCCTAGCAGATACCATAGAACAAATTGAAGCAGAAATCAGCGATTTACAAATTAAGTTAGAAGTCATGGTTGCGATTGCGCTTTTCTATTCTCCCAGCCAAGTGCCGACAAATATCTTGACAGAAGAGCTATTGTCTGCATAACTAAGTGAACTGAGTCACTTCAAACCGAGATGATACTACTCCCCGTAAATCGTTACAATAACTTTTCGTTGGCGTGGTTTGATGTCGCATTCAAGGTGGAAAATTTGCTGCCAAGTTCCTAACTCTAACCTTCCACTCTGCACGGGTACGGTTAGCGAAGGCCCAAGCCATGTTGCTTGTAGGTGAGAATGACCGTTGCCATCATGCCACATTTGCTCATGTCCGTATTCCCGACTGGGTGGAATCAATTGATTTAAAATCTCTGGTAAATCGCGTTGCAGTCCTGGCTCAAACTCGATGGTGCCAACTGCCCCCGTGCTACCAATATTGAAGATGTGAGCGATGCCTGTTTTGATGCCAGAGTGTTTGACGATCGCATTTACCTTGTCAGTAAGGTCATGCATATCTCCATGATTTTTTGTAGAAAGGTAGATTGGCTCCTGATAAACCATGATCTGACTTAGGTAGAGTTTTCTTTCAGTTTAGTGCTGTCTAGGTTAATCACTAAATTTGATATCAATTTTATAAATCGCATCGTAGGGGCACGATACTATCGTGCCCTTACTTTTGCTAGGGACTGTGTGCAAACCCGGAGATCCCCCCCAGCCCCCCTTAAATAAAAAGGGGGGAGAATTTAGGTTTGGATACGCAAGGTTAAGCGAACATTACCAGACGCAGATTGGGGAACCTGCCAAGAAGCGATCGCGCGTTTAATCAACTCAATCACCTGCGATTCTTGAAGGGTCAACGTTGAGCGAAGCTGAGATGTTGAGGCATCCTCATCTAACATAATCCGCCCCACGCGACCCTTACTCACCGAGAACTCAAAAACAACTTCGCCACTAAGCCCAGAAGGTAAATTCAGGGGTTGTAGGTGTTGTTTCAAAGCCTCGATTGCCGCTTGCTCCAATCCCGTCGCACTGATAATTTGCAGTTGAAGATTGCTTTCCTCTGATGCTAAAGAATACAGTTCTTCTTCCTCATCAATCATCGCAGGAGCGCTCAAAGTGAGATCAAATTCATCTGGGGTTGAGGAGGCTGGCGGTGAAGAGGCTGACTGGTTTTGACCTAGCATTCCACCAATAGCATCTTTAGCTTTGCCGAAAAATCCTTTGCCTGAGGCATGGGATGCTGATCGATCAGAGGGAGTTCGCGGTGGTGAGGCTGATTTGAATTGCGATCGCCCACGACTTACTGTACGGGCTGAGGGCACTGGACTTGATAAAGAAAATGCTCTCGAACCTCCACTCAAGCAGTTGAAAGCATCGGCACTACCAGCAGCAAAGCCAACGTTAGCACCGGAAATTCCTGTGTGACTGACTCCTTGGGGCATCTCAACTGGTACTTCCATGGATACAGAGTCGCTATCTGGATTCACCCGCACATCATCACTGACAGCAACAAAGGCTGTGTACTGAGATAACAACTGGTAAGTCAAAGCTGTCTCGGTAACTGCCTCTACGCCTGTCTTAGTTTCGTAGCTGAACATGGACTTCATCAAGTCTTTAATCCGCGCCCGACCCCACAGTTGAGCGATAACCCTTCGGGATGCGCTAAGAGCGATCGCTAAATTGCCAGTATCCTCAAAAGTTAGGTTAAAAGTTTTCTCATAGGGGTGACCACCAGCAGTAGTACCAGTAACGCGAAGGTTAGTGGCCATGTGGTCTTGTTTGCGTCCAAACAGCACCAAAGGTTGCTCTGCAAATAGATCAGGTGCAACTGAGGGATAGATTGTAGGTTCCTCCCCTGTACCTTTCCAGCTAATTCGGATATTCGTCAACACAGGGTTATTGATTTGGCGGAAGAACTTCTCGGCCACTTCCTCTGTCGATTCATCCTGACGAACAATTTGAGAGGTGCCTCGTCCAATCTCTGCAAGGCGATTGAGTAAGAAGCGGTTTGGTGAACTGCCGACACCGAAACAATACAATCGGTTTCCCGGTTTCAGTTGCCGTTGCACCTCTGCTAGAACTTCATTTTCATTGCCGATATAGCCATCCGTCAGTAGCACAATACTTCGTAATCGTCCCTCCGTTGCTGCAGGGAAACTCAGCACTGTACGAATGCCATTGAGTAAGTAGGTGCCGCCATTAGCTTGTAACTGATTGATGTAGTTGATTGCCTTAGTACAGTTTTGCGGTGTATTTCGCAAAGGCCTGGGGGATAGCTGGGTTGTGACATCTGAAAAGTCAACAATAGTAAACGTGTCATCAGGATTTAGCCCATTGATAAATCGGCGCATTAGTTCCTGGCATTTCCGCAGGGGGTCACCCATTTGAGAACCAGAGGTATCTATCAGGAACACCACATCCTTGGGCACAATCTCATCTGTGCGATATTCCAAGGCAGGGACCAGATAAATGGCGAAGTGTCCACCTCGTTCATCTGAATGGGTTAGTACTGTCGCTTGGGTATTGTCACCAGCTACCTGATAGCGCACAATCAGGTCTTTGTTGGGAATGCTGTCTTCTTTACCCAATTTCACCCGCACAATTTGCCCGTCTCGTTCAATTCTGAGTTGATGGGAAGTCGAGTGAACATCAGAGATAGTCATGCCCGCATCAATTTCTACTGTGACGCCAATATCATGCCCTGAACGGGTCTCTGGGGGAATGATCGGTGGAGTAATGCGGGAAGCATCGGGGACTTGATCGGTGTCACCACTACCATCGATCGCCATTCCGGGGATAAAGCGCGGGCCAACCACCATTGGGAAGACAAATTCGTAGTTACCTGCTTCAAATTTCAAGCTATCGGTGTATCGAATGGTGACATCAATTTGTTCACCGGGTTTGATGTTAGCTAGAGACTGAGTAAAGATGTTATCTCGCTCTTGTTCTAATAACCCGGCGGTGCGTCCTTGTTGTTTGGCTTGTTCGTAGATTTCCTTAGCTTCTTCGCGTTTTTTGATGCTTCCTTTGATAATGCGCGAGCCTATCTTAATTTCCATGTCATCCACCGCTGCTTCATCGGGTAACGGGAACACATAGATAGCTTCTAATGGTTTGGTGAAAGGATTTTCAAAAGTTTGCGTCACTTCAACTCGTGACACGTTTCCAGCAATTTTTGCCTGAACTTCGGTATGTTTTAGGGGAAATACTAGCTGGTTGTCATCAGTCTGGACGTACAAGCCCCCGATGGGTTGGTCAGAGCGTGATACTGTGTTAGCGACCATAGGTATTTTCCTCAAAAATTCAGCTAGGGCAAATAGGTAAGTGTTCTCACCGTTGAGAGCATCCTTAAGGGTGGGGCTACACAAACCCAGCCTACCTAAAGCAGGCTCTAAAATCCTTATCTTTAGTTCCAGTTGATTATCCGGCTAGTCTGCGTAGGCGGACAAAAATTGGTGTAGCCCCAGGATTGAGTCTGTCGGTGGGTGAAGGGAATCGTTGACCATTAGTGATTCTGAGTTATCTCTCTTCGGTCAGTGTAGGTGAGGTAGAACTAGAAGCGGTGCGATCGTTAGGTTTAATGCATCAGGGACGGCAGTATTCTCTGAGTACTCTGTGGACATTCAAATGATTTGCCAGTCAAGCTGGAACAGCGATTTACATTGCTCAAATCAATACAGAAAACTATCAAAAACTGGAGCTAAAAGATCGTGGCACTTGAAGAACAGGTAGATCGTTTGAAACTGCAATCTTCTGTATCTCATTCATCACAAATTCATTAGCACCATACGAATCTGAAAAATCATCGTAAGAATTTGAAAGCAGTTCAGCATTGGTACTGACTACACTTCAGATAGTGAAAAGCAACTCATTAAAGTATGTGTTCTCGATCCATCAGACCAGATGATGTTTTTCGATCGACCGTTGGACATCTTGCACTGTAGAACGCTATTGTCTGTGCCTGAGTAGTACAGCCTAGTTAGTTGGAATGCAGACTAGACCTTCTTAAGGAGAAACTTTCAATGTCATTATCCTTGAGTGTAGATCACATTGACCACAAAACCATTCACGGATCATCTGATGAAAAACCAAGAATCAACCATTGTTTTTGACCAAGAACGCGCTTCTAACTATGACAAGCAATTCGCGCTCATTGCTCCGATGCGCGATGGACTCGATCTGTCAATCTGCATGGTGCTTTCTGAACTTCCTGACGATGCACGAATTCTCTGTGTCGGTGTGGGAACTGGCAGGGAATTAATTTACCTGGCTCAACATTTTCCGCAGTGGCAGTTCACTGCGGTAGAGCCTGCGGCACCAATGCTAGACATCTGCCGTCAGAAAGCCGAGGAGTATGGGATTGCATCCCGTTGCACATTCCACGAAAGCTATCTCGATTCCCTTCCCGCATCGGACGCTTTCGATGCAGCAACCTGTATTTGGGTTTCTCATTTCATGACGCAGCTAGAAGAGCGGCGCAACTTTTTCCGCCAAATCAGTGATCGACTTCGCCCAAATGGATACTTGGTGAGTTCCGATCTGGCTTCGGATATGTCTACTCCAGCTGGCAAAAGCCTTTTGGAAGTTTTTCGGCGGATGTTTCAATACGCCCAGGTGCCTGCTGGGGAAATCGAAAAGATGATCAGCGCATACGGGCATGAGATCGCCTTGCTACCGTCGCAGGAAGTTGAGTCAATCATTGCATCGAGCGGATTTGATACACCTGTATTGTTTTTCCAGACCTTTCTCATTCACGCCTGGTATGCCAAGCGAACCCAGTGAACATTCATTGCCTTATGGAAACCAAAGAACCAACCCTTGTTTCTGACCAAGAACGTGCTTCTAACTTGATGCCGACAGCACAGGTACTTTTCGCCGGAGGATCGGGCTTTGTGGGGCGTACTGCCGTCAGGTGGTTTTGCGATCGACATCCCGACATTCCAGTGCTGGTCGGAGGTCGGAACCTGCAAGCGGCAAGCGAGGTCGCCCAGGAGGTGGGTGCTGCCCAAGCCGTCGCCATCGATCTCGATCAGCCTCGGTTAGGACTCGATGATGATATTGCCGTAGCCGCTGTGGTCATGTTGGCTCCCGAAGCCGGACTCAAAGGCTTGAGCTACGCGCAGGACTTGGGCATCCCTTACCTGAACATCAACGCTGCCCTTACCGAAATCGGTCCCGAATTGGCGCTGTTCGCGCATCGTGCGACGGCAACACCTGTCGTACTTGCCAGTCACTGGATGGCTGGTGCAGCTACGTTTTTGGCACTCAACAGTGCCAAAGGCTTCGAGATCGTCCGCTCCATCAGGCTTGGAGCGATCGTTGATGAGAAGGATTCAGTCGGCCCAGCGGCGATTGAAGACATGGAGCGGGTACATGGGGCTGCTCCTGCTGCACTGGTATTCGAGGGTGGGCGGCGCGTATGGCTGTCCGGCGATGCCGCAAAGGGCAAGGTCGAATCCGTCGATGGTCGATCGCTCGATGCCACCGCATTTTCCACGTTCGATACTGTGAGTCTCCATGTCGCCACCGGGGCAGCGGATGTCCGCTTCGATTTGGTGAATGGTGAATCGTCCAGCCGCCGCCGGGGCGGTGAGACAGCGACCGAGATTATCGTCGAGATCGAGGGCGAGTCCGATGGTCGAACGAAGCGATCGCGAGCAATGCTGGAGTTCAAGCATGGCACAGCCTCACTCACAGGTCTGAGCGTTGTTCTTTCTCTCGCGTCGGTATTGGGACTCAACGATCGTTCTCCTGCCCGCCCTGGGCTTTACCTACCCGAACTCCTCTCGGATGCCAAATGGTTCTTAGATGAACTTCGCAGTGCGGGAGCGACTATCTACGAAGACTCTGAGTAACCTCTTCGACCAGATAGCTAACGATCGACTGAACTAAATCAATGCTTTTTTGGACTGATTGCGATCGTACTGGGTGGACTGTTGGGTGAGTGGTGGCAAATCGAACAGCGATTACACAAAATTGGCGATCGACTCAAACGATTATTCAAGGGCGGAGGCGATTTCACAGCAGGATTTGTGGCTGCCAGCCTGTTGTTTTGCATCGGTCCACTGGCAATCATTGGCAGCCTCAATAACGGACTGTTTGGTAATCACAGCTTGCTATCGATCAAAGCTGCGATCGATGGACTCGCCGCGATCGCGTACGGTTACAACTGGGGCGTTGGTCACTCGATTGTTGTTTGAGGGAACCCGCGCTGTTGGAGTGGACTATCTACACGAAGGAAGGTTGCACATCGATTGCTGGCTGAGTTGACCGAAAATAATGGGATTCAAGCCTCCCCCTTCTAGGGCAGGGCTAATTTATTGTCATTAGAGAAATTGGGGAAGCAGGGGGAGCAGGGGGA
>DALYIW010000382.1:6577-6891 GCA_031970155.1 Coleofasciculaceae cyanobacterium CTOTU46601 | reverse complement strand
TCCGCTTGTTACTAAAACTGTTGAGGTACAGACCCTTCAATGGATTGAGGTTTGATGGTTCGATCTGAAGCGCGATCGCATAGCGGATAAGGTGACTCAGGTTAAGATATATCAAAATAGAGAGCCTTGCACAAAATTCGTCTGTTTATCAAGCATCCTACCAAAATGAAAGCTCAGTTCACATTAGACGTAAAGCGCGACCAAGTCTTTATTAGTTATAGTCACAAGGATAAAAAATGGTTGGAAAAACTCCAGACCATGCTCAAGCCACTAATGCGGAACAATACTATCTCGGTTTGGGATGACACGAAAAT
>DALYIW010000382.1:5326-6410 GCA_031970155.1 Coleofasciculaceae cyanobacterium CTOTU46601 | reverse complement strand
TGGGTGCCTGTGAGTTTCTGCCTGGTGGAGGAAACAGAAATTTATGAATATCAAGCAGTGCATAATCCTTCTCAACCACTGGACAGTTTGAAAGGGGCACAGCTCAATCAAGTATTAGTCAAAATCTGTCAGGAAATCAAAATCAAAGCCGCCGTAGCTGAACTTCCCGGCAGAGATACTCAAGAAAACTTGGGTTTAGAAAGTTATGTGCCTCAGACTCTGCAAAATTCGCGTTCAGAAAGTAGTGCCCTTCAGGTGTGGCGACAAAAAGTAGCCTTTCTGGAACAAGAAGCTATAGCGTCCAATGCAGCACAAAAATTTGAACTCAAAAAGCAGATTCAGGAATGTGAAGAAGCCATTGATGGACTGAAGTAGGCTTTTTCATCGATGCTGTTGTTTATTTTCTGTAGAGCTAAACCATGAGCAACAATGCACTTGACAAATGGCGACAAAAACTTAACCATTTGCAAACCGAAAAAGCTATAGCGGCGAATGCAGCGCAAAAATTTGAACTCAATGAGCAGATTCAGGAATGCGAAAAAGAAATACAGAAATTAGAAGCGCGTCAGTCCATATCCAATTCAGAATCTCGTAAAAATAAACCTAAAAATCCTATTCCTTTGTGGGGGTGGGGAGTGGGCGGTGTTGTTGCGTTCTTGCTTTTCGGTATATGGGGTGTGGGTGTAATGAATAACAATTTGGGTAAACATAATTCGCAATCTGGTCCCGCCTCAAATCAAGGCACAACATCTTCTGATCCAAACCAAGGCACAATCTCTGAGCCACAGACGACATCGGAGCCGCCTCCGGGAACAGCATCGAAGGATTGGTGCGAAGGCTTGAAGAAACAAGCGGATCTTGCCATGAATCATAACCCACCTGATCTGCGATATGTTGATGATGTCAAGCAAAAAATGGAGTCACAAACACCAAAATGTAGCTCTTTGGGTGTCAGTTTGCCATGACTCAAGGCTGTCCAATATATCATTCAACGATTGGAGAGCGATCACTACAGTTAGACTGTCTCATCACTACTTGCTTGAGGCATCGCTTCAATGAGTGTCCGAAGCACCTTGTTTACTGA
>DALYIW010000382.1:4876-5198 GCA_031970155.1 Coleofasciculaceae cyanobacterium CTOTU46601 | reverse complement strand
CCGGGCTACTCGTCCAGCAGCAGTCGTTTAAAACCCATGCTATCGGGCAATTTATAATCTGCTAAAAACTCCTGATAAGCCAATTATCCCTCAATCAGTGTGTCGAGTAACTCTGTTTTGGGTAACGTTCCTCTCCGTAATTCTGCATATTCTAAATAACTGGAAAACTCCCATTCTCCAGCCTGATGTACCAGTCCTGCTTTCACTGGATTGAGATGAATATAGCGTGAGAGATTGACTAAATAATCGGTTCGGTCAACGTGGATACTTTGAAACCGTCCCTGAAATAATACCCCAGCCCGATTGAACCGTTGATTAATGG
>DALYIW010000382.1:0-4844 GCA_031970155.1 Coleofasciculaceae cyanobacterium CTOTU46601 | reverse complement strand
TTCATGGCATTAGACAGGGTTTCATCTCTTAGGTAAACCAAGAAATGGTAATGATTGGGCATGAGACAGTAAGCAACAACATCTACTCCGTTGCTTGTGAGATGTTGCCTCACTAATCGCAGAAAATAAAGATAGTTCTCACGCTCGAAAAAAATCGCTTGGTGATTGTTCCCCCGATTGTAGATATGGTAAAAGTTGCCGATTTGCAGTGGAATCCGTCTTTGGGGCATGAGTACGAGTTGCACAACGTCTTTAGTAGTGTTCCCGCAGATCCCCGACTTCTTCAAGAAGTCGGGGATCTTAACCCACCAGTAAAGTAAAATTTTCTTTACGCCCCGCATCTGCTCACCCCCTTCACCCCATGCTCTGCGACTACTTAGTACAAATCTTGACGGCTCGCGTCTACGATGTTGCCCAAGAAACTCCCTTAGAATACGCCCCAAACCTATCGGCACGACTCAATAACAAACTCCTGCTCAAGCGGGAAGATATGCAGTCCGTCTTTTCCTTCAAACTGCGGGGCGCTTACAACAAGATGGCGCAACTGTCGCCAGACATGCTGACACAAGGCGTCATTGCCGCATCTGCCGGAAACCATGCTCAAGGAGTCGCCCTTGCTGCCCATCAACTCGGAACGCAAGCGATTATTGTTATGCCAGTAACCACACCCCAAGTTAAGGTGGATGCCGTTAAAGCGCGTGGAGGAGAGGTTGTATTGCATGGGGATACCTACGACGATGCATACACCTTTGCCCGTCAACTGGAAGCGGAAAAAGGCTTAACTTTTATTCACCCTTTTGACGATCCCCATGTGATTGCTGGACAGGGAACCATTGGGATGGAAATTCTGCGGCAATACCAGCAACCTATTCATGCCATTTTTGTAGCAATTGGCGGTGGTGGATTAATCTCTGGGATTGGGGCGTATGTGAAACGGTTGCGTCCCGAAATTAAGATTATCGGCGTTGAACCAGTTGATGCTGATGCTATGAATCAATCGCTTAAAGCAGGCAAACGGGTGCGTTTGTCGAATGTGGGTTTATTTGCTGATGGGGTTGCAGTGCGGGAAGTGGGGGAAGAAACCTTCCGTCTGTGTCAGGAATATGTGGATGAAATTATTCTGGTGGATACGGATGCCACTTGTGCGGCGATAAAAGACGTGTTTGAGGATACGCGATCGATTCTAGAACCAGCCGGAGCACTTGCGATCGCAGCTGCCAAAGCCTACGTCGAACGAGAACAAATCCAAGGACAAACGTTAGTTGCTGTTGCCTGCGGTGCTAACATGAACTTTGATCGCCTCCGCTTTGTCGCAGAACGGGCAGAGTTAGGCGAACGCCGCGAAGCTATCTTTGCTGTTACGATTCCCGAAGAACCAGGCAGTCTTCGCAAGTTTTGTGAATGCCTTGGCAAACGCAACCTTACCGAGTTTAGTTATCGCATTGCTGATGAAAAAGAGGCGCATATTTTTATCGGTGTGCAAATTCAAAACCGCGCCGATGCGGCTAATCTGGCTCAAACTTTTGAAGCTTGCGGTTTCAAAACCCTAGATTTAACCGATGACGAACTCACCAAATTGCATTTGCGGCACATGGTAGGCGGACGTTCAACTCTTGCTCACCACGAATTATTCTATCGGTTTGAGTTTCCCGAACGTCCTGGTGCCTTGATGAAGTTTGTGGGTTCCATGAGTCCCAACTGGAATATCAGCGTCTTTCACTATCGCAATAATGGGGCAGATTACGGAAGAATTGTGGTGGGGATACAAGTACCTCCTCACGAGATGGAACAGTGGCAGGCATTTCTTGATACCCTTGGCTATCGCTATTGGGATGAGAACAAGAATCCGGCTTATAAACTGTTTTTGGGATAAGATATGGCTGATTCCCTCTTGAACTTTAGGTTTCTTACTTATAGATTAACCCTCGTCAGCCGTTGAAAATCATCATAGGAACTGAGCAGATGGAAAAGTACGAAAACCAGCAATGGGAAAACCAGCTATTGGAACGTTTCATGGAGATTGTCAAGGCTCCTTACGGTGACTTTGCTGCGATCGGAAACCTGAGCAGGGCAACCAGCGACACTGAAAGCTTGCAGCAAATTCTTGAATCGCTTTCCCGCTATCCCCAAGCTAAGTCTGCAATTCAAGAACGTTTTCAGTTAGGAAACATTGACCTGTTGCAACTCTATCGCCTCCCTTCCGATACGTTTGGTTATGCGTATGCAGCACATATGCTCGACAATGGCTTAAAGCCCCTTCAGATACCAAGTGCTGAAGACGATTACACCTACTTAGGGCTTCACCTGACCGAGATTCATGATATCTGGCATGTGGTAACCGGGTCTGACACAAGTATAGAGGGTGAGATTCAGCTCCATGCATTTACTGCTGCACAACTCCACTTTGCTCGCTTTTATTTGACTATGCTTGCTAGGAGCTTGCTGAAAACGGCAATTGATGCAATAGAGCAAGCCGATCAACACATGGATGCCATGACACGGGGATGGATGATGGGCAAACAGGCTCATCCCTTGTTTGGTATTCGTTGGAACACGCTGTGGGAGATGCCTCTGGAGCAGTTAAGGGCTGAGTTGAATATTCCTACAGGCAATGAGAAGACGGTTTTGGCAATGGCGCGTTTTGGTAATTAAGCACGATCGCCCTTCACGAGATGGAACAGTAGCAGGCATTTCTCGATAGGTTGGGCGATCGCTATTAGGATGAAAATAAGAATCCGGCGTATGAATTGTTTTTGGGGTAGGAACGATAAGTGCTGCCAAACCGTAAATTGATAGGATGGCGATCGATAAGGCGCGATCGCTCGATCTTTCCTAGAGTAACTGAAATTAATCCAGCTTAAAATATAAAATTAGTAGCTCGTTAATGGCTATAATTTTATGGCTTTAGATTTATCAATTAGCTCAGTACCTTTAGAAAGTGGCGATCGCCTAACTCGCCCAGAATTCGAGCGTCGCTATCTGGCTGCCCCGCACATTCGTAAAGCAGAACTCGTTGAAGGAGTTGTTTACGTGGCTTCCCCGGTTCGTGCGACTCGACACGGCAGACCTCATGCCATCATCATGACTTGGCTAGGAGATTATTGCACGGCAACACCTGGAGTTGATTTACTAGATAATGCGACAGTTCGTTTAGATGCAGATAACGAACCGCAACCGGATGCTTTATTGAGAATTGAGCCAGAAGTCGGGGGAAATTCTTCTATTAGTGAAGATGATTATATTGAAGGCGCACCGGAACTCATTGTAGAAGTAGCGGCGAGTAGTGCTAGTTACGATCTTAATGATAAATTGAATGCCTATCGCCGTAATGGAGTGCTCGAATATATTGTCTGGCAAATCTATGAGAATCGAGTGGATTGGTTTATTCTCCAAGAAGGTCGATATGTTCCGTTAGTTGCGGACGATCAAAGCATCATTCGTTCTCAAGTGTTTCCGGGATTATGGCTCTCTGTTAATGGGTTGCGCCAAAGAAATCGGACTGAAATTTTAGCTGTTTTGCAGGAGGGGTTGCAAACGGCAGAACATCAAGCTTTTGTAGAACGATTGAGTCAGTAATTTTGACAAAACTTACGCATTGTTTACGATCCAGAAAATGAGGTGCCATAAGCAATGGATAAGCTAGAGCAGTATCGTCAGTTGATTCAATCACTATTGACGGAATATGTGGCGACTCCAATCTCCAATGGTGCGATCGAATCACAAACGGTTTTTGATACCCAGCAGGATCATTATCAGGTGATGAATGTAGGTTGGGATGGGCATCGTCGGGTGCATGGATGTGTGTTGCATTTGGATATTAAGGATGGCAAGATTTGGGTGCAGCACAATACAACGGAGATGCGAGTTGCCCATGAGTTGACAGCGATGGGTGTGCCGAAGGAGGATATCATCCTGGGCTTTCAAGCGCCGTATGTGCGGGAATACACAGGGTTTGGAGTCTGTTGAATAGGTCTTTGGTGGCTAGAAAATAGGGTAATGAATGCTCAACTGTTCATCGATTGCTCATTGAGTTGCTCTCAGATTAAAAGTCGCTTAAGATTCAGACCGATAAAACGCAAAAACGAATTGTTGGACTTGCTAGATCTCTTCGAGAGTAACTATTATGCTTGGCGCTGACATTTTGAGCTTCCGGGAATTTATGACGAACGAACCGTTGCCGTTGGCTACAATCCAAGCTGCGGTGTTTGAGTTTTTGCGGAACCGCGACGACGTAGTAGTGTTTGGCGCACAAGCAGTCAATGCCTATGTAGATGAACCGCGAATGACGCAAGATATTAATTTAATGTCGGTACGAGCAGAAGAATTAGTCCAAGAGTTACGCGAATACTTGAGCCAGCAATTTCATATCGCCGTGCGTGTTCGAGAAGTTAAAGAAGGACAAGGATACCGACTCTATCAGGTAAACAAATCAGGCAACCGTCACCTAGTAGATATGAGGAAAGTTAGCGATTTACCAGAGGCACAACGCATCGAACAAGTGTTGGTGATGGCTCCAGCAGAGCTAATTGCTAGTAAGGTAATTTCATACTATCAGCGGCGGGGGAAGCCGAAGTCGGGTACAGACTGGCGCGATTTGGCAATGCTCTTATTGGCGTTTCCTGAACTGAAGCAGGAGTCGGGCGAAGTGTTGAATTGTCTGTTGGCAGTAGGAGCAAGTGACAACATTATTGATGAAATCAAGAGATTTATTTGAGAGTCACAGATCGCCATCTCGATTCAGCTTTTACCAAGAATGATAAATTAGGATTAAGCAATCTCAACTTAGGATGCATGTACAGTATGCCAACCACTACTGACATCGGTACATTGATAACTCGTTCCGC
>DALYIW010000381.1:0-6900 GCA_031970155.1 Coleofasciculaceae cyanobacterium CTOTU46601 | reverse complement strand
TGTTTAATTTCACCTACTTACTTATCAGTGTCGTTGCTCTGTTAGTAAGGCGCTCATATAGGAGGTTTAAGCGCTTATGTACCGATAGTGGACTGATTTCAGGTAAACAGGGAAGAATAATTAGCCTAATAGCAGGTTAATGATGAAACCACAAGATTGACTCAAAAGGCTTTACTCTTTGTGGAGCGATTGAAAACTACAAATAATCGCTGACTTCAGTTTAATTTTTATTAAATTTCCTGCTTAAACTCATGTCCTGACTATCTGAAAAGTTACAAAATGCATAGAGACTGCTAATATTCATAGCAAATTTTAAAGTGGGTGCATCAAAAATAAAAAAGTTTATAGAGAGTACGACAGTGGTACAGCCGGAATTGAAGCAGGAAGATTTGCTGCGCCGAATAACAAACCGAATTCGTCAATCCCTGGAATTGCAAGAGATTTTAACAGCAACTGTCTCTGAAATCCTTACAGTGCTGGGAACTGACCGAGTAATGGTTTATCGGTTTCATAAGTCTGGCAGTGGAGAAGTTATTGCTGAATCTATTCGAGATCATCAGCTGCCCTCTCTCAAAGGCCTCAATTTCCCAGCGGATGATATTCCTGAAACAGCCCGTCAGTTGTATCTTCAGGTGCGGATGCGTTCCCTTGTAGATGTTTCTTCGGGGTTGATTGGTTTTTCGCCTGTGAGTTCTTCGAGTACTGAACAAGAAACGGCAACGCATGAGGAAATTTCTTACCGCCCCTTAGACCCCTGTCATGCACAATACCTGACAGCGATGGGTGTGAAGTCGTCAGTGGTGCTACCGATTTTGCATTATGATGTCCGGGCAAAGCATCCTCAGGAAAAACTTTGGGGACTATTAGTGTCTCACAATACCACGCCACGTTCGGTTTCAAAAGAGGAACTGGAAATTTTACAAGGGGTGGTTGATCAAGTATCAATTGCGATCGCTCAATCAGCTCTTTTATCTCAAACTCGTCAATGGCACTATACGGAAGCAACGATCAATTGGGTATCTACTCTGTTGCATTCTCGACCTTCGATTGAACTGCAAACGGCTCTACAAGAAACGGTCAGTGCCCTCCAAGGTTGTGGGGGTAGACTCTACATCGCTGCTTACAAAACCAACGATGCTCCTGAGTTGTTTACCTGCGGCGATCAGCCAAGTCCACTGGAAGGCAAACCCGAGAATTTCATCGAAGAACACCCTGTATGGAAAAGCTGGGCTTCGTTCAAGTATCAGGAAAAAATCAAGCCTGACTCAGCCCGTCGGGAACCACTAGTCATTACCGACTTGTATAAAACGTCAGCACTCGGCATCCTCACCCCAGCCTTCAGAGCCACACCAATTCGAGGAATGCTGGTTTTACCACTGTATTATCGTTGTTCGG
This sequence comes from Coleofasciculaceae cyanobacterium CTOTU46601, assembly GCA_031970155.1. GTDB lineage: Bacteria > Cyanobacteriota > Cyanobacteriia > Cyanobacteriales > Coleofasciculaceae > DALYIW01. The sequence goes on along the minus strand of DALYIW010000381.1, from coordinate 5,505 downwards.
TTCTCGGCTACCTGAGTATCTTTCGCTCAGAAATCGATACGGAAACCTTATGGGCGGGACGCTTTGATACTAACGAACAACAACAGCTGCCTCGTCAATCGTTTGAAGCGTGGCGCGAGTTAAAACGAGGTCAAGCGCAAGAGTGGACATCCAAGGATATTGAACTGGCGATCGCGTTAGGTCATCACTTTGCGATGGCAATTGAGCAGTATAAACTCTACGCTCTGGTGCAGTCCCTGAACACTAATCTAGAGCATCAAGTCGAGGAGCGCACGGCCAAGTTACAACAGTCATTAGAGCAGTGGCACGCTTTAGAGCGAATCACCAACCAAATTCGTAGCACCCTAGACCTGAACACGATCCTGCAAACGATTGTGCGAGAAGTTCGGGATCTGCTCAACACAGACCGAGTAGTTATATACCAGTTTGCGGGTGGCGATCGCAGCAAAGTGATTGTAGAAGCCATCAACGGGAAATGGCAATCCATTTTAGGTATCAAGGCTAGTAAAGGGAATTTTCCTAAAGGGGAGAGTAGACTTTACAAACGAGGCGAAGTTCGAGTAATTGAGGACGTCTCCCAAGCCAACATAACTCCGGAGCATCGAGAGTTCTTGCAAAGCTTGCAAATCCAAGCCGATTTGATTGTCCCTATTGGAGTGGGCAACGATCTATGGGGACTTTTAATGGCTCAAGAATGTGCTGCCCCGCGCAACTGGCTCTTACCTGAAATTGAGCTGCTACAACAACTAGCAGACCAAGCTGCTGTGGCAATTCAGCAAGCCGAACTTTATGAACAAAGCCGCATCACGGCTGCCTCAGCGACTGCTCATGCCCAAAAATTCTCCACCGTTGCCAAACAACAGAAAGCCCTGTTTGGGGTAATTACAGAAATCAGAGAATCCCTTGATGTCGGTACAATCTTCAAGGCAACAACCACAGAAGTCCGACGGTTACTTGACGCCAACCGAGTGGCAGTATTTCGCTTTGCTCCTGAGTTGGGCTACGATTACGGAGAATTTGTCTCTGAAGATGTTCAATCCGGTTGGCCTAAGGTAAGCCGTGAAGTTCAGCACTACTGCTTTGGTGAACAGTATCGATCAGGTTGGATTCAGGCAGTTGCTGATATCTACGGTACAGGTTTGAGTGAGTGTCATATCAAGTTTTTAGAGCGATTACAAGTTCGAGCTAGTTTGGTGGTGCCACTGCCAAAAGGAGATGCTCTTTGGGGATTGCTCTGTATCCATCAATGCACAGCACCGCGACATTGGGATCCTTCAGAAATTGAGTTTGCTAGTAAAATTGCGGCTCATCTGGGTGTAGCTTTGCAGCAAGCAGAATTACTCTCTCAGAAAGAGCAGCAGGCAGAACAACTCAAGATTGCATTACAAAATCTCAAGCAAACCCAGACTCAGCTGATTCAGACCGAAAAAATGTCTAGTCTAGGGCAGTTAATTGCTGGTGTTGCTCACGAAATCAACAATCCTGTTAACTTTATCTCCGGCAATCTCTCCTACACCAGTCAGTATGCTAAAGATTTACTCAACCTGCTACAGCTGTATCAGAAGTATTACCCCGATCCAGTTCCAGAGATTGTCAAGCTAGCCAAGGACATTGAATTCGATTTTCTGGAGGAAGATTTACCAAAAATTTTAGCTTCCATGAAAATTGGCACTGACCGTCTTCACAAATTGGTGCTGTCTTTAAAGAATTTCTCCCGCCTCGATCAATCCGAAATGCAGCCTGTTGATATCCATGAGGGGCTAGAAAGTACGCTTTTAATTTTGCAACATCGACTGAAAAGTAAGAGCTATCATTCCGGTATCGGGGTTGTGAAACACTATGGAGATTTGCCACTAGTTGACTGTTATGCCAGTCAGCTCAATCAGGTATTTATGAATGTTCTGAGTAACGCGATTGACGCCTTAGAGGAGTATGACAGCACTCGGACACCTGAGGAAATTAAGGCCCGCAAGAGTCAGATCACTATCCGCACTAGCGTGAAGGAATTTGGCAAACTTGATACTAGTATGGGTGCTAGCGTCAGTACAACAGGGAATAGTCTAGCGCCTGTGGAGAATCTAGAGGTAGCAATCCGAGGAACGTCAGCTTTTGCCAACCCTAGCCTCACCCAGGAATCAGCAGGCTGTACTCAGGAGAATAATAACCACGCATCGGCATCTAGCGCACCAGCCTATAGGTTACCTTACCCATTAGAAAACGGGAAGGCTTCCAGCGAACGGGATGTTTTGGGTAGACCAACATTAGGAGTGTCAGCAGACAGTAGTCTGGCTACTCCGGATGAGCTAACTCACTCCTTAGACTCAACGCCTAGCGATTCTTTGCGTATTTCTCACGTTGTTATTCAGATTAGCGACAACGGCCCTGGGATGCCAGAGGAGTTAAAGTCCCAAATCTTTGAGCCTTTTTTTACCACTAAACCGATTGGCAAAGGCACGGGTTTAGGTCTTTCTATTAGTTACCAAATTGTTGTAGAAAAACACGGCGGCATTTTTAAGTGTTTTTCCCAGCAGGGACAAGGAACCGAGTTCTGGATTGAGATTCCCATCTGGCAGCCGCAATCAGATAAACATTAGAACACTCAGCGCTTACCTTGCTTCCACTTGGCGATCGCTTTCTTAGCTTCCTCAGACGAAGAGGTACCTGCTGGGACATTAGCCGCCGTCTGAATCGCTAACTGGGTGTCGCCTCGCGCTGCCCTTGATTGAGCCATGAGATAGATGGTTCGGCTAAATTGATCGATTAAGAGTTGAGCTTCGGGATACTCCGGTTGAGCGGGTGGAATTTGACGGAGAGTGGCGATCGCACGACTATAAGATGTAGCTTGATAAGGCTTAATTTGTTGTTTAGCGGCTTGGATAATGCCTTGGTTTTGCTGCTGCTGTTTAGACAGAAGCTGCAACTGCTCAATCGTCTGTTGAGCCTTGGCATACACAGAGGGGCTATCTGAGGTTACCAATTGAGCCGCCGCGATCGCCGACTCATAATATCCTTTGTCTGCCCGTCCCTCTGCTAAATCCAGAATCACCTCATTCCAGCGCCTAATATCTTTCTGCGCCTGCTGATAAAGGGGATCGCTCGATTTAATATTACGGGTTTGAATAATGGCTTGATGAAACAAAGTTGCCTGATTTGGTCGAAGCAAGTGCTTTGCTTGATCTAAGGTGACTTGATTGGCTTGGAGGCGTGAGGGCGCTAAGTTTGTCAGTGGCTGCCTACTGCCATTAAGTGACGCCCCTGAGGAAGCATTCCCATTTGAATTTGGTGCTTCTTTCGCCACGGGCACAGGAATAAAGGCATCTCGGTTGCGAAGGACTACAGCAGCAATTAACAGCGCCAAAACCATGACAGCACCGCCCCAGAAAAGTAGGTGTTGCCACCACGGTGTTGGGGCTGTATCGGCTTGTGAGGGGTCGTTTGGATAGGGAACTACGGCCGTTGGTTTCGGTGCTTCCTGATTTGAGGAGGAATGAGTCATTGGAATTAAGGAAGTATTGGATCGCTTTTCTACAACCGCTCTAGTGGTGTTTTGTCTAGGTCTGGCTGTACTATTCCAGATATCCTTTGCCTGAGCATCTTCGGTATCTAGCCTTGCCTTTGATATAAAAGCTTTTGAGCGACCGATAGTAGCCTTCTTTTTCGCCGATGAGTTGATAGCTGTAGGCAAGATCAACTGTTGCCTAAAGTCTTCTGAAGGAATTACCACCAAAGGGGTTTGAATGGGTCGCCAGTGGTGTTGGCACAACTCTGGCAAGCGATCGCGTAAATACTGGTCAAGATTATCTAACGTGATATTGGCTTGATAGTGGTGCAGGGCTTCGAGAAGCACCTCCGTAAATAAGCCATTTTTCAGTGCTGCTGCTTCGTGAGAGAGTTGGTCAAGTTGAGTGGAAAGCACCAAAGTAATTCCCATCTGGTTAGCCAGTTCAACTGCTCTCGCTCCAACAGGGATTCCGGCTTGAAGCCCTGGCGAACGGTTAATGTCTAACAGCACCAGAATATTATCACTACCTTGCTCTTTGAGGGAGGTAAACAGCGATCGCACCGATAAGCCTGTCCCAGGAATATCCTCTAGGTTCCCGTCAATGGGCATTAGGTAGTCTACTCCTTCCCAACTGACCCCATAGCCACTAAAAAAGAACCAACGCCAATTCTCGGAACGTCTTGAATTTTGGCGACTTATTTCCAAACAGCGCAAAATATTTTCCCTTGTGGGATAAGTTGACACTTCACCACTTATGGGTGAGGTGTCCGTCAACAACAGAAACTGATTTGAAGGCAAGTTGGCTTGACCTACCAAAAACTGCTGTAGATTCTCTGCATCTGCTTGCCCATAACTCAGAGGCGGTAAAAACTGATAATGATTAATACCAACTGCAATGCAAGCGTAATTTGCCATTTGCCCCGTACTCTAACTGATTAGTTGTATTTTCAAGTCAGCCCCCACACGCTTGGCGCACGAACATTGGATGAACATTTCCCGACTCCCGACTCCCGATTTCCCAGCTAGTCCACCCTAGCCCCATTGCCGCCACCACGAAAGAAAAAGGTCTCTTCCACCACTCCCGACTCCCGACTCCCGACTCCCTTTTTTCACGCGGAGTATCAGACAAACTTCAAAAACACAATTAATCTATAGTTTATGCTTGTTTTCTGTCACAGTGCAGATGAAATCATATACTATGAAAGTTTACTCTTAATACTAAAAATATTCAGTCAACCGCACTGATTGTCAACACCAGGAGCGAGTGCGTCTTATGTTGAAGTCTAAGCCAACTGATTTCAACCCTCTTGCAGCATTGTCAGTTCAGTTAAAGCACTTTTGTGCCCAGCTGATTGAATCTGTTGCCCACAAGCCAGTGGCGAGGGTTAGTTTGTTAGCCGTGTTGGGTTTAGGAACTGTCAGTTGGCTTGGTACAACGGCGATCGCGCCCCAACGTGCCTACGCTTACACGGCAAATCTTGAAGTTTCCCTAAGCCGTCAGTCACGTGAAAGTTTCACTAGCTTTGTGCGCCGTGCCGAGGCCGTTGCCAGAGCAGCAGCGCAACGTAGCTTTGACCGGGACATTTTGGTGTCATACGTGTCAGTAACGGTTATAGGACAAAACAATGGTGCGATCGCCCCAGTTTTGAAGTTAAACGTTAGCCGTAAAGCATGGAGAAGCCGTCCCGATCCACAGCGTTGGATAACTTACTTACCTAACACCGAATCGCTGCTTGGATTTAACCGAACTACTGGGGAACCTGAAGTACCGGAACCCATCCCTGCCCCAAATCAGCAGCCTCCTCAGCAACGTCAGCAACCTACTGTGCCCCCACAGACAATCATCAATATTCCAGGCGCAAACATCCGGCTTGTACCACCACCCCCACAGCCAACAACCTTGCCTCCTGGCGCTGCTGGTGCTCCGCCTGGAGGAGGTGGAGGAGGCAATAACCAAAACCCGAATCCAGGTACAGGAAATAACCAAAACCCGAATCCAGGTA
>DALYIW010000380.1:0-6954 GCA_031970155.1 Coleofasciculaceae cyanobacterium CTOTU46601 | reverse complement strand
ACGTACAAAGTTGCGTTCAAACATAGTAGTTTGGGAAGCAGGGGGAGCAGGGGGAGCAGGGGGAGAGAAAGTTACCTCTTTGAATGCAACTCGGTATCAGAATGGAATTCTGGGGCTACACAAACCAAGACCGCCTGCGCGGTCTAAAATAACTTTTAAACAGCAGCTCTCTCTAGTGTGAACTTCAAGCGCTTTCACTAATGCGCTCTACTAAAATTGCTCTAAGTCCAGCGGCTTTGGCACCTTGATAGTCTTGTTGAAAACTGTCGCCAATATGCCATGCTTGTTGAGGATTGCAGGAGTGTTTTTGTAAGGCAACCGCAAAAATCTGTGGATTAGGTTTAGCAGCATCTGTCTGTGTAGAAATGGTAACAGAGGTAAAAAACTCTTCCAATTTCAGCGCTCTTAAAACCAAGTAGATACGAGAATCAAAATTAGACACTACACCCAACTCTATACCAATACGTCGCCACGCCTCTAGAGCTGGGAGAACATCAGGATAGATAAACCACGGTTGGGCGGTTGCAAAGTGGTTGTAGAGTATGTCAAAAAAAATAGTAAAGTCAGCGAAATGTTCAAGAACCCCAGCTTGTTGGAACGTGCGTAGGGCAATCACCCGCCACCACTCAAATTCGCATTGAGGAATATCTCGTGGGGCTGTTCCTGGAAAAATCATGGGTTCAGAGGCGGTGAATGCTTGAATGAACGCTTCATTTAAGGTTTGGGCTGGGACTTCAACACCAAATTGGTGAGCGATCGCACTATACACATCACCTACACTCCCTCGGATACCAAACAGCGTACCAACAGCATCGAGAAAAATGACTTTCGGTTGTTGCATTGTTATTGGTTGTTGTTTGTTGTTTGTTGTTTGTTGTTTATTGTTTGTGATTATTCTTTAACTAATCACTAACTAAGAAGTTAAACAGACTGGAGGTCTGGGGCTATATAAACATCTCGCCGTAGCGCTAGCAGGCTCTAGAACCTTTAATTTTTTCATAGTTCGCACAAGCAGACGCTTTTAAGGAAAGTTGCTCTCCCCCACTCCCGACTCCCGACTCCCGACTCCCGACTCCCCACATGCAACACCCACCGACTTAACCAATAACAAATAACCAACAACAAACAACAAACAACAAACAACAATTATTTCCCAGACAGCAACTCTAGTACAGGTTGCGCTATCCAGTTCAAGCCAACTTTTAGCTTGTGGTCTAAGGTGGGTAGTCGATAGAGATAGGCAAGACGCCGAGCAATGTGGGCTAAAGACCCGTCGAGTTTCATTCCTAGGCCTGCAAACGTTGCATTCTCCGTTCCCAACGTCATCATCTCCCCTAAGTGCTGATAGCGGAAGGGAAGCAGAGGTCGTCCGGTAAGAGATGCCCAGATATTCCAGGCGGTGTAATCTGCTTGTTGGAAGGCGGCTTGAGCCGTGCTGGGTACTTGTTGACCTTCGGCATCGCGGCTGTCGGCAAGGTCACCTAAAGCAAATATTTCTGGATGGTCAACGACTTGTAGAGTTGGATCGGTTGTTAGTTGGCCGCGCTTGTTGTGCTTGAGAGGGAGCGATCGCACTACTGGTGCTACTCTAGTCCCAACTGTCCACAGTACCAAATCAACCGGAATCGTATCCACTTGTCCTTTGTACATCAGTGAAATCGTATCCTGTCCGATAGATTCAACCTCTGTTTCTAAGTCGATCCAGACATTCCGGTCATCTAAAGCTTTTTGTGCTGCTTCTCGATTAAAGTTCGGAGAGGTTCTGAGAATCATATCACTCAGTTCAATCAAGCGCAGGCGTCCCCGCTCTCCTAACCGTTCTGCTAGCTTGCAAGCCAACTCGACACCACTGTAACCAGCACCAACAATGGCGATCCGGATTTTATCGGCGTTGGATTCTTCTAAAATTCGCAGCCGTTCTTCCAAGCGATAGGCATCAGCAAGATGGCGGAATGAGATGGCATATTCTGCTACTCCTGGTGCCATATCTAGCGGTGTCTCTCCACCCAGCGCTAATACTAGGCGATCATAGGAAAATTCCGGCCCATTTTGGAGTTGTACCCGCCGTTCGTCTACATCAATTCCCGCTACCGCAGCTTGAGTGAAACGCACGCCCGTGTTTGCCAAAAGTTCTTCAAAGGGAGGGGCAATTTCCCAGGTTTGGAGTTCGCCTGTCAGCAGTTCGTATAAAAGCGGCGAAAATAAAAAGCGATCGTTGTGGTCAATCAGGATAATTTCAGGTCGTTGGGGTTTTTCCCAAGGCAACTGGCTCAAGCGTAGGGCAGTATAGAGACCCCCAAAGCCTCCACCGAGTATACAGATGCGGGTGGTTTGTTCAGTCATCGTTTAATGCGCGGACGTCCGAGCAGGGCTACTTCTTTCAGGATAGCAAGGCTATTCCAACGTGGAAAAAAGGTTGTTTGTTGTTGGTTGTTTGTTGTTTGGCTTGCTCGTTCGGACTTCGGTATGAGTTGCCTGAGCGCCAGTCGAAGGAGCGCGGTAGTTGAGCCTGCGATGCTCTCTCGCGTGGCCGAAGAGTCGAAACTCAGATCGTAGCTCTCGCTCACGGCCGAAGCCTGAGCTTGCCGAAGTGGAGCGGTAGCTGAGCTTGCCGAAGCTTTGCCGAAGTGTCGTTGGGTTGCTGGGGTGTCATTCCCAGCTGGCAGTAGCTGTAGAGAAAAATCAGGGTTCGCTCTCGGTCATGGAGAGGACGAGAATGATTGATAATGTGTTCTCTACAACTGGAAGTTTGCGATCGCCTTCTTTCATGATCGCCTTGTTGTCGTGCATGGCATGATCCAATAAGCTCCTATGAATGTGGGAGTCAGCCGCGCTGGCAATGCTGCTCAATCATCTACAGCGCGGCTTTGTACGCATTAATGATTAAGTGCAATATCAAAAACAACAGTTAGAGGCTGTCTCTAAAGAAAAGTAAAGTGAGTCGAATTATGCGATCGCTTCATCCGAAGATAGAGCAAATCTGATGCAGTTGCATAGGGAAAATGACAAGTAAAGGACGCAAGCGCTTTATCTTAGTAGATACATTAGGACTGCTGTTAGCTGTTATCGTGACGGAAGCCAACTTTCCAGAACGCTTGGGAGGAGCAGCAGTAGTGATGGAAGCTGCACAGGCAATGGATAATTTAGTCATCATCTGGGTAGCTCAAGGGTTTAGCGGCGAGAATTTTTCACGGGTGATTCAGCAGTTAGGTGCGGCAAAAGTGGATGTAATTTGTCGTAGTCAACCAGGATTTCAGATATTACCAAAACGCTGGATTGTCGAACGGACTTTTGGGTGGTGGAATCAATACCGTCGCTTAAGTAAAGATTATGAGCTGTTACCGGAAACGAGTGAGTCTATGATTTACACAGTTATGATTCGTTTGATGTTGAAACGGTTAGCACAGTTTCAAGCGCTCGCATAATTCGCGTCACTTTACTTTTCTTTAGAGACAGCCTCTTAGGCTTCAAAAAAAGATGTTTGTTCATCTCCATCTGCTCAATAGGTCTATCTTGAAAGTCTACTTTTCTTGTGGGGTAGGCGTCTCGCCTGCCCAAGAATTTGAATGCGCTTAAGAAGTTTAATGGCTTTGGGCAGTTGTCGGGATCGTTAGATTAACGCTGAAACTCTTGGTGCGTTTATTCTCCCCTTCAGACCAAATTAATTCGCCACTCAATTGGTATTCACCGGGGGTAATACTGGATTGGTCTTTACCAGGATATTCCAACAAGAAATTACGCTCGCTTTGAGCAACAATACCAGTAGGGTTGAGATTACCAGTTTTCACTACGGTTTCTCCTCGCTTCAATGTCCAATTAACTTGCGATCGCGTTGATGCGCCACCTGTATTCTTCACTAGCATTTGTATCTGTCTTTGCTGTGAATTCCAACTAGCATTCTCCACAGATAGAGTAGGAGATAAATCTCCGTTACGCACGTAGATAGTAACTCCAATACGAGTGACGAGACCAACACGGTTGCCTCTCTCGTTTACACTCTGTTTTAGATTTTCTGTAAACACAACGGCTCGATATTCCCCTAGAGGCTGACTCGGAGGTAAGCGAACAATAAAGCGAATTCTACGGTTTACTCCCGCAGGCACATTGAGTTCTCTGGGAGAAAATTGTAGATAAGGAGTTAGGTCGCTCTGTTCCCCTTTTTCTAAAGTTTGAAAACCCTTATCACGGCTATAGGTAAAGGGTTCAGCGTAGAGGCGAGCGCGAAACGGTTCATTCGTATTGTTGCCGACATCGATCACCCCCTGAGCTTGACCTCGCCTCGCCTGTACCTCTATGACTAGAGGAGATATGCTTACCTGTGCGCTGGCTGGGGCAGCCCAAAACAAGGCAGCTAATAATGCCCAGCTAGTTAAACGCCAATTACTTTTACAACCTGAAGTAGTACACACATTAATAAATATCTGGCTCGTTGGTAGTGTACGCCAGCCAGATGAGCGCTGGTAATGTATGCCAGCCAGATGAGCGCAAGTACATATTTTTGCAAAATTGAGATGCACCTTAGGGAAGATAGCATGGCTAGGGAAATCTGATCAGAGTGAATGGTACAATAAAGCACTTGCTACTGGTGGGTTGTAAAACCCTATCACAACCTGTATCGCTCAGCTTTTTAAGTATTGGTAAATGATAACTTTTGATCTACAGATTCTCAGAAACTAGACCAGTTACCGTAGAGCTGGAACGCTTGTAACACTTCATTAATAGAATACGAAAAACCTTGACTAGGATACTCCGACTAGTCTTGAAACATCCTTGTCTGCAACAGTAGCGTATTACACCAAGTTCAGTGATTCTGTAATGCTGTCTCTTGGTTGATGCAATACGAAATACAATGTATATGTTTGTTCAATTTTAATACTCTAGGTTTACAGGTGTTTGACTCAGTTGTGTTGAGTGGCAGGCGATTTACCTAGGAGACTTTAATTGAGCTATCATGATTTTCTGAGTAAATTTCACGGACTTTCACCAAGATTTTTAATGAAGATTTAAGATTTTTGACAGATGTGTTTGGATGAGGCGATCGCACTTATTGTAGGAAGTGGCAAGTTTTACATCGACCCTTGCTTCTCAGTCCAACCGCAATATGATTCGTTTTATGAGCATCTTGCCCAACTTTCTCCGTTCCCTCGTGTTGACAGCCCTACTCAGCTTTATTGCTCCAATTGTGCTGGTGACCCTGTTAGTAGTGGCTCTGTCTGGAATTGGTTACATCCCCGGTTTGGAAACCATTGGTCAGGCTGGTACCACACAGCTGTTGAAGTTCCTCGCCGTGTTTGGCAGTGGCTGTCCAGTTGAGGGAGTCCTAGTCATTGGCTTTACCTGTAGCCTCGTAGGAGCCTTATTTGATACCTACGCCTTTTACCGTTATCAGATCCTAAACGACCATTAAAGTGCATCTATGGCAATGAGGCTAACGCCCCAGCACAGAGCGGCAGAAGTTTCTCAACCCGTTGGTAAATATCCCTGTTGCCTTTTCCTTACTGATAGATCATTTCTGCTATGCAGTACTCGTAAGGAACCGAACCAACCGAGTTTTTGACTTTTAGTAGTTTGCCTAAGGCAGAAGGCGACAAGAACAAAGGCTTCAAAATTAACCTAACTTAATCTTCTTCACTCATTTTCTAGCTCAGGTAAGCAGTTCAGTTACAGAAGACCTCAATCTATCCTGCGTATTAGCTAGAAAGTTTTAATACACTCACTGACAGTCAATAGGGTTGACAGAAATATACTTCCTTAAAAGTATTGCTCTGTTAACCCTTTTGGGTGTTTGAACGCCGACTCCCGACTCCCAACTCCCAACTCCCAACTCCCGACTCCCGACTCCCGACTTTCAAGATAGGTTTAATAGCGTAGGATGAGCGCGCTACCTTCCTGTAAAAGGTTCGTACATTGGCTATAACAGAACAGATGAACATTCTCTCCTTTAATGAAAAAGATTCTAGTGATTGAAGATGAGGACGATATCCGTGAAAATCTTCAAGAGATGCTCACCTCTGAGTATTTCGATGTCGTTACAGCAGAAGATGGTCTTATAGGAGTGCAATTAGCGCAGGAAAATGTACCTGATTTAGTTATTTGCGACATTATGATGCCAGATCTCGATGGTTATGGCGTTCTCAAACAGCTGCGCCAGAACCCCTCCACTCGGACGCTTCCCTTCATTTTTCTTACAGCTAAAGCCGCTAAAGTCGATCAGCGTCAGGGAATGGAACTGGGAGCCGATGATTTTCTGAGCAAACCATTTACTAGAAATGAACTGCTTGGGGCGATCGCAGCTCAAATAGAAAAGCAAGAAGCCTTCGAGACGCAATCTCAGACAAAACTCGATGAATTGCGTGGGAACATCCTCCACTCACTCCCTCACGAACTAAACACCCCTCTCAATGGTATTCTTAGCTACTCAAAGCTCCTGCTCGATGATTACGACTCTCTAGAAAAGGAAGAAGTCTTAGAAATGCTAGAGGCAATCTATACCTCTAGTCAACGCTTGTATAGACTCACCCAGAACTTCTTACTATCTGCGGATTTGGAGCTAATAGCAACCAACCCGGAGCGAGTTCAAGCTCTGCGCTGTAGTGGAGAAAAGAGTCATACCAAAAAAATTATTGTAGAGGTTGCCCTTCAAAAAGCTCAAAAAGCCGATAGGGAAGCAGATTTGCATTTAGAACTCTCTGAAGCAATTGTTCTAATTTCCGAACTAAGATTTAAGAAAATTGTCGAAGAAATCGTCGATAATGCCTTCAAGTTTTCAACAGCTGGCACTCCCGTTCGTCTCTTTAGTAGTTTTGCTTCAAAAACTTTTAATCTATCCATTATCGATAGTGGACGAGGCATGACAGAAGCTCAAATAGCCAATCTCGGAGCCTACATGCAATTTGAGCGTAACCTCTACGAACAGCAAGGCTCTGGGTTAGGACTGATTATTGCTAAACGTTT
>DALYIW010000379.1:0-6983 GCA_031970155.1 Coleofasciculaceae cyanobacterium CTOTU46601 | reverse complement strand
CAAACAGAGCCACTCCAACCGTTAAATCTTTGCCAAATCCTGATTTTTCCATAGTATAGAGAACCTCTGTAAGTCTTACCTAGTCTAACTTCTGTCGATTTTGCAAGCATCTCCAACCAACATAAAAACGCTGAACATCTTACTATATAAGGATTCGGGGCATTAGAAACGAAGGAAACCACCTCACACTCAGAGATGCTTGCATCGCACTCCTTGTGGAGCGGATCCTTGCAAGAGTCGCCTTTCCTGTTATATCCTTAGATGCCGTAAGGCGTTGAGCACTGTAGGGTGGAGTTCCGCCAGCGACTTGGATGTTGATCTGTTCTATCCTTAGATGCCGTAAGGCGTTGAGCACCTTGCATTAATAGTCTCAGATCACGGTGACGGAGATGGTGTTTCCTGTGAGGTAGAACCTTGCTTCACCCCTTCCCGTTTAATTTGGCTCTCTGTCAGGGACTCCACCAGGCTCAAGGGGAGAGTATATTGACTGATAAATCGAGCGTAGGAGGCATTCAGATAAACTCGGTATTCTGGCTTATTGGCGATATACGTTTCAAAAAACGCCAAACTCAATGCTTTCATATAAGTTCGAGCAACCTCTGGGGTAGGACCTACCACTCGAACAGGTAGTGGTACTGCATCCGCTGATGCTCCAAGGGTGGAAAAGTGCGTTCCGTCTTTGAGCAAAACTAGATATTTATTTGGCGTTGTTAGCCAGGTAAAAGGTTGAATTTGTTCTGGCAGTGCAGGTGCTGCCGTATCGTCACTACCAGCAACCAGCATCAATGGTACTTGAATTTTGCTTAGCTGGGATTGTCCAAAGATGGTGCTGCCGATGGGGTTAATTGCGATCGCAGCTTTCACTCTCTCATCAGACAACTGATAATCAGTAGGTGGCAGCGCCAACCCCCGACATTGAAGAAGTAGCGATAGATTCAGAAAATCATTTGATGGGTCACAATCTTTTTGTAATTGCTCAAAATTAATCTTTGCTCCAGCTAATGCCAAAGCTGTGTAGCCCCCAAAAGACTGACCTAAAACGCCCACTTGTTGCCAATTGATGCGCCCACTATAAGAACGCTTTAGTTCATCTAGCAAAAACTTGATATCTAAAGGTCGGTCAATTAACTCACTCGGAGCAGTTACCTCATTGGCTAAACCATTAATTAAAGCCTGGAATTGCTGGGCGTTACTCCCTGGATGCTCCGGTACAGCTACTGCAAATCCGTAAGAGGCTAAGTGAGTAGCTAAATACTGAAATGTCTGGCGATCAGAACCCAGTCCGTGAGAGATGACAACTAGTGGTGCTAATTCTCGCGAGGGGGAGGTAGGTAGATAAAAATCGACAGGAAACGATCGCCCACGACTCAAGTCATTGAGCATCAGTGTTTCCATCGAGTATTGTATCGATCCCGGTTGCCGCAAGTCCGGTAGCTGAGAGAATTTATTTGGGTTCCGAACCCATGGAGAAGGTGACGTTTTGCCTGACGATTGGGCTGCTGCCTCAGTTAGGGCTTGCTGTTCGACTGCGGCGATCGCGATTTCAGTTTGCCGAATTAAAGCCGATAGCCTATCAATCACCTGAAAGCCACGCCTGGTGTTAATCCGAATCCCGTAGGTAGGAAACTTACGTAACACATTCAACGGCGTCAAGCCTTCTGGATCAGCAGCTGCCAGAATTAAGGCGGCGCGAATCGCATAGAAACCAGGTTGATTGGCTTTAGTTTGGATGATCTGACCTATCCGTTGCAGGATAACTTCTCCTTGAGGGGAATAGAGAAATTGTGCGATCGCTAATGGTGTTACATCAATACGAGTCACCAAAACTTTTCGTAGCTGTTCACGCTGTTTTGGGTCTAGATAGTTCGCATAGAAGGCTAAATCCTGAGTAATTTTGCCTTGCTTAGCATAAACTTCTAGAGCAGAGACTGGCAGAGTAAATTCTAAAGGACCATAAGAAATATAAATTTTCTCCGCCCCCTGAGCAGGTCTGGAGACCAGCGCTGGTGTCAGCAACAATCCCAGATTTAGAATGGCAATCCCGATGCTAGCAGGTAACTTCCTAAAACTACGGTTTCCTCTTTGTTCTTTTTTTCCTCTGTTTCTCTCTCTTGTGCGATCGCGAGCTTCTAGTTGAAAATCACACTGATGTATTCCGTAGTAATTGTTCATCCTGCCAGTCGCCCCTCTCCTTAGTAATCATCAACAATTAATTTTTTCTAAACTTTCCCAATGTAGTGGTCAAATTGGGATGCACTCGAAGAGATTGCTTTATTCTCTAAATTCTTTTTTGAGACTCCTTGATAATTTTTGATTTTTTATGACTTGTCGATTCTAATAAAATATCAGTAAATTTGAAGAAAAACATCTTTAATAGATTGTACAAAATGTATACATATTTCTGTATTATATTATGCTACCAAAATTTATTTGTTGATTTTTTTGAGTATTTAGTCTAAAATTTCCAGAGTTTTAAAGCTTATATAGTTATCACAGTATTGAAAATAAAAAAATCAAATGGAGTTGCTTAGGGAGCTATTTTTTTCTTAGAAGACTAGAAAATTAACTCATGAATTTTACAAAGTTTATGATCCGTTTAAGGTTATTACTAGCTCAACTAGTTTCATAACAATAATCAGGTTTTGAGAACTCTATCAGGAGTTTGTTCTAAAATATAATGAGAATTTTATGCATAAGATAAAATCGAAAAAAACTGGGATAATTTTATAAAAATCTGATAGTGTCTTAAGACAGCACTGCTTGAAACTGGGTGATCATGAAAAGCTGATGCCTGGTCAAGAGTAAGCGTGGTTTTCTTGTAAAAATATTTACTGCTCAGGCAAAAGCTGATCAAATTAGCCATCGGGGAAAAATATGGAGGCATTAAAAGGACGAGATTTGCTAAGTTTGGCAGATCTGAGTGCTGATGAAATCCAGGAACTATTGCATTTAGCGACTCAGTTGAAAGCTGGTCAGCTAAATCTGCGGTGTAGCAAAGTGTTGGGGCTGTTGTTCTATAAGGCTTCTACACGAACGCGGGTCAGTTTTTCGGTGGCCATGTACCAACTAGGTGGTCAGGTCATTGACTTAAATCCTGATGTTACCCAAGTTGGTCGGGGTGAACCAGTGGTAGATACGGCACGGGTATTGGATCGGTATCTGGACATTCTGGCGATTCGCACCTTTGAGCAAAAGCAGCTAGAAACCTTTGCTCGATATACACAGATTCCCGTGATTAATGCTCTGACCGATTTGGAGCATCCCTGTCAGGTTTTAGCAGATTTGTTGACCATTCAGGAGTGCTTTGGCTCACTGACTGGCGGGACTTTGACTTATTTGGGAGATGGCAATAATGTAGCTCATTCTCTGATGCTGGGGTGCGCCCTAGTAGGAATGAATGTTAGAGTGGCCACGCCACCAGCGTATCAACCTGATCCCAGCATTGTCGAGCAGGCACGGCAGATTGCTGGTGATAGGACAGAAGTTATGCTCACTAATGACCCTGTTACCGCCGCTAAGGATGCTCAGGTTCTTTACACTGATGTCTGGGCCAGTATGGGTCAGGAAGCGTCCGCTGACGCCCGAATTCCTATTTTTCAGCCTTATCAGGTGAATGAACAATTGTTGAGCAGCGCTGACCCAGAGGTGATTGTGCTACATTGTTTACCCGCTCACCGGGGGGAAGAAATCACCGATGATGTAATGGAAGGGTCGCGATCGCGCATTTGGGATCAAGCCGAAAACCGAATGCACGCTCAAAAAGCTTTACTGGTCAGTCTTTTGGGAGCTGATTGAACTCTTAAAAAGGGCTAGGGAGGTTAGAGGAGAAGATGATGCAAGTGAAAGGCATATCAGCTTAGAACATCAAAAAAGGCAAGTTTTCTGCTTGTCCCTACTGGACAAATGAGGGGGTTTAGTAGTACGACTGTTCTAAGGGGAGTAACGATTAGCACAAAAAATGATAAGGATGAATCGTCTTAATTCAAAAATCAAAACAGACTATCGGCGAATTCGCGATCGCCAATCACTTCGCTAACAAAACTCACAACTATTTTTTGTCTCCTTTTAGCACTATGGAACCCCTCACTGAAGCTCAACAACAACTGTATGACTGGCTGGTAGATTATATTCACACCTCGCAACACGCGCCTTCAATCCGGCAGATGATGCGAGCGATGAATTTACGCTCACCCGCACCTGTTCAGAGTCGCCTAGAACATTTAAGGTCAAAAGGATATATTGACTGGACAGAAGGAAAAGCTCGCACCATTCGGATTTTAGGAGGCGCTCCCGCAGGAGTACCCGTACTAGGAGCAATCACAGCAGGTGGTCTTGTAGAACCGTTTACTGATACGGTTGAGCAACTAGACTTGTCTCCTTTGTTCCGTCAACCTGGTAACTTTGCGTTGCGAGTTATCGGAGACAGCATGATTGAAGACCTGATTGCTGAAGGGGATGTCGTAATCATGCAGCCCGTCTCTGACTCAGATCAACTGAAAAATGGTCTAATTGTTGCAGCACGAGTAGAAGGACATGGCACAACCTTGAAGCATTTTTACCGAAAAGGTGAGCAAGTCACGCTCAAACCTGCCAATTCCAAGTACCTTCCCATAGAGGTAGCGGCAAACCGTGTGCAAGTACAAGGAGTCTTGGTGGGTGTCTGGCGCGATTACGAACTAGGTGACTCAACGGTAGCGGCAAGAAGTTCATATCAATAAAGATTTTTTCAAGCCGCAAGAGGGCAGCCGTCCACGCGATCGCGCACACAAACATTGAATAAAAATTTCTCTTTCCCGACTCCCGACTCCCGACTCCCTATTTTCCAGCTAGCTCTTTTGTTTGTGGGCTGTGTATCAGTCCTACCCAATTTCGTAGAATGGTGAAGTAACAGATTGTTAATAACTAAATAACAACTAAAAACAAACAACTAAATCATGGCCATCTTTCGTCAGTACATTGCTCCGTTTTTAGTGCTGCTTGTGTTTTTAGTAGCACTATTGGCAGTAAGCGTTCGCATCTTTCTACCGTCAGATATGGCCGCACCGGCACCGATGGAAGATGTTGAGTCAGCCAGTAAACAGGCACCTGCACCGGACGTTGATGCAGCCGCTGATTTACCATCGGTAGATGCTCCAACTTTACCGACATCAGCGGGTCAAGTTAATTAACCAACATTCTGCCAGCACTGGTGCCTAATCAACTCTTACCGGGCTATCAACTACGCATTGGGTCAGGACGGGATCGCTCCACTTTGGTGAGTTACCTGAAGTTGAGTTACCAAGAGCTTTTCCCAGAGCTAGAAGATTTTTCTCATCTGACGGAAACAGTTAAGCAGTTCTTTTCTAGAGAAACACCTTTGTGGTGGGTCGAGTTAGCTGATGCAGGGGTTTCTGACGACTCATCAGATGTCTCTCCCACGCTGCCACGGAATGAGCCAGTAGCCTGTATGTGGCTGGGAAATGCGGTTGATCAGTTAAAAGGCGATCGCCATGCCCATATTTTTTTGCTTTACGTGATGCCAGAACACCGCCGTCGGGGAATTGCCAGGGCGTTGATGCATCAGGCTGAGGACTGGGCAATGGCAAGGGGCGATCGTCAAATTGGTCTTCAAGTCTTTCAATCCAATCAACCAGCTCTAAATCTTTACCACCGATTAGGCTACCAAACTCAGTCGTTCTGGATGATTAAACCTCTCGAATGATAGCTAACTTCTTCCCCATTACCTATGACCTTTGAAAGGATGAGGGATGATAGCGCAGCGGGACGTTAGTCCGGGATGAGGGATGAAAGATAAAAAATCTTCGGGTAAAGCACCATTATTTATTTATGAGGCTATTCATCCTGACGCTCCTTACGTCGAAGAGAGCAACGCTCGTCATCCTTCATCCTTCATCCTTCATCCTTAAGAGTGACCCATTACTTGTTTTTTTTGGAACCACCAAATCCTTTGGCTTTGGCTTTCTTCTTGCTTTGAGACTTAGAAGATTTAGAGGTTTTCTTATCAGGCACTGTCTCCACCACGGAGGACGATCGCTCCGACAGCTTCGGCGCTTGGGTTTTTTCTAAATCCGAATCCTGTGCCTGTGTCGTCAGCGACTCAACAGTATCGACGGCAGTAGCCTCAGTTGCCGTTGGCTCTAATGCATCTTTTGAGTCCTGTGGCTCAATCTCTTGCGGCTTAAATACTGTCGAAACTGCCTCAACTATTGAAGAAACTTGTTCCAAAAGCGTTGGCGCTTGAGTTTCTTCGACTTGAGAAGCTGGTGCCTCAGTCGTCTTCAAATCAGTGGTATCGGCAGCCGAAGACTCAGGTTCCCCTAGGTCTGACTTAGAAGCTTCTACTACAGTTTCTGAATCTTTTTGGTCAGCCTCTGGGTGCTTAAACGCTGTAGAAACGGCTTCAATGACAGAAGAAACTTTCTCCAAGAGCGTTGGCGCTTGGGCTTCTTCTGTTGGAGCAACTGACTCACTGTTAAGTGTCGCTGCAACTTCGGTGGACTCAGTGACAAGGGTAGCTGGCTCGTCGCTGGGTATCTCTTCAACTTCAGCGGGTTGGGTGACAGCCGCAGCAGCACCTTGGTCATCACTTGGTTCTTCGACGGCAACGGGTTCGACGACCACCACAGAAGCCGAGTTTTTGGGGGTTTCTGCGACTTCCAGAGGTTCGACGACTACCCCAGTGGCGTCGTCGCTGGGCGTTTCTTCTACGGTAGGCACTTCGACTCCAACCATAGAAGAGACGGAGGTTTTTAGATGGGGGTCGTCTGACGACTTTTTTAAGTCAGCCTCTCTAGGCTGAGGTTCAAGCATCTGAGTAGACGTACTGTCTGAATCAGGTGGCTGAGGTTCAAGCATCTGAGTAGACGTACTGTCTGAATCAGGTGGCTGAGGTTCAAGCATCTGAGTAGACGTACTGTCTGAATCAGGTGGCTGAGGTTCAAGCATCTGAGTAGACGTACTGTCTGAATCAGGTGGCTGAGGTT
>DALYIW010000378.1:4269-7063 GCA_031970155.1 Coleofasciculaceae cyanobacterium CTOTU46601 | reverse complement strand
CCCCTGCCTCCCCTGCCTCCTGTGCTCTCTTATCTGTAGCATCAGACATCGTGAGTAGCAGACCATTTTAGGATTTGGGCTTCCATCTCATCTTGAGAAGAAAATCTTAGTGGTTCATAGCAGCCCAAGGGAAAATTTACCGTCCTGATGGTGCATCGATTACAAAACGTACAAGGATTGTCCGGTTCGTTCTTGCCTTCTTGAAATATCTTTAACAAGTCAGGATTTGCCAATAGAGGTCTTGCCATTGACACCATGTCACATTTTTGTTCTCGTAGAGCGTTTTCTATAAAGTCTCGTTGCTGAAATCCTCCATTGCCTATGATAGGAATAGAAACAGCTTCCTTGAATTTCCGGGCATGATCTACGCTAACTCCCGGTACAAACTTCCAACCTGCCCCTAAAATTAACTTCAAAATAGGATTCGGCAATACATTCAAGAGAGTAGACCTGACGGTAGCTTTTAAACTCAGATGCCGATTGGAGCTGGCATACATTCTCACTTCTTCAACTGGAAAATCTCCAGGGTTTTCCTTGGGATTGATAAAGCCATATCCAGCCGAGATATGTAAATAATCTATTCCTAATTTTTCCAGCTCCTTCGCATAAAAGATTGTTTCTTCTAATCCATTCCCCATCAAATAATTTCTCAAGGGAAATACTATCGGCAATCTGACGTTGACTGGCAAGTAGTTATAGTCTAAAGCTGACAAGCGAATTCCTACTAAAAAGTCAGCTCCTATTTTTTCTCGAACGGCTTTGACAACTTCCTTGAGAAAACGAAAACGCTTTTCTACAGAGCCGCCATACTCATCAGTTCTTCTGTTAATCGCTGGATTCAAAAACTGATGAATAACATAGCCCTTTGATGCGGTAATTTCTAAGCCATCACAACCCGCTTCTCGAACCCGTCTTGCTGCTTCTGCAAAGTTTTCAATTGTCTGTTCGATTTCTTCAACAGACATCTCAATGCTGTGATTCCGGTATCCAAATAGAAGATCGAAGCCTGAAGAAGAAGATTTAGCGTCTGATTCTTGCGAAAATAAACTGGTTTGTGTATGACAACCACCATCACCAATTTGGATAATATATTTACATCCAAGTTTTTGAACTTCTTGGATTCCTGCTCGCAAGGGCTTGATGAATTTATCGTTACTAATTTTGGGGTACTCTAACGGTGACCATCTGCGATCGTCTACGGTAATGGTCGCTGAAATAATCCCAGCAACATCATTTTCGGCAAATCTTTTTTCAAAGTTTTTCCACGCCGATGTTACTGTTCCATCATAGTAAGAGGTTCTACCACCAATCGATGACCTGAGAATTCGGTTTTTAAAAGTTACATTTTTAATGGTGAATGGTTCAAAAATCATGGCACAATAATGGGTATACTGTAATTATTAAAAATCAAGATAAAAAAGAGAGGGTTGCTCCTGCATTACCAGGAGCAAAGTTCTGATTTTTGCTCCTAGTTACCTAGATATCTGAGTTGGGAGAGTTTAACCCAGATCTGAGGGTGAAATAGGCTGCCAGATAAGGCTTTCCACTCAAATTTCCTAACACGGCTTTGCCGAGGTAATAGTCCTCGTCAATCTGCCGCAACTCATCTACTAAGTCGCGCACCAAAAACTTAGGATTACCCTCTAAGTTGAAGTTCATCCTGAAGACTTCGATCGCAGGATCTAATGCACATGACCCAATGGACGAGCGAAATTTAAAGGCACGCGATCGCCCCCGTCCGTCCGGAATATAACCGTCATAGAATGGCCAAAGTAGGCGACCCATCAATAAACCATCATTGGTGAAAATGTTGTCGCCAGTTTGGGTAGCTGCATCAAATGTCTTACCCTGCCAGGGGAACCAAAGCTGGGTGACGCCTCCTAGAAAGTTATCCAACAACGGATTCAAGGTCGAGGTGATCAGTCCGCCCCAGTAGCGCCCATTGGGTAACGGATTTGGAACCACGCCTTGGTGGAAGATATTATTCAAAGCAGCTAGTCCGCCTGCCCGGTCATGCTCAAGCTGCTTCTGGGCTGCATTGAGTTGATCGCGAAGGTTGATATCGAGTCGATCGCTAATATTCATATCTCTCCTCACTGATAAAAGGCAAAGAGTTGTTTGTTGTTTGTTGTTTGTTGTTTGGTGGAGAGTGCTTATATAAACAACTAGCAACTAATCATTAGATGGTGAACGGAAGGAACTTCTCACCTAGAATTAATGGGCTTTCCACCGCTTTTTGTGAGTCTCAGGCATGTTGCCTAATAAACGCAAATATTGAGGTAGGGAATCCTTGTTTACGTCCATCTTAGGCAGTCTTTTCAGGAGCTGACAGTACCCTAGAGGGTACTACCGTTTTAGAGTCTTATAAAGCCACCATAGTAGTTCAACCACCAACCCTAACAGCAGAATTCTTGATTAGATTTCTTGCTCTCATTCCTTTTTATTAAATTCTTGGGCAGGCGGGACGCCTACCCCACAAGAAAAAATTACTATGAGTGGGATGGGCATCTTGCCCGTCCTAGTTAGTTTTTCAATAGGTCTATTGAGTGAAAAACTTCATTTCTCCAACGATAACACTTCGGGTATGACTCTCAATTTATTAGTAAAAAATCTTTAAATCTGTCTCTGGCACATCGATTATCCTCTTTGTTAGAATGAACGCCTTCAAAATGTCCGTTTCTGAGAGCGTATTAATTTTTTTTATGAATAAGCTTTGTTACCTGAAGACCGCTATGCTGCAATTTAAGACTTATGGAAGGAGCAATATTAGCTCTCTTTGAATTTATGTAAATAT
>DALYIW010000378.1:0-4259 GCA_031970155.1 Coleofasciculaceae cyanobacterium CTOTU46601 | reverse complement strand
AATCCGCTTTAAAAAAGTGAGCAAGAACACATTCTCTTAGGTATAAACAAAACATGAGTGCCGCAGCAAAGAGTATCCTTGCCTTTGGAATCTACCTGTTACTCCTGGGTAGTATTTTCCTGATAGTGCCCAATGTCGGACTTTCTTGGTTGGGACTCCCACCGACTAATGAACCTTGGCTTCGCGTGGGTGGATTCGGTAGCCTGGGTCTAGGCTACTACTACATTCAGGCCGCACGGTGCGAAACCACCGTATTTTTTCACTGGACTCTACATGCACGCCCCGCCGCTGCAGTTTGCTTCGTTATTCTTGTGGTTTTGAGACTTGCACCCCCAATCCTGCTTCTTATGGGTGCGATCGATCTGGTGGGGGCAATTTGGACGAGTCTGGCATTGCGAAAAACTCATGCACGCTTGAGCTCTGAGCGATCGCTTTGAGAAAGAAGGGAGTAGGGAGTAGGGAGTAGGGAGTAATTTCTTCTCTACCTGCCCCACCGTCCTTTGAAAGGATAACCACAAAAGTTAAGGAGGCATCCATGTCAGTACTAGATGGTTCTTGGCAGCACTCGGACCTCGTAACCAACGGGGTTAAGCTGCACTACGTAACTCAAGGCGAGGGTTCTTTGATGTTAATGCTGCACGGGTTTCCAGAGTTCTGGTACTCTTGGCGGCACCAAATACCAGAGTTTGCTAAAGATTATAAAGTCGTCGCCCTTGACTTACGGGGCTACAACGATAGCGATAAACCACCAGATTTAGCTGCTTATGGAATAAGTGAGTTAATTAACGATGTTCGGGGAGTTATTCAAGGCTTGGGTTACGAAAGTTGTGTTCTGGTTGCTCATGATTGGGGTGGAGCGATCGCCTGGAGTTTTGCTAATACCTACCCGGAAATGGTAGACCGCTTAATTGTGACTAATATGCCTCATCCAGCTAAATTAGCCGAGGGCTTGCGCCATCCCCAACAACTACTCCGCAGTTCTTATATTTTCTTTTTCCAGGTGCCATTAATACCAGAAATCATCTGGCAGTTTTCTAATTACCAAGCGATTGAAACTGTTTTCGTGGGTCAGGCGATTAATAAGAGCGCTTTTACCGAAGCAGATATTGCTGCCTATAAGAATGCCGTTGCCAAACCCGGAGCGCTGACGGCAATGCTGAACTATTATCGTAATGTTTTTCAGGGATTAATGAACCAAAAATGGGGGTTGATTGAAATCCCAACCCTGATGATTTGGGGTGAGAAAGACATCGTATTTACCAAAGAATTGACATTTGGGATGGAAGCGTATGTCAAAGACTTCCGGATTAGGTACATTCCCGACTGTAGTCATTGGGTGCAGGAAGAGCAACCTCAATTAGTGAACCAATACATGCAAGAGTTTCTGCAATTAAGTTTTGTAGAGTAAGCAATACTGTGCGCTACTGCGGTGGTAATTGAGATTAGTGTGGAATGCCTGTTAACACTTAATGAATTGATAGGCACCACCGTGTTCTAGATAAAGGCCAAAGAGACAGGAAATTC
This sequence comes from Coleofasciculaceae cyanobacterium CTOTU46601, assembly GCA_031970155.1. Taxonomy (GTDB): domain Bacteria; phylum Cyanobacteriota; class Cyanobacteriia; order Cyanobacteriales; family Coleofasciculaceae; genus DALYIW01. The sequence goes on along the minus strand of DALYIW010000378.1, from coordinate 2,735 downwards.
TTAGAGATAACTCTAGGAATCCCACACTATAGCGCGATTAGTGTTTAGTGCCGGGAGAATGTCAAAACAGGAGGTTTATGAAGAAGTTAAGTTTCGTTTTTACGTGCTGTTTGATGCTGCTGACCTTGATTATGGTCATCGGTAGCTTTTGCGGTACACCCATAGCTATGGCGATCGCATCTGAGGAAACGTCAGTTGCTGTGCCTAGTCAATCTAGTGAAATACCAGTTGCTGTGCCTAGCAAATCAGAGGAAAAGTCGGTTGCGGCTTCCAGCGCATCTGAGGAAGCGCCAGTGCTCAGCAAATCGGGTGAAACACCAGCTGTGGCCAAGGAATCTGAGAAAGTAGCAGTCCCTGCTGCCAGCGACTACGAGAAAACACCAGAACCTGAATACGCCGACAACTGCGATGGCCTTGGCTATCTGCCTTATCCACCGAACCAGAATCTAACCGAGGCACAGAAGCGCGGGCGTTGCACCTGGTATCTTTGGACTGGCGGTAACGAAAAGTTCTATCGCACCATGTCTGTGAGAACAGACGGCGCTGTAGATTTACTGAACCTGCTCGACTCGCGCCAGCACGATGAGCGGTTTGCTCGCTTAGGTGCAATTAATGACCCTGGGTGTGAAAAGGCGAAAGGGCCTGACGAGTATGGTTTGTGGCTAGATGAGTGTAAAGACCCTCACTCGTCTGGTGTCATGGGGATGCGTAAGTTCAAGAACCCGAACTTTGTCCCAGCCCAATGGGATGCTCAAAAGTATGCTAAAAATCCCAAGATTGAGCCTCCTTACCGCATTGGACTGTCTTGTGGCATCTGTCACATTGCGTTTGATCCACTTAATCCCCCCGCAGATCCAGAAAAACCGAGATGGGAAAATCTGGTAGGGGCGCTGGGTAACCAGTACATTGAGGAAGGCAAATTATTTGGTGCTAAACTCAAGCCCGATAATTTTGTCTGGCAAGTGATTAACGCACAGCCACCGGGGACTTCAGATACGTCTCGAATTGCCAACGATCACATTAATAATCCAAATGTGATTAACGCCATTTTTAATTTAAGCGATCGCCCCACTCAAGAAGAGGTGATGAACGATGGCACGAAAAAGGCCGTCAATCACATCCTCAAGGATGGTGCAGACTCGATTGGTGTAGCAGGTGCAAGCTTGCGCGTCTATGTCAACATTGGTACTTGCTCGGATTACTGGCTGACTCTCCATGAGCCATTACTTGGCAGAACTCCACAACGAGCTTTTGACATAGATAAAGCCAGGAAGGAATGCGAAGACTGGAGAAATACAGAAGCACGCATGGCAGATGCGGAAGAATTCCTCAAGTCCATCAAGCCCATGCATCTTAAAGATGCTCCAGGAGGCGAGGCTTTTCTAACTAAGGATGAGTCAGTTTTAGAACGAGGAAAGGTGGTTTTTGCTAGTACCTGCGCGACTTGTCATTCAAGCAAGCAGCCATCTGAAGCGATCGCGATCGATCCAGAAAAAGCAAAACAATGGTACATCGCATCCGTCAACAGTTCTGATTTCCTCGATCACAACTTCTTGTCAGACGACAAACGCTACCCCATTACGCAACTCGGCACCAACGCCGCCCGTGCACTAGCAACCAATGCTATCAAAGGGCATGTCTGGGAGCAGTTTTCGTCTAAGACTTATAAGGAACTACCGTCAGCAGGTACACTGACGCTTGACAATCCTTTCAACAAAACTCAGCCCATCAAGTTTGATGTACCAGCAGGTGGTCGAGGGTATTACCGAACACCCTCATTAATTAGCGTTTGGGCAACTGCACCTTTCTTGCACAATAACTCGGTGGGAATCTACAACAAAGATACTTCTGTCGAGGGACGTGTAGCTGCTTATACGGATGGGATGGAAAAGCTTTTGTGGCCTGAAAAGCGTGAGGGCAAAATATCAAGGACGACTCAGAAGAGTACGTTGACACTTCCTCAAGGAAGCAATCTTTCTTGGATTAAGGTTCCTGTTCCTAAAGGTACGCCTGTTAACTTGCTGGCAAATATCAATATCCGAGAGGCGATTACAAATTTTGATCTGAGAAACGCTTTTCAGGACTTGAGACCTGAAGGTGGGCCGAAAGCTAAACTTGTGCGCGTACTCTTAAGAGCAAACAAGTCTCCCGATTTTATTGAGGATAGGGGGCATACATTTGGCTCAGAACTATCGGATGAAGACAAGAAAGCGCTTATGGAGTTTGTAAAGACTTTCTAAGAGTAGAATTGGTTGTTTGTTGTTGGTTGTTGGTTGTTAGTTGTTGGTTGTTGGTTGTTTGTAAGATGATACTTGTTATCAAATTGCAAGCAACCAACTACTTTCGTAGCTCTCATCTATTAAGTGAGGGATGAGTTTACCATTACTTATTATTTAGGAGTCAGGAGTTAGGAGATGATAGCTGTATCTCACTCATTTGAGAAGCGCTATATACACTGATATCAAAGAAAGTCAATAAGCCATTTGGCGTATAGTTTTAAGCGATTTCTCCAATAGACTCTCACTAAAGCCAGCTATATTATTTTTAATAGCAACTCAATACGAAATTCCCAACCAGTGCAAGCTGTGAGGGATTGATTTTCCCTTCTATGGATAAGCCTAAGCATATTCCTAAATGTGTGCTTAGGCTATTGTTTATTTACAGAACTCTCCACAAAAACTAGCAACAATATAGCGGTTTTCATCCCTTCAGAACGTACGCAAATCTCTCATTAC
>DALYIW010000377.1:0-7119 GCA_031970155.1 Coleofasciculaceae cyanobacterium CTOTU46601 | reverse complement strand
TGTTGGTTGTTGGTTGTTGGTTGTTGGTTGTTGGTTGTTGGTTGTTGGTTGTTGGCGATGGATGAAGTATCGGCAGAATCTTCTCTTGGTCGTTTTCAATAACGGATGTTAGCGTAGCGCGGCATAACCCGGAAGTAGTATCAACTAACCACCCATCCGTTACTGTAGAACGGTAACAGCCAATACTGCGATAAGACCTCTGTTGCCAATGAGGAGGCAACATTTTTTATAATAATTTTTGTTAAAAACACAAACAACAAACAACCAACAACCAACAACAAACAACCTATGAGCGTGAATAGCGTCCGATGAGTTCAGCCGCAGCGAGGATATGACCGTTCATCGCCGCCTCTAGCTGAGCTTTCGTGGCACCAGATTTTAGTCCTAGTTCGCGATCGAGGGCATAGAGTTTAAAAAAGTAGCGATGGATGCCACTAGGTGGACAAGGGCCACCATAACCTAATTTGCCAAAATCATTTTTACCTTGTGTACCCCCACCCGGAAGCGTGTCTTGAGCAGCGACGGCTTGGGGTAGCTGATGAATTTCTGGTGGTATGTCGTAGAGAACCCAGTGGACAAAAATCTGACCAGGAGCATCCGGGTCATCGACAATTAAAGCAAGGCTCTGTGTTCCGGTTGGAGGGGCGTCCCAGCTAAGAGGTGGAGAGATATCTTGACCATCACAAGTATATTGGGAGGGAATCATCCCGTTTGCCGTAAAAGCCGTACTTTCAAGTTTCATCGTCTGATTAACAGCTGTCGTTTGCGGCAGCGTTGAGGTTGAGCTGTGCTTAGCAGAATTACAACTCACCAGTAACAGCCCTGTTAACCCAAGCAGATTAGCACTCTGCTGCAAAAAGATTCTTCTACCGATAGAGTTAGGCATGAGAAGATTATGCCTCCAAAAATCACAATTGGCTGTCGGGTTGGCATCGCTACCTAATGCCACAATACTGAAAAAGATGCGATCGCACTCCCTCATTCCAGACAATAAACAGGCATTTGTACCTCATACAGGAAATGCGATCGCACCTCATACAGGAAATGCGATCGCTTCTTTTAAAACCTGCGATCGCACCTTATACAGGAAATGCGATCGCCCCAACGGAATGGCTGAGGTGCGAGCCACAGCGGCGCGATCGCTTTTACAATGTGGAAGGTAATAATTCAATGAATTGATTCAAAAGTGATGATGAATACAGAAATCTTTAAAGGTATTGCCTCGGAGATACAAATATTTCAAGATATTGAGCAAAAAGAGAGCTTTTTATTCCTTCTAGGTGCTTTATCTGCCAGAGTTATCAGTCTAAAGAAAGCAGCGGAAGTCATGGAAGTAGAACCGGAAGTTTTTCTGAAGCTGCTAGAAATAATAGGTTTTGAGTTCTCTTATTTATCGCAAGAGGATGTTGTGATTGAAAGAAACTGGGAATTCTTGTGAAGATTGTTTTTAATTCGTCTCCTTTAATTTTTCTAGCTAGGTTAAGTTTTTTTAGAAATATTTGTTAATTCATCGAAACTTAGAAGATAAAATTGCCATAGACAACCTGGATGAGCTTTATCAACGACTGATGGCGATTAATTTCAGAGTAAAGCGATCGCTATTTGATGCAATCTTTGAAGACGGGGGGTTGAATGCTAGTTACACAGAGCGATCGCACTCTCACGCCCTCATCTGCAAGCGCCAGTCACTCCCCAGAGGGGAGGATAGGAATCGCCTATGCTAGAGGTACAGGTTTAGTAAAGTTATTTATCTATAGCAATGGGACAAATTTTTGAGACAGTTGCTAATTTTTTTAAGGAAGATGAGTGGGAAGTTTTTCAGCTAGAAGAACAAACAGTACTGCAAATGAGCTTCACTGGGGAAAATAGCAACTGGATATGTTATGCCCAAGCAAGAGACGAAGACGAACAGTTTCTCTTCTACTCAGTTTGCCCAGTCAAAGTTCCACAAGATATGCAGCTTGCTGTTGCTGAGTTCGTTGCCAGGGCGAATTACGGGTTGCTTATCGGTAATTTTGAACTTGACTTTACTGATGGAGAAATACGATACAAGACCAGCATTGATGTTCAGGATGATCGTTTGAGTTCGGCATTGATTAAGCAGTTGGTTTACACGAATGTCTTGATGATGGACAGATATTTACCTGGAATCATGGCTGTTATCTACGCTGGTGCTTCCCCAGAACAAGCGATCGCTCAAATAGAAAACCAGTCAGAGGGCACCATGAATCAGGACTAAAGTTGCTTTTAGATTCACTCGGCATCATTGCTGTTGACTGCCATTTCTGCTGAACAATGATCGCCCTTTATATGTAGGGGCAATCACTGTTCATATTCAGAAAGTTGCCATTGTTAGGGCAAGGAGCTAGCATTTATCGAGATCACGGTATTTGCTCCACTCGAAGAGTTGGAAGACGAAACATTTGAGCTTGAGCCGTTATTCTGGTTTTGAGATGGCAGATTTGCTTCTATTTCGACGATGCCGCGCTGAATAAACCGACTGTCATTGGGTAGGTCGTTCCAGGCGAAAGAGGGACGCATCTCACCGAAATCTTCTCCTTCTGGGGTGTCGAGTTTGTTATTCGGTTCCCCAGGCCACCAATTTGTGTATGTAATGGGCTGTCCGCTCACCCACTTGAAATTACCTTCTGTCGTTCCGTACTGTTCGCTGTCGGTCAATCCAATCCAGAATGATTGGTTAGAACCGAAAGTTGACCCAAGCCAAGCTTGTTCAGCAGCATCGTTAATCGTAACTAGATTTCCTCCCGCAGCAACAGCCTGAGCCTGAGCATTAGTCCAAGTTCCTGGCGTGGTCAGGAAATATTTATGCCCATTTGCCGGGTTGGTGAAGACTGATATTCCTTGCTGGCGAAGTTCTTCTTCCTGGCGCTGAAGAAGGGCTTCTTGTTCTTGCTGCCGCCTCAAGTCTTCTTGTTCACGCTGGCGACGGGCTTCTTCTTCCTGACGACGACTTTCTTGTACCATTTCCTCTAAACTTTCTCTAAGTTTGTCTAACAATTCAAAACGAGTTTTAAATTCAAGAATTTCTTTGATTGTCTTGAAAACTGGATTGTTATCCAGGTTCTTGATTTTGGGTGCCAACTTATCCAACCTGGTAGAATTTCTGGTAATGCTCCGACCCAGACTGGCAGAATTTCTGGTAATGCTTCGACCCAACTTGGCAGAATTTTTGGTAATGCTTCGACCCAACTTGGCAGAATTTTTAGTAATGCTTCGACCCAACTTGGCAGAATTTTTGGTAATGCTTCGACTCAACTTGGCAGAATTTTTGCCACCAAACTGAGTGACCACCTTGCCGATACTTTTACCACCTTTAGTTACAGCTTGACCAAGAGCTTTACCACCTTTAGTTACAGCTTTGCCAAGAACTTTGCCACTTTTAGTTACAGCTTGACCAAGAGCTTTGCCACCTTTAGTTACAGCTTTGCCAAGAACTTTGCCACCTTTAGTTACAGCTTTGCCAAGAACTTTGCCACCTTTACCAAGTGCGCCAGCAGCATCACCGATGACAGGAACAGCAGAAACCAGTGAGAGACCAGCATTCACATAGTCTCCTTGTGCTGCATACAAACCTGCGTTTATCAAATCGGCAGCAGTACCCACAACTGGGATGAACCCTGCCACATCTAGAACAGTGTGAATAGTGTCACTATTTTTGGTAATAAAGTTAGCGGCCTTTTTACCCAAATCCTTAATGCCGTCAAGAGGATTCCACCAAGCCGCTTGTTCAGCAGCTATGGCGTTACCCCTACCTTTCCAAGTCGGTCCAGTGAGTTTGTTGAGCAGGTCGCCGTAGTAGTAAGACTCGTATAGGAGCGGCAAAAATTTTTCAGGTACCTGGTTGCGCTGTAGCCAGTTTTGGAAGAAATCAAAGCCTTGGGGAGTATAAGGTTTAGGAGTAGTTGTTTCAGCCAGACTCACTGCGGCTGTCATATTTAGCAGCCCAGCCCCTGTTTCTACATCCCAACCTGGAGTACCGATGTCAGTAGCAGTAGTCTCAAGAATTTGAATAACTTGCCGAGAATTTAGCTGTGGATTCGCTGCCCAAACTTGGGAAGCTGCCCCCGTTACCTGGGCTGCTGCAACTGAAGTTCCCAAGGCTGTACCGACATTATTTCCCATAGTGGACAGCACTGGATTCTCTGCTGTTCCACCAGGAGCGACAATATGTAGATTAAAACCATAGTTGGAATAATCAGCCCGCACCAACCCGTCCGTGGCTCCAACAACGATGATGTTGTCAAATTCACTAGAAGCACGACCAAGGGCAGATATAGCTCCACCTTGATTCCCCGCAGCTGCCACAACCATCACATTGTTCTGCTCGGCATAGGTTAAAGCCAGCCGTTCTTCCCAGGTCAATCTGTAGCGTGGACTTACACTGCCATCCAGGTTGATTTTGGTCAGGTCGAAGCTGAGGTTAACAATTGCATTCGGTTGCCCAAATTCCTTCGCCGTATCCACAAACTCAAACAGAGAATCTGCCCATTGCCCAGAACCAATGGCACGACTTACCCACAGCGGTGCTTGGTCATTAATGCCATCAATGCCGATACCGTTATTCTGGGTAGCGCCAATAATGCCTAAAATAGCAGTGCCATGTTCATTCCCTTCGCCTGGTTGCAATAAGGGGTTAGCGTCGCCACTGACGTAATCACGCCCTAAAGTAATGTGACTGTAATCAAGATCAGGATTATTGGCACTGAATCCGGTATCGATAACGCCCACCAAAGGCTGAGACGATGCTGGGAAGTTAAAACTAACAGGTTGAGAGTCAACAGGTGAAGTAACAACTGGGTTTGTTTCTAATGGTGGGCTAACAGGTTGGGTAACACAGGGATTGGTCTCCAGTGGTAGGCTAACAGCTTGGCTAACAATTGGGTTTGTGTCTCTTCGTAGTCTTCTAATGCGTGGGGTAACAACTGGGTTCGTCTCTGTTGGTGGACTAACGATTGGATCTGAAGCAATCGGTTCGGATGAAGTCACATCGGATTTGGCGTAGTCTATCAACGCCTGACCCATATCCGTTTGACGCCACTCATGACTAGGGTCAATCACCCTATCGAGAGACAATGCTGTCCCCGTCGCACCTTGCACATGGAAAACCAGGTCGTTGTAATCTCGGTCTGAACCGCCAGCTACCCGCAAGTCTTCCATCGCGAAGGTATGACCATCGCCAGTCACATCGACTATCTGCCCCACATGGAACGCATCATTACGGTTTGCTGTGGAAAGCGAGAACAACGGGCGTGTTTCCCCATCAAAAAAGGGGGTGTCAAACACCCCCTGCACCGTGCTATCCGGGACAAGCATGACGCCAAATTCATCCCCCGGACGCATGGAGAAAGTCTTCACGCCCAGATAGTCCCCAGAGTTATAGTCAGGTTCCCAGGAAAAAGAGCCATGAAACCGCGCTCCCTCCGTGGCATCAGAAACTACGACATGACCGAGATCAGAATTACTCAAAGCGCGACGGGCAGCTTCTGCAATAAACTCATTCAATCCCCCCTCAAACTGATCCATCCCCTGCAAACTGAAGATGGCTAACTCGCCCTGGTAAGCACCGCCATCAAGCAGATAGTCAATGCTAACTTGACCGCTAGACCCCACCGTAAAGACTCCAGTGTTAAACCTGGAGTTACCAAACCCTGTCAGGGCGTCCCAATTTTGTGCAAGAATGGCATCTTGATTAGGTGTAGCAGACAGGTTCAGATTGTAGTCAGTAGTCGCCTCCACACCGGAATAGACCTTGATGTAGTAGCTACCAGCATTAAGGGTGGTGAAAAGAGATTCTGAGTTAGTGCCCAGTTGCGCTAGAGTCTGCAATACCTCACCGTTGCTGTTGAGCAACTCAGCATCAGCATTAGCGCTGAGTCCGTTAAGGGAAAGATTGAAGCTGCTTCGACTACCTAGAGAGAAGCTGTAGTAATCACTGGTGTCAAGTGGACTGAGGGAGTCACTGAAGGATTGCAGATTGGGAGTGATATTGAGTTCCCTAGCTGTTCCTAACCCATTGCCTGCAAAATCCTCTAGCATATTGATCTCCCTGGATGCGTGTTAAAAAGGGTCACTTGCACCCATCTGGTGAGAGTGTCCGCTGTTTGGTTTACAAAAATTACACCCAATCTAATTCTTGGGAGGGATGTAAAGCTTGGATTTTGTTCCCTTTTCTGAAAAACTCCTTGAAAACTTTACAAAAACACATAGAAAATTAAGTTTTAGTAAAGTTACTAACTCACAGGAATTCCCGCACAACTTAAAATGCGATCGCCTCACCATTAAGAAAGGCAAATCTATCAATAATTACTGATTTTCAGGGTAGTGTTGAGAATTTTCTAAGTCATCAGCCCAGCGTTGCTGATTGTTGGCTAGAAGTTTCATGAAGCTTAGTTATTTTGTAGAGAACTGCTCCGAAGAAACTCAGCCGTAAAATTGATAAGCTCCCTCCCCCAGAGTTACATTCATCTAGGGGAAAGGAGCGATCGCTACTCTTATTTCCCGCTATAGTAAAAAGCAACTTCTTTATCTTTGAGTGGCGCAAAGTCCGCATCGATAAGCATCTGATTGAGTTCATCTTGAGGAATGTGCTTTGCCCCAATCCGCACAATTCTAGAGCGCATCGTATTCGATACACCACTGCGCTGTCGCCCAGCTTCTAAACCCATTACTTTTGTATAGAGTTCTAGTTTTGCGGCTGGGATCGGGGAACCGTCAAAGTCAGTTCCTTTTGCGATCGCTTCATCAATCGCATCAGCACCTGTAGTTGATTGAGTCTGTGAGTTCGTTTCGGTAGACATTGCAGCTTGGGATCATGTGTACAAGAGTATTTTAGAGTTGTTTGTTGTTTGTTGTTTGTTGTTTGTTATTTGTTGTTTGTTGTTTGTTTCCTTAACAAAAATTATTATAAAAAAGTTGCATATCCCTTGCAGCAGATGTCATATTGCAGTATTTAGTTGCTATTTTACGGTAACTGTTAAGTAAGTTGTTAGTTGATAATACGTCTGGGCTACACCCGGCTAGCCTGACATTCCTTATTGAAAACGACCAAGAGTAAATTTTTGCGATACTTCATCCGTTGCCAACAACAAACAACCAACA
>DALYIW010000376.1:0-7127 GCA_031970155.1 Coleofasciculaceae cyanobacterium CTOTU46601 | reverse complement strand
TGAGCTTGCCTGCACTGAGATGAGCCGAAGTGTCGAAGGGTTGTTTGTTGTTTGTAAGAAATATTTTTTTTCCCAATAGCTAACAACACTTGCTCTTTCTATTCCTAAGGAAGTAATTTTTAGCTGACATCCTCCCTGTGTTGGAAGTGAGCGCGTTATATAGGTAAGTGAACCTAAAAAGCACAAACAAGTAGACAGGATGATCTCAGCATCAGTTAATCCCTTTCTAGAAAGCAACTTTGGTCCAGTACGTGATGAAATCACAGCAGATGACCTCAAAGTGATTGGTCAGTTGCCCCCTGACTTATCTGGAATGTTTGTACGTAATGGCCCAAATCCTCAATTTCCACCACTGGGTCAGTATCACTGGTTTGATGGGGATGGCATGTTGCACGGAGTACGAATTAGCGACGGTAAAGCCTCCTATCGTAACCGCTATGTCCAAACCAAAGGATTTAAGATTGAGCGGGATGCTAATCGGGCTATCTGGACTGGGCTTTTAGAACCACCTCAGATAGATAACCCCCATGGACCGGGTAAGAATACTGCTAATACGGCGCTTGTCTGGCACGCAGGTAAATTCTTAGCAACTTGGGAAGGGGGGGCACCTCATGGGATTAAACTTCCCAGTTTAGAGACAGTTGGCCTTTACACTTATGGCGAAAAGCTAGTTTCTCCCTTCACTGCCCATCCTAAGGTAGACCCTAGCACTGGAGAGATGATGTTCTTTGGGTATTCTCCAGCTACTCCACCCTACCTGCAATACGGTGTTGTTTCAGCAGAGGGCGAGTTGCTGTGGACGGTGCCAATTGACCTACCCATAGGTGTGATGATGCACGATTTCGCCATTACGGAACATTACACCATTTTTATGGATCTACCCTTGACTTTCAGCGTACAAAGGATGCAACGGGGAGAACCAGGTCTGATGTTTGAGCCAGATCGTCCCAGTCGCTTTGGTATCCTTCCTCGTCATGGCGATAATAGCAGCATTCGCTGGTTTGAGAGTCCGGCTTGCTATGTCTTCCATACCCTCAACGCTTATGAGGAAGGAGATGAAGTGGTGCTTGTTGCCTGCCGGATGAATTCCACAACCGTCTTGATGTCTAACCAAACTCCTGGTGAAACGGAGGGAGATACTGCTCGTTTGTATCGGTGGCGGTTTAACCTCCGCACTGGCAGTGTTCGGGAAGAGATGTTGGACGATGTATTTGCAGAATTTCCGCGTGTTAATGAACAGCTATTGGGCCGACCGACACGGTATGGCTATGCGGCAAAGTTTGCACCTAATCCAATGCCGTTAGTAAATGGGCTGATTAAGTACGACTTTAGCAGTGGCAGTTCCCAGACTCAGGAATTTGGAGCGGGACGCTATGGAGGTGAGGCAGTGTTTGTTCCTCGCCCAGGAGCAACTGCGGAGGACGACGGCTGGTTAATCACATTTGTTTATGATGCGGCTGAAGATAGTTCTGAACTGGTGGTGGTGAATGCTCAAGACGTGACAGACCAGCCAGTGGCGCGTGTTCTGATCCCTCAGCGGGTGCCTTACGGCTTCCATGGCGCTTGGGTATCCCAGGAACAGCTCACTTAAGTAGTTGGTTGTTGGTTGTTGGTTATTTGTTGTTTGTGTTGTTTAAACAGGCAACCAACCACAAATAACTAAGTAGGGTGAAGGATTTATCCCACCTCTGATAAGGAAATTTGCGTAAGTCCTAAAGAATTCTTGCTTAAGACAGAGGCGTTAGCGAAGCTTGCCGCTCTTGCTTATAGCTTTTAGGACTTACGGACAGACACGACATATGGTAGGAGCGTCTAGCCATACGCTTCTACGAATGGTGGTTTAAAGGGTTACCCTGAGCTTGGCCGAAGGGTCAAGAAAGCGTAAGTTCTGGCTTTCTTGCTATCTGATTGTCACGTTCACGTCACATTAGCTTGGTAAGCTGATCGCAATTAGGCATTCTTCCTAATTGGATTGAACATTCCTTAACAAGGGTTAGCTTTCCGTTAATAAATGGGACATGTAAAAAGTGAAGGTGATCCAGTGGCATGGCTTACCGAATTAAAAAAAACCGAGCAGTCAATCAGAGATTTTGACTTAGAAGTCATTAATCAAATGGTTGAATACATGGATGAGTTTTTGGAAAAACCCCATCCGATGTTTGGGGGATTGCCAGTTTGTCCTTTTGCCCGGAAAGCACGTCTAGAGGCTCGAATTCTTTACAAGGTTTATCGCTTCTGGTCTCATAGAGACCTCTATCCTGATTCTCCCGTCCTCAGGATAATTAACGAATTTTGTCAAGAAGAGCGCTATGAAGTTTTGCTGGTGATACATCCTGAAAAGCAGGCGATGACACCCTTGGCGATGCAGCAATTCATAGAGTGTCTCAATGACAAAATATCTGCTGCTGGTTTAGTCGCTTTCGGGGGTCATCCCGATGATGCTTTCAATATCCAGGGTGTTTGCACAAGAAAAGAACCGTTTCTAAATTTCACGGTTCAAAGTAAGCAGCTAGTTAAGGTAGCTTCAGATTCATTATTGAAAACTGATTACTACAAGAACTGGACGCTAGAAAACCTGAACTATGTGGGCATTCCAAGGGGAGAGTGATTGTTCTTAAATGATTAAGAATTTGGCGATCGCACAGTGGGACACCTTAGCATCCTTCACCGAAAATATAGAACTCGCTGTCGGAATCACGGCTTGCCTGCTAGCGTTAGGAGCGCTCTTGCTAGAAATACGCTATCGGCATCGCCCTGGTAATGACTTAAAGCTAACCTTAGGAGACTGGCAGCACGAAGCCAGAGAACAACATCGGTATTTGTTGATCGGGAAGTTAGAGTTCCGTAACCATAATCCTTACCGAGAAGTGATGGTACCAGAAGTCGAGGCAATGGTAAAACTATTATCAAATGCCTCTCTGGAGGGCATTACGTGCAAAACCCAGGTGATTCCTCGTCATCGAGATGAGCCTCCAAGAGCAGATAACTATTGGTTTGCTTACATTGTTAAGCCTGGAGAAAAAACAGGGCTAGAAATACGGATTGACATTCGTGGAGAAGATCTCAGCCAGTTGCAAACCGCTTGGCTTCAGGTTCATTACGGAACCTACGGCCCTGAAGGACAAATTCTCAAAGTGCGTCATATTGTTATTCCCTTGAACTTTCCTGGTACTGACATGCCACTGCGCTGGCGATCTACGCCTGGTGCCGATGTCTTACCGATTCCCACTCATATACTCACTCCCTTAGATAATCCGGTAGAGGTGGTTAAGCGTTACGCACTTCCCCATGCTCAACCCGGTGATGTGGTGGCCATTAGTGAGAGTCCTCTGGCAATTATGCAGGAGCGATGGCATTATCATCGCGAGGTAAAGCCGGGATGGGTTGCTAAGCGGCTGTGTCAATTTTTTTATCGCACCTCTAGTCTTTCTACTGCTTGTGGGTTACAGGCACTGGTAGATATCAGTGGTTCGGTTCGGGTTATATTTGCCTTAGTTGTGGGAGCGATCGCTAAACAGCTATTCGGCATACCCGGTGTTTTTTATCAGCTGGCAGGAGAGCAAGCGCGGCTAATAGATGATGTTACCGGAACTCTACCACCCTACGATCAGTTCATCGTTTTGGGGCCAGACAATCCCCAACAGGTGGTTCTTGCAATTCAACAACAGACAGAACTAGCCGCCGCGATCGTCGATGCGAACGACTTGAAAGCCGTCAAAGTTCTAGCCGCAACCGTTAATGTTCCCATCGCTTTTTTAGAGCAAGCTTTGATTAGTAATCCGGCCGGGAATGGTGATGAGCAAACGCCACTGGTTCTAATTCGCCCTATTGGGTCTGTGGCGTCTCCTAAAATAGCACCTAAAGAAGCAGATGAAGCAATCTCTTTAAATAGCTAACCAAAACGTTGATGTAAAATCACATAAAATCGGTCTGAGGCCTGCATCCATTTGGGTTCGGGATTAATGCTGTCTGCTGACTTAACTATTTGTTGTTTGTATTTTTTTATAAATAACTAATAATAAATAATACTTGCAGCCTATAACCTTTAGACATGGGATGAGTTAGATCAACTACTTGTATGCCTAAGGCTTTCGCTTGTTTCCTACAAAGTTAATGAAGATACCAGCTTTTCGTATGGTTTCCATTGCCCGTAAGAACCTACTCGAAGACATTCCTCGCTTCTTGGTTGCTCAGGCAGGCATCATGTTTGCCGTTAGCTTAGTGACTCTTCAAACAGGTATCTTTAATGGATTTAGTCGCTCTACAGGTCAATTAATTCATAACTCCGACGCTGACATTTGGGTATCATCAGACAGCATAGTGCAAGTTGAATTGACATTACCGATTCCCTTATCCCATGTGCTTCAAGCCCGGAAGGTAGAAGGCGTCGAGCGAGCTGAAGGATTAATTTTCAGTAGTGCTTTGTGGCGTCACTCTGGTAGCGAAATTGCGACAGTAAGAGTAGTTGGATTTGACCTCAATGGAGCATTGTTTACACCAATCAACATCAAGCAAGGAAACTTGAGCAACCTCCAAGAACCTTACACCGTAATGGTGGATAAGACGACTCTAAAGTCATTGGATATTAAAGGAATTGGTAATGGAGTTCAAGTAAATTCCTTGCCAGCACGAGTAGTTGGCTTAACACAAGGAAATCGCTCAATTGTGTCCAATCCTTTCATGTTCACTTCTTTGGAGAGTGCTAACGCTTATTTAACTTCTGGTCAAACTTCAAGTTTACAGTGTAAGTTGCCGTCAGGCTCACAAGACTTAATTTGTACCAACACTTATTCAAAAGTTCCTCAAACTTCTACCCTTACTCAGCCTCCTACTCAACCCAATAAGTTAGCCGCCTCGGACTTGATTACTTATGTTTTAATTCAAGCTAAACCTGGTCAAAATCTACAGGTACTTAAGAAGAAGTTAGAAGCAGCTTTGCCAAACACCCGCGCCTATACGCAAGCGGAGTTTATCCGGAAAAATCAAACCTTTTGGCAGCGACGAACGGGAATAGGTTTTATTTTGGGTCTTGGTGCTGCTGTCGGCATCATTGTTGGAGTGATTATTGTTGGTCAAATCCTTTACTCCTCGGTGTCTGACCATCTTAAGGAGTTTGGCACGCTCAAGGCGATGGGTGCTTCAGATTGGGTGGTGTATGGTGTGATAATTGAACAGGCGTTATGGATGGCAGTTCTTGGCTACATTCCTAGCATGGGACTCTGCTATGGAGTAGCTACTTGGACTTTTGCCACTCAGGGTATCTTAATTTTGATTACACCAGTTTCTGCGATCGCGGTTTTTGGCCTGACTGTGATTATGTGTATCACCTCAGCGATTTTTGCCATTCAAAAAGTCACCCGCCTCGATCCGGCAATGGTGTTTAAAGCTTAATAGAGTTTGTTGTTTGTTGTTTGTTGTTTGTTGTTTGTTGTTTGTTGTTTGTTGTTTTTTAATCAGTCACCAACAACAAAAACTGTTAACTTGCAACTTTTAACCCTTCACTGACTAAAGACTGAGAACTGGCTTTGTTTGCTAAATATTGAGCTAGTTGCGCTTCGATTTCATCGCGCACGATTTGGCGGTACTCAATGAAGTGTTCGATGTGGGCACAGTTGATTAAGTAGGGCTGGAAAACACCTGGATTATGCTTAAGGATGGCGAATAGCTGACGCCAAAATTGAAAACGTGTATTGCGCTTCAAACCCTGTCTCCAAAAAATGATGAACAGTGCTCGAATATCTGCTAATTCTGGCTTTCGGAACTTCTTCTTATGAGGAGTTGGTTTCATTTGTCGGAAGTGCCGATAGACTCTTGCTAGATAGCGGTCTGGTTCGTACAGTTCCCAGAAACAACTCACATACTCGCGGGCAAGTTCTTCAAGGGGACGGGTGGGTATAAAGTTGATCAGCGTTGCCTGGTGGATGTTTGCTTCTTCCTGTCCCTCCAACAGACGCCCTTCTTTCTGGAGTCGATACCACAAAGCCGTAGTTGGCAAAGCTTGAAGCATACTAAACAGTGCTTGCGGAATTGCCGTTGCTTCTACAAAGTCAATAATCCGACGACCTGCCCCTGGTTTCTCTCCATCGAAACCAATGATAAAACCAGCCATCACTCGCAAACCTGCTCGATTGATTTTCTGAACTGATTCCATTAGCGAGTTCCGCGTATTCTGGAATTTCTGAGTGAGAGTCAGGCTATCGGTGTCTGGTGTTTCAATTCCTAAAAAGACAGCGCTGAAGTTGGCTGCCACCATTAGTTCCAGCAGTTCATCATCTTGTGCTAGGTCTACCGAGGCTTCTGTTGAGAGGCGGAAGGGGTAGCCGCGATCTGCCATCCAAGGGCCGAGTTCGCGCAGCAGTAGCTTAACATTGCGCTTGTTGCCGATAAAGTTGTCATCCACTACAAAGATTGAGCGCCGCCAACCTAGGTCATAGAGAGTCTGCAACTCAGCCAGTAACTGTGCGGGTGTTTTAGTGCGTGGCTTGCGTCCGTAAAGCACGATAATGTCGCAGAACTCGCACTGAAACGGACAACCTCGCGAAAACTGCACGGACATGTCGTTGTAGGCTTTCAAGTCCAGCAGGTCAAAGCGAGGAATCGGTGTAGTAGTGACATCGGGTTTCTCGCCATTGGCGCGGATTACTCCTGAAGTTTCTCCTCGCTCTAGAGCTTCCACTAAAAGTGGTAAGGTAATTTCGCCTTCGTCTAAAACCAGAAAGTCTACTCCGGCTTCTTGCGCTGCTTCAGGAACGGAGGTGACGTAGGGGCCACCGACTGCTACTAACTTGCCGCGCCGCTTTGCCTCGCGAATTAGATGCAGCAAATCGGGTTTCTGAACAATCATGCCTGAGATGATTACCAAATCTGCCCAAGCCCAGTCAGTTTCTGTCTCTAACCGAACATTGCGATCTACTAAGCGGAACTCCCAGGTTTGAGGCAAGATAGCGGCGACTGTAATCATGCCTAGAGGAGGGAGAGAAACTTTTCTCCCGATTAGTTCTAGTGCTTTGTCAAAAGACCAGAATGATTTAGGAAAAAGTGGATGTAGGAGTAAAACTCGCATTGAATTTAGTTGTTGGTTGTTAGTTACTAGTTATTAGAGGTCATAGAGGGATATCTAACAATTA
>DALYIW010000375.1:1076-7155 GCA_031970155.1 Coleofasciculaceae cyanobacterium CTOTU46601 | reverse complement strand
ACTATGGGTGTACAGTATTTACAGGAATGAAGATTGAGCAACGCCATACCTGGCCGAGTAACGTTGAAGAAGCGATCGCCATCCAAAACCAACTGCAACCCGAAGTAATTACTGAAGACCAGTTGACAAAAGTGCAATATGTTGCTGGTGTTGATATGGGTTTTGAGGAAGACGGTACCGTATCGCGAGCAGCGGTTGCTGTGTTGAGTTTTCCAGAGTTGCAGTTGCAAGAACAAGCGATCGCACGACGCCCTACTACTTTTCCTTACATTCCCGGTTTCTTATCCTTCCGAGAAATACCTGCGGTGCTAGATGCCTTGGAAAAAATCAGCATAACTCCAGATTTAATATTATGTGATGGTCAGGGTACCGCTCATCCTCGTCGCTTTGGTATTGCCTGTCATTTGGGGGTGCTGATTGACATTCCGACTATTGGTGTCGCTAAGTCGTTGTTTGTGGGTAAACATGATGAGTTGGCAGTAGAGAAAGGTAGCTGGCAACCACTGCGATATCAAGGGGAAACAGTAGGGGCAGTGTTGCGATCGCGCACTGGTGTCAAACCCCTTTATGTTTCTCCTGGACATCGTATCAGCTTACCGACAGCTATTGATTATGTCCTGCGCTGTACTACTAAATATCGGTTGCCAGAAACAACCCGCTGGGCAGACAAACTGGCATCAAACAGAATTTAGTTTAACTTATCCCCTGAGCTTCAATTGAGGGGTGAGAGTGTTGTTTGTTGTTTGTTGTTTGTTGTTTGTGGGAGAGTGTTTTTGACGAAGTTAGGACTTACGCATGGACACCACATATAGTAGGGGAGAACGACCGGAAAGCCCTTATAAATTGCGGTTCAAAAGGAAATTTGCGTAAGTCCTGAAAGTTTATGATTAATTGTTAACTCTTCATCCAATAATCAGTAACAAACAACATGCTGGCGTTTTCTCTTTTAGACCGCAGTAACCTTAGCGCACTCAGCAAAGACAAAGTGTTGTTTGCGATTTCCTTTACTACTATCAGGCCACTCAACACAGTAATGCTTTTCTTCAGAACTGAAATCGAGAATCGGATACTTACCTGGAACGATATCTATGCAGCTTCCTGGTGGCAAGTCTTTTGCCTGTTCAGTTGAAGGCTTGAGGACAGTTTTTGCTGTAATTTCTAAGACATATTTCTTTTTAATTTCAGCTGGCTTACCAATTAAACCCACTTTAATTGCTTCAGCCATTTCCTCGGCATCAAATATTGCCATATCCTTAGCTGAGTCACAGAAGCAGCACTCAACTAGAATGGCTGGCATATTAGTATTTTTTAGAACATAATAGTTCGCACTTTTGACACCCCGACTGGGAAATCCTAGTTTAACAATTTCGTTGAGGACGGAACTAGCGATCGCTTGCGCCGCATTACTAAGTGCAAATACCTCCGAGCCGCGTACCTTGGCATCAAAGGAATTAAAATGAATTGAGACAAAAATATTTACCTGTTCTTGATTCGCTTTATTGGCTCGTTTTTGAAGAGACTCAGGAACGCTGCTAGCACTACTGGGTTTGCACTCGACAACTAAGTGACCTGCTTCTTTCAGCTTCTGTATTAGCTTTGTCCCAACAGCCATTGTCAGTTGATCTTCAGTTAAACCACCAGGAAGACCCAAAGTACCTATATCGGGTTTGCAATTGTGTCCGATGTCAATGCCAAATTTCATAGTTTACCTATCACTTTATTTTTAGGAATGTGAATCCACTCACTTGAAGTTGTAGATTAGAACTCCATAAGCAGCAGCTATGAACGAAATTACTCTAGAGTGGCAAGAAGCCGGTCGAATCAGAAGAGAAACCATTCGTGACCAACAGCGAAGTACCTATCCAGGGATTGTACGGCTTGGTCGAGACCCGACGCGATGTGATTTGGTTTTAAGCGACCCTACTGTATCAGGGTTGCACGTCGAAGTCTTTTTTAACACACAACAACGCTCCTTTGCTGTGCGGAACCTCCGTGATGCTAATCCGCCGATGGTAGATGGGCAGCAAATTCTCAAGGGTGAAGCATTTTTAAGCCAAGGTAGCACCATCTATTTAGGGCAAGTCGAACTCAAAGTTGTGGCTGTTTCTCTGGGGATGTCTAATAACGGTATTGCTCCCACCTTGCTGCTGCCACCATTACCCTTAGCAGGAGTTCATCAGCCCAATCCAGATGCTGTGTATTATGGCTTGCAGTGTCCCCATTGCGATCGCATTTCTCCCTATGATCGCCTCGATTGGGGATGTCAGTGGTGCGGTACCTCTCTAGCCGCAGCAACGAGTGTTTTAATGACGCCCAACGGGAATTAGGGCTAGAAAAGAAGGATGAATTTTGCACCATTACGAATTCAACTAAGCTGGGATGACCCAGCCACAGGAGACAAGCGAGAACCCAGCCTTAGTCTCCCTATTGCCCTAGGACGTGATTTTAATCAGATGCCTGCTCAAATTCAAGGGCGTCCTGTCTCCCGGATGGTGCTTAATAGTCTTGAGGTTTCTCGCTTCCACGCCCTGATTGACCAGCACAGCAACGGGTTGGTAGTGATTGACCAAAACAGCAGTAACGGAACGTTTGTTAATGGCACTCTTATTGTCGGGAACAACCCCACGGTTGTAGCAAATGGTGATTCACTACAAATTGGTCCCTACCAAATTACTGTGACCTTTGGAGTCAAGACACAGGTAACTCCCCCCAATTCGCAGATTTTCTTTAATCCCAATACACAATTACCAGACCCCAACCAGCCCCCAGCTGTAGCAGGACATGGTACGTCTCGACAAAGCCCTACCTTTCCACCACCAGTATTTCATCAGGATTCTGAAGTTGCTGTACAAGACCTTCATGCCACTGGATTGCCTGTAGAGGAAGTAGATTACGCAACAATTGGAGCAGGGTTAGGCAGTTTTGTTTGGGTAGATTTGCTGAGAATTGGTGGGGTGAAAATTTCTCAAATTGCAGCGTTGGGCGTTGAGCCACAGCCTTATAGTCGTTACAAGCAGCTTTGTCTGAGTTCGCAAATTCCTCTTCATGAGAGGCTACGTTCTAATTCTGATTCCTGTCCTGATAATATCTGGGGTTGGCCTAGCTACGCCTTGCGGGAGGCATGGCACGACTTTAAACGAGGGCAGGTGAAGGCATCGTTAGGATATTTGTGGCAGGTATTTGCTGAACCAACTTTTGCTCAAACTTATACACCTCGCGCTGGTAATGTGTTTGATTCGTTGGATCGAGAGGCGAAGCGAATTGGTTGGGAACAGATGTTTCGTTATGGTAGCGTCCGTTCGATTCGGAAGACTACTGATGGGCGTTATGCGATCGCATATTCCCAAACTCGCAGTGCACAACGCAACCATGCTTTCCTAATTTCTCGTTATGTCCACCTTGCAACAGGCTATCCGGCAATTAAGTTTCTCCCAGATTTGCAAGCTTATCGAGAGAAAACCCATGATTTTAAGTCGGTAGTCAATGCCTATGAACCCCATGACCATGTTTACCAACATTTAGAACGATATGGCGGGACACTCCTCATCCGGGGACGAGGGATTGTCGCATCGCGGATTGTGCAGCGAGTCTATGAATCACGCAAGCATAACCCACAGATTAGGTTAGTGCATTTAATGCGATCGCCAAAACCCCAAGGCAACAAATTCGGCACTTCCCAACGACGGGTTGTACATCACTACGAATTTCAGCCCTTCAACTGGCCTAAAGCCTGCTGGGGCGGGGAACTCCGGGAAATGCTAGAAAAAGCTAACCCCGAAGGGCGACAACGCTTACTTGCAGACTGGGGCGGCACAACAACTGCGGATCGAGGTGATTGGAAGCGGATTGTTGAAGAAGGAATCAATCAAGGCTGGTACAAAATTGAGTTTGGTGAAGTTGAACGAGTTGAGCGCGAACCAGACGGTATCATCACTTACATCCAGGAGAAGAAATTCAAAGGACAAATCCGTCTAGAAGCCGACTATATCATTGACGCTACAGGGCTTGACGCTCATGTAACCGCCAGTCCTCTACTCAATGACCTCGTAACGCATTACAAACTACCCTTAAACTTTTTAGGGCGTCTGAGTGTCAGCAACGATTTTGAATTACTAGAAATGCGTTGTTTACGAGGTCGGATGTATGCCGCTGGTGCCATCACCTTGGGGGGTCCCCACGCTGCCGTCGATAGCTTTCTAGGCTTACAGTATGCAGCCTTATGCGCCGTGGATACTTTAGCCGCCGCCAAGACACCTGGACTGCACCGATTAAAATTCTTAAGGTCTTTTTCTCAATGGTTGAAGTGGGTTGGTAATCAATCTCCCTCCTAGACCATCGGTTCAAGTCGGCGAACCATTCTTGCTTGAGATGGGGAAGGACAATCTTCCTGATTTCCCTCATACTATTTGGTCAAAATATTGTCAAAATTGGGTCAACAGTTTTTTATTCATGGTTCATTGTTGATAGCAAGGATTGTCCATGAACCATGAACTTTGCTAGATGACTCAACCCCGACCCGAAGGGGATAATTACTTATTAATCTGTTCTTAGGATGAATATTTTATTAATTACTGTAATAATATTACATATTATTGCAGTAATTATCTATCTACAGACAATTAAGCTATTGTTATACTCTAGATAAAATTTCGACTGAGTAAAATAACCTTTTATCGATTTTAGGACAAGGGTGTATTTGCTATCAAATTGATTGAACATGGCTCTACAGGAGTCTAAGCTTAACGCTCGACAAAAAGCCGCTGTAACCTAGTTCAACAAGAGCAAAAATCGATTGAAAGGTTCTTGCTCAAAGGATTTTGCTCATTTAGCCGCCAGACTAGAGCGGTTTTCAAAAGTGATTTTCTTGCTTCAATAGAACTCTAAATTAGGAAGTCGTATTTAGCTGCCGATGTTAATAGAAATGCGGCACTAAATTTTGCTTCCATA
Organism: Coleofasciculaceae cyanobacterium CTOTU46601; assembly: GCA_031970155.1. Classification (GTDB taxonomy): domain Bacteria; phylum Cyanobacteriota; class Cyanobacteriia; order Cyanobacteriales; family Coleofasciculaceae; genus DALYIW01. The sequence continues at coordinate 2,208 of DALYIW010000375.1, read as the reverse complement.
CCTGTTTATAGTTCAACAAAGCTAGTTTTAGAAAGAAAGCGTTAAGTCAGCTTTATTACCTATCGGACTACGACGTATTTGCCAAGCCCAAAATTACTTGTATGGGCGCTAATTCGTAGCGGTAATGAGCTGGCAATTGTCAACATTTGTACCTGAATATATGCTTTAAACCGCAATTTTGTGTACAAATGCTGACGCTAAAGCCCTTTCAGAGGTTTGCAAACAGACTCTAAATTTTATATCCGTCAGACACATTCACCTTCTTTGTCGGAGAAAAGTCACAATGAACGTCATAAAAACTTTGGTGTTTACAAGTACCTCTATAAGTTTGTTGGCGATAACGCTGCTGGCGACAGGAAGTGGAACCGCACAGAGAGTGCCCTCTTCTTCTTCAACATTCCAGAGTGCAGGTAGTCGCACTACAACAGTAGGGAAAAGATTTAATCCCAGTTCCCTCCCCAACTCCGTGGTCGAATCGTCCTCGCGATCGCCAATACCCAGCAGAGGATTGGAAAACCCTAATATAAAAACCCTTAAACAACAGGCGAATACTCAGCGACTGACACAGAGTACGGCACCGAGTAGTTCTCATCAGACGCAGGATCAAGCTAGAACCGGACTGGCACCCTTGGCCGCTACCCTTAACCGCTCCTTTGACGCCATTCCCTACACGGGTTCGTTTCCATCAGATTCGATCATGGCTACGGGACCGAGTGACCTGGTTGTAGCTGTGAACCGCAAGTTTCGGATTTACAACAAGACTGGAGGGCAGCTACTGGACAGCTCTCTAGCCTCATGGTTCTCTAATGTTCTTCCTCAAGATCAAAGTAACATCAGTGTCTTCGATCCTTGGGTAATCTACGACAGAGATAGTGGGCGGTTTATCCTCTTGGCGCTGGCAAAAAGGAATAGCGATCAATTCTCCCGCTTCCTCATCTCAGTATCCGACAATAACACAGCTTCAGGGAACTGGTGCAACTGGTCTCTTGATGCTAAGGTTAATGGCTCTACTAATACAAGTAACTGGGCTGACTATGCGAAGCTCGGAAACAATAATAACGCCATCATTATCAGCGCCAACATGTTTTCGCCTTTCACCAGTCCTTCTTCCTTCCAGTACTCGAAACTGCGC
>DALYIW010000375.1:0-1066 GCA_031970155.1 Coleofasciculaceae cyanobacterium CTOTU46601 | reverse complement strand
ACACCACTTGTCCTGGTCTCAGCTGGTGGGATATCTGGGACTTGCGAAACGCCAATGACAGCAAGGCATTTACAATCCAGCCAGCTCATAGCTACTACGGCAGCAACAGCGATTATCTCATCAACACCGTGAGTTCTGGTAGCGGCAGTCAGCTCACCTTGTGGCGGGCTACTAACTCCTCTAACTCTAACCCAGAACCCACTCTGACACGAACAAACACTATTAGTGTGAATTCCTACTCGGCTCCGCCCGATGCACAGCAACCGGGGAGTAGCACCAGAATTGATACTGGGGACGCACGTCTGTTGAATGCTGTCTGGAGAGGAGGAGCATTGTGGGCTACAGGTTCCACCAGCTGCACCTGGAGTGGAGATTCGGCGACGCGCTCCTGCTTGCGTACTTACAAGCTCAACCCTACCTCCGGCACCCTGCTAGATCAAGACAATTTTGGAGCCTCTGGCTTTTTCTATTCCTATCCGGCTATTACGGCAGACGCCAATAACAACGCTTGGCTGGTATTCAATCGGTCTTCAAGTACTGAGTATGCCAGCATCCGTCACACCGCTCGCCGCAGCACTGAGACTAGCTGGCAAGGTAGTGCCCAGCTCCGTGCTGGTCAGGGCTGCTACGTCAAGCTGGACAGTGCCGATCCACCCAGAAACCGATGGGGTGACTACAATGGCATTTCTTGGGATCCCTCCACAGGGAGAGCATGGATCTTCAGTCAGTACGCCTATGGAACCAGCAGTACCTGCGGCAACAATGAATGGCGAACAGCTGTTGGAGAACTATCACTTCCCTAGGAGTCATCCAAAAATCAAGTCCCTATTTTAGGAGTTGGTTTTTTCTCAGTAGTCAGTAGTCAGTAGTTAGTTGTTTTTTGACTACTGACCGGAAATAATGGGATTCAAGCCCCGTCATAAGAAGGACGGCTTTTCTTGATTCCTGATGTATTCTTTCAAGACTTCCAGTGGTGCGCCGCCAACTGATATAGCTTGCATAGCTGGGACTCCAAAGAGCTTCTTTGTGCGGCTTGGTGTACCCAGCTTGCCCATACCTCCGGCTT
>DALYIW010000374.1:0-7216 GCA_031970155.1 Coleofasciculaceae cyanobacterium CTOTU46601 | reverse complement strand
CATCGCTCACCGTTTGTTCATCCGAATCGCTTAGAGCAATTCTTTCAACTTTGGGTCATCTTGGAGTGCTTTGATGACCTGCTTAATCTCCTGTGTTCGGTCTTTTTTGACGATTAATGTGACATTGCGATCGCGCACAACCACAACATCTTCCAGACCAATCGTGACAATCACCTCATCCTCACCACTAGCATGAAGAATCGCTCCTTGAGTATCCATCCCCACATGACGAGCCAATTCTACATTGGCAGCATCTCCCTTTAGCAGACGCTCAAGGGCATTCCAATCTCCCAAATCGTCCCACCCAAAAGATGCGGGTATGACATAAGTCAGCTGTGTCTTCTCCATCAAGGCATAGTCGATACTCTTCTTCGGAAGCTGAGGATAAGCAGCTACACCATGTTCCTCTAAGGGATTAATAATTTCTGGTGCATGGATACGGAGTTCCTCTAAAACCACCCCAGCCCGGAAAATAAATATCCCACTGTTCCAGCTAAATCGACCCGTAGCCAAAAAAGCCTCAGCCGTCTGACGGTCAGGTTTTTCTGTAAATCGGCTGACTTTGTAAACCGGGAACCCTTCAAAGGTGCCTGCTTGTTCGCCTTGTTCAATATATCCATAACCCGTGGATGGATAACTCGGAGTAATGCCCAGCGTGACAATAGACGCCTCAGCTAACGCCATCTGGGTAGCCGCCTCGATAGTTTGTTGAAAAGCTAGTTGATCATCAATCCACGGGTCAGCTGGAAAAAAGCCCACAACAGCATCTTCCCCATACTTGCGTGCAATCTCAAGGGTTGACCAAGCAACTGCTGGTGCCGTGTCCCGTCCCTCTGGCTCTAACAATAACGTCTCTTCGGCCAGCTGGGGCAGGTGTTCTCGGACACCCTCAGCCATGTGGGCTGCGGTCACTACCCACAGATTCTCCTCGTTCCCTGTTAGCTTCGTCAGTCGATCAGCTGTTGCTTGTAACAGACTCTTACCGCTTCCATCTAAACATAAAAACTGCTTAGGTCGGTGCTTACGACTCAAAGGCCAAAAACGTTCGCCTTTGCCACCGGCAAGAATCACAGGTATTAAGGATTTACTCATTGCTTGCAGCGCCACTTCATTTTCTGCTACATCCTAACTTCGCCTTTCCTAATTTCAGCGTTTCCTTGGCGGCAATTATTTTGATGGAATATCCAGCAAAAATAAAAATCTCTCTTCCCCAACTCCCGACTCCCAACTCCCGACTCCCTATTTTCCAGCTAGCTGAGGTTATAATCTGCATGAGATTTCAGAAGATAAAACTGTAAGCATAAGCTTCAGTTATTGCGGTGAGGTGAGGGTGAAAGAAGGTATAGAGCAGTCCCCAACGAGCTTGGGACAATCGTCCAATGGTTCTAGCAATTCTCAGGCCAATTTCGATACTCATGTTGTTGAGGATGCTGCTGGTTCACCACCGCAACCGCCGCCGGAGGCTGCACAGGCTAGTGTGTCACCCCCCGACTCAAATGGAGGCAACTCAGGAGGTCGCCCTTACTTTCGGTGGTTTTTCTGGAGCGCAGCTTTTATCCTGACTGCAACGATTTCTGCGGCGTTAGGGGCAACGCTGGCACTGGTGACGCCGTTGTCGCCGTTCATCGCACCTCTGACACAAGGGACAGGTTCCAAAGGAGAATTGTGGCGTCGAGGTTTTCAGTACGACATCGCCAGACCCGTTAATATCCTGGTTATGGGGATAGACCGAGTACCAGATGTCCCAAAAACTTCTGGTGAAGTCTTTAACGGTCGTAGTGATACGATGCTACTCTTGCAAGTCGATCCCGCCGACAAAACTGTAAGGATGCTCTCAATTCCACGGGATACTCAAGTGGATATTCCGGGGATCGGAATTGCCAAAATTAATGATGCAAATGTTGAGGGGGGACCTGCTTTATCCGCACGAGTTGTTAGCAACACCTTGAATAATGTGCCGATTGATAGGTATGTTCGCATCACTACTGATGCCTTTAAGGAATTGGTAGACCTTGTAGGTGGTGTGGAGGTCTTTGTACCGTACCCCATGAAATATGTAGATGTCACTCAGAATTTGAATATTGATTTAGACCAAGGATGGCAAACTTTGAATGGAGAGCGGGCAGAACAGTTTGCTCGGTTCCGCAAAGATCAGCATGGAGATCTTGGTCGAGTACAACGGCAGCAGGCACTCCTTAAGGCACTGCGCCAGCGTCTAGTTAACCCAACTGTTTTGCCGCGTCTGCCACAAGCGATTCGAGTAATGCAGCAGTATGTTGACACCAACCTCAGCTTGGAAGAAATGCTAGCACTCGTGGGTTTTGGTCTTAAGCTTGACCAAGAGGCATTCAAGATGGTATTATTACCAGGTCGATTTAGTAATCAAAAAGAATACCTGGGTAGCTATTGGCTGATTGACTCAGTAGGGCGAGACCGAGTAATGCGTGAATACTTCCAGCAAAAGCCTGGATGGAGTGCACTAGAGACCAGTAGTTCACCCGATCGCGTCCGGATTGCCATTCAAAATGCCACGGGCGATCCACAAGTCAGTCGCCGGGTTGCTCGGTATTTAGCCGAGAAAAACTTTCATAATGTTTATATTGTCAAAGATTGGTCAGACCAACAGCGCCAGACTCAGATCATTGTTCAGCAAGGTGACTTGCAAGCAGCGGATACGGTCAAAAAAGTGCTAGGAGTCGGTAAAGTAGAAGCATCTTCTACTGGCGAACTGGAGTCTGACTTGACGATTAGAGTAGGTGAAGATTGGCTAGAAAAGAAGTTTTAGGGACAAAAGGTGAAGCAACTCCAGATTTGGCTACAAAAGAGAGCGCAAGTCTCAGGCAGCAGCCTAGCATTCGTGAGCAAGAGATTAAAACTGTTGTGCGAAATTTAATCAGATTAATTTTCGCTCTTGGTTTGGCATGGCTGTGGGTAATATTAAGCGCAACTCCTGTCTATGCTCAGGACAACACGATTAACTACAGCAATACCAACTTAACTAATCGTGATTTCTCGAATGGTGATTTAGTGGGGGGTGTTTTTGTGGCAGCTGAGATGCGGGGCACCAATTTTCAGGGAGCTAACTTGAGCAATGCTATCTTCACCAAGGGAGTACTGTTGGGAGCCAATTTAGAAGGAGCGAATCTTACAGGCGCTTTGGTAGATCGAGTGACGTTAGATAATGCCAATTTGACCAACGCCATCTTTACGGAAGCAATACTGACGCGATCGCGTTTCTATGATGCGGCGATCGCAGGCGCTGATTTTACCGATGCCATTATCGACCGTTATCAAGTATCACTCCTGTGCGATCGAGCCAGTGGCGTTAATCCAGTGACGGGTGTCTCGACACGAGATAGTTTAGGCTGCCGATAAGTTTGGGTAGGTCAGTTGGGTTAAAGCGTCCCAGTTGGTGACGTCTTGTAGTAAGGCTTGGTAGCCAGCCACATTGGGATGGAGACCATCTGAACATAGGCGATCGTGCAACCAATCAGTACCACGTTCCATCCACGTATCAAAGATATCCAGGTAAGGAATTTGACGCCTCATACAAGCAACGCGAGTCGCTTCTTTGTAGCGGTACTGGTCAGCATGGTTGTAGTAAAAACAATCTAGAAACGGCATCTTTGCCTCATTCACAGGCACCATGCCCACAAACAGCACTGGGCACAACCCCTGTGCTTGGTCTAGAAGATTCGCCAATTCCTTCTGAAAATTATCAAAATCTAGAAAATTTCGCCCATTGGGACGACCCAGACGCGCTGAATCATTGACTCCCACAGAAAGGATAATGGCATCGGGTACGCGATTCTTGAGTTCTCCACGATTGCGAAACTCCTGCTCAACGCGCTCTTGCACTTGCTTGACTCCATCACCCCGGATGCCTAGATTGTAGAGAACATGACCGGGACTGTCTGGCGACATCCACTGGCGTCGCAGTCGCTCTACCCAGCCACCTCCTTCTGGGTCACCAAATCCATAGATAATGCTATCTCCCAGAACAACGAGTTTGAGGGGTGTTCGATGGGTTTGACGGAATGACTGAGAGCTACGAGCTACAAGTGTTTGCATAGACAAGAGTACTTGGTCAGCTAATTGTTAACAACTCAACACATTTACAAGAATTTACATAATAGTACGACAAATTAGGTACACCCGTAGATATCTGAGTTCAAAATGCCTACAGGCGTTGCTTGAAAAAGGGTTTGCTAAATATTTGGCTTTTGCTTAATTGCTAATACACCCTCAACCCGAGGGGTGACAAAAACTTTTAAGTCTTTGTCGTTCCCAAAGATCTGCCTTAATTATTGACAAATTTCCAAGATTTGGCTCTAAAAGCGCAAGCACTTCATCAACTCTTTTAGTCTATGGCTTTTTCTTTTCAGAGAGCTTTAAGGAAAGACAAAGATTACGTCTTTCGATAGAAGACGGTAGTGGTTAAGCTGATTTTTGGTTGTTAGTTGTATTGTTTAGTTCAGTTACAGAAAGATTTAGGATTTACTAACCACTGACAGTCAAAAGCTTGTTATCGTGTCGTTTCGGGCGTCAAAATAGATACAAGAACGGCTTGAAATATCTACTGGAGTACAAACATGACGCGCTCCTAAAAGCCGAAAAGTTGTCAAGATATCAGTTTCAAAAGACGATAAGAAAGTCGCGATTTAAGAGAGCTAAACCAAATTAATGCTCCAGTTTCAACCCCCTGGTTTTGGACAAAAGGTCGTTAATACCTCCTTAGGTTCGATGGTGTACTATACCCCAGTTGCCTCACCTTGGGCGATCGCAACCACAAAAGAGGAAGATTTACCCCCGCTAGTCTTCTTGCATAACTTTGGCGGCGGCGCTTCAGCTTACGAGTGGTCTAAGGTATATCCTGCATTTGCCACCACTCACCGAGTCATTGCTCCCGACTTGATTGGTTGGGGACAATCTGCTCACCCCATCCGGGATTACCAGGTGAGTGACTATCTGACGACACTAGCCCAGTTTCTCTTAGAGGTAGCTGATACTCCAGTAACCGTGGTAGCGTCTTCTTTCACAGGTGCTTTGACTGTCCGCCTTGCCATCGAGCGTCCGGAATTGTTTAAGACGCTGTTTCTTGTATGTCCCTCAGGGTTTGATGATTTTGGACAAAGTGCTGGACGGAGATTACCTCTTAATCTAGTCAGAATACCTTTTTTAAACAGCCTGATTTATAGCTTAGGAGCGACTAATGATGTGGCTGTGCGTAATTTTCTGGTGCAGTTTCTCTTCGCTAAATCTGAGCGAGTAACGGAGGAAATGGTAGAGGCTTATTTGGCGTCAGCACAACAACCCAATGCAGAATATGCCGCGCTAGCTTTCTTAAGGGGTGACCTTTACTTTGATTTGCCGCTGTATATCGACCAATTAACTGTACCAACGGTCATATTTTGGGGAGAAGAAGCACAGTTTACTCGCTTAGATATCGGGAAGCGTTTAGCACGTTTGAATCCAGAAGCGATTAAAGATTTTCAGGTGATTGCAGAGACTGGGATATTGCCACATCTAGAACAACCAGCGGTGATGATTGGGTTATTGGAGCGTTATCTGCATTAGTTCTCTTCGCAGCTTGGCGATCGCCCAGCGGGATGTAGTCTATAGCTTTTTTGCCTCAACTTTGGCTTAATTATGTCTACTACTTAAAGGCTCTCTAGTCTATTAAGCCAAAGCAGTTAAATTAATAGCAAACAGTAAGATTTATTTTGTATTGTCTACAGTGGTACACCAGAGTGAAACATTTATACATTGAAGTTTTGCAGACAAAATGTATTTTGACCGAAAATTACACACATCTTATGAAAGACAATGTTTGCTGATTTTCTCCGGCTATCTGTTGCTCAGCTCAGGGACTCTACCTGCATTGCTCTTATCAAGAGCCTCAAGTGTCAGAGCATTGCAACACCCCTAAGCAAGCAACCCGTGGCGACAAGCTACATCCATCAAGGCACTGGCGGGACACCGATTCTCCTGCTCCACGGTTTTGATAGTTCTGTTCTAGAGTTCTTTCGCCTGATACCGTTGCTTGCTGTTCATAACGAGACTTGGGCGGTTGATTTGTTAGGGTTTGGCTTTACAGAGCGGGTGATGGGAACTCCATTTAGTCCATTGGCAATCAAGCAGCATCTCTACAGCTTCTGGAAGACTCTGATTAATCAGCCAGTGATTCTAGTTGGAGCTTCAATGGGAGGAGCAAGTGCGATCGACTTTACCCTGACTTACCCAAACTGTGTCAAGCAGCTGGTTTTGATTAACAGCGTTGGTTACTCCGGAAGCTTTCCGATAGGTCAATTTTTGTTTCCTCCCATTGACTTTTTAGCGGTGGAATGGTGGCGTTTTCTGAAACTTCAAACTTTGGCAAATGCTAAAGCAGAGCGTAATCGGGACGCTGCGTATCTCGATGCTCTGTTGTGTACGATACTGCCTTTAGAAATGCCAGGTTGGTATGAATCGATTCTTGCTTTTACGAAAACGGGTGGTTACAGCTTAACTGAAGAGCAGATTGCTCAAATTGACAAGCCCACGCTGATTTTGTGGGGAGAGTTAGATAATTTTTTGGCTAAGGGTGATGGGGAGAAGTTTAATAAAGCGATCGCTCATTCTATTTTGCATCAAATCAAAGGCTGCGGTCACGCCCCTCAATTTGAGCAACCGGAGGTAATTGCAAAACACATTCTTGCCTTTGGACGTGCACAGGAGTCAATGTTCTAGAATTCCATCCAGGTACAATAAGTCGTAACCAAAAAGCAATGTCCAGACAATGCAGGATTTTAGAGCAGAATTAGCACAAAGCCTTGATGAAGCCGAGTTGGATTGGCTCAAACCCCATATCCAGCGAGATGTAGTTTTGGTTGTCACTCAAGAGCTAGATTTGCTCGATGTGGGAGTAGCGATCGCTCAAGATGATATCGTTTCGGTACAACACTGGATTAGTGAGCAATTGCTGCACAAGCCTTTCGCTGAACAATTAGTAGAGTGGAACACAGACCATAGTAAGCGCTTCCAAGCGCTAATCGTACAACCTTACGTTTTAGTGCAAGAATTAGCAGCCTAAGGCGTGTTTTCAAATTCTTCTGAATTGACATCCTCCCCGCCGTAGAACGACGGGGATTCCCAAACCAGGCTAACGCCTCGCTGCGCTAACACGATTTAGGTTTCTGTTTCTTTCCCCTTCGACTACCAAGAGGGGACTTTCGCA
>DALYIW010000373.1:0-7243 GCA_031970155.1 Coleofasciculaceae cyanobacterium CTOTU46601 | reverse complement strand
ATTGACTGATAATATTTTCTATTTTCCGAATAAAACGACCAAGCTGTAGATTCGGTTACTCCCCAAGATTGCCCTATATGAAAATAAGTGCGATATTCACGCCAATACTCTAAAGTCATTAAGACTTGGTCTTCTAGACTGACTTTTCCAGGTCTTCCAGTTTTCTTTTTTTTTGGTTGTGTAGCGTCACTACTTCCACCATTTTCTCAAAAGTCTCTGGTTTGACACCCCAGAACCGTTTAAAGTCTGCTGGCTTTAGATGTTTAACTTGCTCGTATCTCATAAGGTTTATTTATGAATGGAGCCAGCGATCGCAACTCTCCTAGTCCGCGATCGCATAATTTCAGTCCTCATAGTACCCCAGCCGCGACTTTTGCAAGAGGTCTAATGGTGAGGTTGCGTCGGTAGTCTTCCAAACGGTATCGCCCACTCAACTGGGCCACCTCGTTCGTGTAGTTTCGATCAACGATTACCTCCTCACCACCCGACACCACTTCGATGTAAATGACACGAGTTGCCCCCAAAGACTCACCCAAAATGCGAGCGGCGATCGCTTGTATCTCTGAAGCATCGGTGAGCCACCGGAGAGCATCAGCAAGTTTGACTCGGAACGCATTGAGTTGATTGGCTTGGTGTAAGGCTGCTGAGGCAGAACCATCGTGTAGCAGGTTAGAGTCTAGCTGCGTCTTTTCGGGTGGCTTCCCTTGATCGAGTTCAGTCAATAGGATCTGCACCACCGTTTTCAGGTCGTCTGACCAAGTTTCAACAGCGCCTAATGGCGTTTTCGACCAATCGTGCGATCGCAGCAACGCCCCCAACTCGCCGCCCCCAACAAACAAAGTCTCAGCTGTTGCCCTAGATTCCTCTGCCCTCATGCGTTAGTTCCTTATCGAAAGTATTTTCCTCATATTTCTTGACACTGTGCCCGTAAAGTGGCAATCGATTTAGCATACTAAGTACTAACAAACCCAACAATAAAGCTCATTAATTTAATACAAAGCTAACCGATAAAACATATAGTTATTTTTGAGTCTTCTTGTATATATTTAATTTATTATTATACTTTTTAAATTAAGCTTATCTCTCGACTAAAGTACAAAGATTTCAGGTCAACAACCAACAATCAACAGGAATTTAATCTGTTACATCAATCAGGAATAGCTACGTTTTCTAGGTTCTCTTTTGATGATGGATATTGAGGATTCATTGCCTCTAGAGTATCTGCAATTGTCCGAGCAATGACCAAGTTTCGGTACCATTTTTTATTTGCAGGCACCACGTACCAGGGAGCATAGGTGGTCGAGCAGTTATTAATCGCATCCTGAAAAGCCTCGTGATAGTCATCCCAAAGTAGACGCTCTTTAAGATCGTTACTGGAGAATTTCCAGTGCTTATCTGGATTTTCCAGCCGACTTTGCAAGCGTCGTTTTTGTTCGTCTTTGGAAATGTGTAGAAAAAACTTAATCACTGAGATTTTATTGAGAGTAAGCATCTTCTCAAACTCATTGATGACGTGATATCGCTCTCGCCAAACATCTTCGGATACTAACTTTTTCACTCGCACAATTAACACGTCTTCGTAGTGTGATCGGTTGAAAATTGTAATCATCCCGCGCTGTGGTGCTCGCTGGTGATAGCGCCAGAGAAAATCGTGGCTGGCTTCCTCAGTACTGGGGGTTTTGAATGACCAAACTTGGCAACCCTGAGGATTAACGCCGCCAAATACATGTTTGATGGTGCCATCCTTGCCGCCAGTATCGGTTGCTTGCAGGACAACTAGAAGGCTGCGCTGATTCTCGGCATATAAACGTTCTTGAAGATTCTGAAGGCGCTGGTTTTGCTTTTCCAGTTCTGTTGTAACGTCTTTCTTTTTTTGGTAGTGTTCAGAGGTGTTTGGATCGATATCAGCTAAAGCGATCGCCTCTCCCGGTTTTACCCGATACTGGGGATAATTAGGCTTGGGTGGCGGATTATCCACCACAAGGGTTTCAGGTGCCATCTCATTCGCAATCTGAGTCATCGCTTTTTTAGCAGCTTGCTTAGTCTTGTGCTCTTCTGCTTCCGCGATGTGGTCAGTAGAAGTGGAATTGTCTTTTGATGAATGTTTTGATTTGCTCATATCGGTTACTTATTGCAAAATGTTCGCACTTACTGGTGGGCTGGAGATGAGGCTAGGCTCAGTGGTACAGCAGCTAACTGTAACTGCTGATGATAGCTGAAGCGAGGGCGATCGCTTTTTCGATATTTCTTGGCGCTTGTCTAGCGTCAAGCCGACGCTTCTTACGTCGCTAACGGCATCAGCAAAGCGCGATCGCAACTTAGAGTAGACATCCAAAGAAAACTCTATACTGACCTCTAAAACACGTATTGGAATCAATTATGTCCCCTGTCTCTACCGTCACTGTTACTGTCCCCGCTACGACTGCTAACCTGGGGCCAGGATTTGACTGCATTGGGGCAGCATTGACACTGTATAACCAGTTCAAATTTATTCGCCTCGATCTAACGGCTGAAAAACCAGCAGGAACCCTTCCCCAGACTGCCCCTGTAATTACCGTCACAGGTGCTGAGCAAGAACGAGTAATTACAGATGACCAAAATCTCGTTTACCAATCTTTTGTAAAGTTATACCAGTTGTTGGGTCAGACACTGCCACCTGTGCAAATCGACATTCAGCTGGGTGTACCCCTAGCAAGAGGCTTGGGTAGTTCGGCAACAGCCATTGTGGGTGGATTAGTTGGCGCTAATCAGCTGACAGGGGAACCTCTCAATCAAATCGAGTTGATGAAGTTGGCGATTACTCTTGAAGGACACCCAGATAATGTAGTACCAGCCTTACTAGGAGGATGTCGTCTTGCTGCCACGGGTGAGGAGATTTTGAAAGCCTGGGAAATTTGCGAGATTCCCTGGCATGGAGAGATTGTCCCAGTGGTTGCCATTCCCGATTTTGAACTTTCTACCCAGCAAGCCCGGAGTGTCCTTCCTACTGAAATCAGCCGTGCTGATGCTATTTTTAACGTTGCCCATCTAGGTTTACTATTACGAGCGCTAGAAACAGGACGAGGTGACTGGTTACGATCTGCTCTCCAGGATCGCTTGCATCAGCCTTATCGGCAGGCGTTAATCCCCGGCTACGAGGCTGTGCAGTCAGCCGCATTGACTACTGGAGCTTATGGGATGGTGATTAGTGGTGCGGGCCCTACTCTGTTAGCTTTAGCCAGTGGTGAACAAGCAGAGGCAGTTGCGGCGGCAATGGCAGATGCTTGGAAAGAGCAGGGAATTTTATCTGAAGTGCGATCGCTCTCTATCGATTCACAAGGAGCCAGAAGCTCTACTGAAACCTGAGCCTGTCTTGGAAATAGGGAGTAGGGAGTAGGCAGTAGGGAGTCGGGTAAGACGTTGTCCTATTCCCTACTCCGTTTTTTTAGTAATCATTTATTTTCCTCTATTGTGAAGATTTGATTTCCTTCATTACTTACCCTTCTCAAAACTTTACTTAACTTAATACAATGGATAACAGTTAAGGATAGGTATAAATTCTCAGTAATGATTAGTACTCAATTTCCCTGGCTAACTACTATCATTCTGCTGCCCTTACTGGCTTCCCTGGCAATTCCTGTGCTACCCGATAAAGAGGGTAAAACTGTCCGCTTGTACGCCCTTGGGGTTGGCTTAGTAGATTTTGCCTTGACAATTTACGCCTTTTGGCGGAACTACGATTTACAACATTCAACATTACAGCTTGTTGAAACGTATCCTTGGATACCGCAACTTGGTCTGAATTGGTCATTAGCAGTCGATGGTCTATCGATGCCACTGATTGTCTTAACTGCCTTAGTGACTACTTTGGCAATCTTGGCAGCTTGGAAAGTTAATCACAAACCTCGTCTGTTTTACGCCTTGATGCTGGTGATGTATAGCGCCCAGATAGGAGTGTTTGCTGCTCAGGATTTACTCTTATTTTTCCTAATGTGGGAACTGGAGTTGGTGCCAGTGTATCTACTAATTTCTATCTGGGGAGGTCAAAAGCGCCTCTATGCAGCAACCAAATTTATTCTTTATACAGCAGCAGGATCGGTATTCATTCTAGTCGCGGCCTTAGCGATGGCTTTCTACGGCGATACCGTTACCTTTGATATGCAACAACTAGCCCAAAAGCATTACCCCATTGCCTTGGAGATGCTTTTGTATGCAGGCTTCTTGATTGCTTACGGTGTGAAACTGCCAATTTTCCCCCTACATACCTGGTTGCCTGATGCCCACGGTGAAGCTTCTGCTCCTGTCTCGATGATTTTAGCTGGGGTATTGCTGAAAATGGGCGGATATGGGCTGATTCGGATGAACGTGGAAATGCTGCCTAATGCCCATATTCACTTTGCTCCAGTGCTGGCGATGTTGGGTGTAGTCAACATTGTATATGGTGCGATGACGGCTTTTGCTCAGGAGAATCTCAAACGGCGGTTGGCTTACTCTTCAATTTCCCACATGGGTTTTGTCCTGATTGGTATTGCCTCGTTCACATCCTTAGGAATGAACGGTGCGATGCTTCAGATGATTTCTCACGGGTTGATTGCCGCAGCGTTATTCTTCCTTTCCGGTGTTACTTACGATCGCATTCACACCCTAGACATGGACAAAATGGGTGGAATGGCCAAAGAGATGCCCAAGGTTTTTGCCCTTTTCACCGCAGGTTCGATGGCTTCTCTAGCTTTGCCTGGAATGAGTGGCTTTGTCGGAGAGTTGTCAATATTCCTAGGTGTGACGACAAGTGATGCTTACAGCTCAATTTTCAAAGTAGCGATCGTCCTGTTAGCAGCAGTAGGATTAATTCTGACCCCGATTTATCTACTCTCAATGCTGCGTCGGGTATTCTACGGAAACAACAATTCCGGACTGGTTATCGAGAAATACAAGGGAGATGCCAAGCCTCGTGAAATCTTTATCACCGCTTGCTTGTTAGTGCCGATTATCGGGATTGGTCTATATCCTAAGCTAGTCACTCAGACTTATGATGTAACGACAAATGCAGTAGCAAATCAGATTCACAAAGCGTTACCAGTAGTTGCACAACAGCCAGCATCGCAGGTATTCTCTAGCACTTTCACTGCACCGAAGCTACCCATAGCTGAACCTCAACAATTGCTTGGCATTGTAAAACAAATTCCTGGCAATCCGTAAAACATGAAGTGCGTCTCAATTTGTAGTAGGGGTAATCCACTTGCGGATTGCCCCTACAGTTTTTTGGAACCTAGCACTTTTTAATTAGACCTAATTTGACAATGAGGGAGTCGGGAGTCGGGGATTTGAATTAATAATTAAAACTCACGGTGTTTGAAGCCGATTGAGCGGGCACCACCTTTCGCCATGCTTTGATTCCCCCACTTAATACGACAATATTTAGCCCAGTTTTTTCTAATCGCTGGTATGCCTTAACGGAACGCATACCAGATGTACAATAAAGCACCACAGTTGGCTGAGTTTGAGCGGACTTGGCTTGCTCTTGAGCAACAGCACGAATACGCTTCACGCCGAAACCAGCTTCAATATCAGTTAGGGGTACAAGTAAACTTTGAGGGATGTGATCTTCAGCGTATTCTTCAGGCGATCGCACATCTATCAAAACCACTGGCTTCAACTTCCCCTGCTGCAAGTCAGCAACTGTCACCGTTTTTGTATTTAGACTCGCGATAAAGGTTGGAACATCCATACCATTAACCACCGCCCCTACACTGACAGCACTAACACCCAGCAAGCTGAAGCAAAGAATTACAGGTAAAGGACGCCAATAACGGAGTATTCTCTTTGAGAAAATCAGTTGCATCTTTACTTCCTGCGTATATCCTTAGTGCCAGAACCACAAGTGGGAACACTATGAAGCAGGATTGGAGTAGCAGGTTGAGTATTACCATTAGAAGTCGCCTCACACAGGATATCTACAGTTTTTATTTCATCTTTGTCTGCTTTGGAATCAAGATTAGTAGTGGGTACTAAAAAGACACCACCCACATAGCTCTTGATATCTTTCTTGCGAGATATCCCATAACTGAAAGCAGCATTTTTTGTGGCACGGGTTGAATATTCGTAGTTTGTTGTCTGAGTCGAGATGCCTATATCCAAGCTTTCAAGAGATTTGGAAAAAGCCTTATTGTCTAAGTAGTAAGCTTGTTGCGCTCTGTTCATTGCGCCAACATTTTGTTTAGCTTCGGCTCGCTTAGCACTAGAACCGCAACTGACAAACGACGGTAAAGATAGAACAAAAGCACCTAGTCCTAGCACTAAAAATACAGTAAGCCCAATCATACAACTGGGCTTGAGTTTATTCTTAAGTTCATTTGGTACTTGCTCAGGGATTAACGGTACTAATTCACTTTCAGTGAGCAACAAATCTTGACTATCTTCTTGAGGTGGAAGGCAATCATGGGCAGGAGAAGCAGGTGGTAAATGGGTGGAGTCATTGGTCAAAGCATCCAGGCGTAAATCAGACTTTTTCCTCAGCCGCATGATAGTTCTCTGGTTATCTTGTATCTTTCTCAATCCCCTATATCTCTCAGCTAAAGGGGACATAGTTGCCGGGATCGGTGTGTCCTGAGTAGATGTCTGTAGGTTGTCCAGTTGAGGTCATATTACCTTCAGCTACGCCGATCGCGATCGCCCCTGGTGCTTTTTTGCTGCCAAATAACTCACGAATACTCAGCGGAATATCTGTCGTGCGTTGTGCCAGGAAAAGTGGATCTTGTGAGGGTTCTTTGACAATAGCAAGGACTTCAGGAGCGATCGCCAAGAACAATGCTCCAGTGAAAATCTGCCCTCCCCAGAAAAACACCTTAAGTGCTTGTTTGCACCGAACCCAAAAAGCTTTCATCTTCAGCGAGTTGGTTGTAGGTAAGCTGTCGTGTATCTAAACATAGGGAGTCGGGAGTCGGGAGTGGGGAGTCGGGAGTGGGGGAATTGAGGACTTTAACTCAAAACTAGAAACTCAGAACTCAAAACTTAACACTCGAAACTTGAAACTCCCACACTCCCTAGCATAGCGAAGTCCCTAACGACGCTTCTCAGCTTAAGCCTAAAGCCTTCCAGGTTTTCTGACCCACTACTCCATCAGCTTCTAAACCATTGGCTCTCTGAAAGGCTCGGACGGCGGCTTTTGTACCTAAACCATAGACACCATCGATAGTACCAGGGTTATGCCCTTTATCTTTCAAGGCTTGCTGAAGCGGAGCTGAAAGCGGCTTGACCGTAAAGA
>DALYIW010000372.1:0-7243 GCA_031970155.1 Coleofasciculaceae cyanobacterium CTOTU46601 | reverse complement strand
AATTCTCTTCCCCTACTCCCTACTCCCTACTCCCTACTCCCTACTCCCTACTCCCTATTTTTAGATTAGAAGTTAGGAGAAAAGAATGAGAAGAAAATAGAAAAGTTTAGTAAGATGAATGTCTCAAGTATTACTCTCTAACCTTTTAATTCTAATTCCTAACTATTGATTCCTGACTTTTAAAATGTACCTCCAGCTGGGCGGTGAGTATCGGCTGCACGAATACTGCCAGCCTTGGGTTTAACCACACTCGATAGCTGACTTTCCGCAAATGCGATCGCACGCTGTTTCGGATTATAGTTGGTATGAAAAGATGCTTCTAACCTTGGCACAATTACCCTAACTATAGAGATATCCCATTCTGGCGGACTCAAATCAAATACAATCACCTGATTTAGACCAGCCTGCTTCAATTTTTCTAAGATAATTTCAATATCTTCCTCAAACGTGGAAGTAGCTTGTGATTTCCGAACTCTAGCATCTATAGTTGAAGGATTGGATTCAATAATATATGCTTCAGAACCACTATTTTTTTGCAATCTCAGAGTGGTATAGTATTGATGAAAGATGTCATCTCTAGCTCCTGAAATTAGGATTGCGCGGGTTTGAGCTGCCTCAGTTAATGCTCGTATCATAGCGACTTCTGGGTCTAGATGAGCGCCGTAACCATGACTGCTAGGTGTGTGTCCACTGGGGTCGTAAATTTGTACTCGATATACAGGTACTTCAGTATCGACTGTACAGTCAAACAAAATTGGAACGATCTGTGCTGCTTCAAATTTCGCCAATAATTCTAATACCATAGGATACTCAATTGTTTCTAGACACACTCTCGGCATCTGGTATTCTGGCATCCCGTATCCTTTCATAAAAGCTTCGAGGTGACAAGAAATGGCATCTCGTTCAATCAGTTCAAACAAGGCTGAACTGACGGCTTCTAAAAAATGGTTACCAGAGGCTAAACCATTAGAACCCATCTCGAATGAGCCTAGATTTGTCAAATCTTTATAGCAAAATCTATGGTAGTTCATCGAAACTATCTGAACCGGAACAGCCACCTCTTTTTGATTAACAATATCCCAGCCTAAACACCACTGTTCTGAGCGATTTACCTGAAAAAGTGAGTTCTCGCGTAGCGGCAAATTTTCTAAGGGAATGACTTGATAATTATCTGCTAGTTGAGTGTAGGTAAGGTTGATTTCAGGTAACTCAATTGTTTCAGCACAATAAAGTTCTATCGACTCCATTGCTGCTGAAACTATCGCTGCCTCTAAGGTTGTTCCTTTACCAGAGGATGTGGCAACGCTATAACTATTTGGGCGTATAGAAATGGTAACTGGAATACCAATTTTATCTAAGCCTGTAATATTAGCAATTCGAGTTAGACCAATGGATTTAAAGTAAGGTCGGACTCGTGCTAAGGTTTCTCTTGGAGAAGCGGTTCGATGTGTGCCATGCCAGTAGCGTTTTGCTGCATGGTAGGCTTGATGTCGGAAATTTATCAAAGTTTGTTGTTTGTTGTTGGTTGTTTGTTGTTGGTTGTTTGTTGTTGGTTGTTTGTTGTTTTTAACGGTTCTTTCTGGTCAATGACTAATAATACAAAACCATACACTTTTGATGCGTAGAGTGAGTTATTATGTTGTCACTTGTGAGGGAATAAGGCTTCTCTAAACGTCAGAGAAACTCTTCGGGTTCTCACAGATTCTTTGCCCTGATATATATCTTTTTTATAAGCACTAATGCTGTGCTGCCAAATATATCTTGCTTCTCCCTGTAAGACAAGCAAACTCCCAGCTAATAACAGAATTTCTCGATTTTCTTTGGTGTGAGAATGAGTAAATTTCATTACAGAGGAACTTCCTAAGCTGAGAGTAATAATTGTATTACCAAAGCAGGTAACGCAGTCAACATGACCCCTTAATCCTTGCCCTGGTTCGTATTCATTGACAGTAAGTTGATCAACAGCTTTTTCTGTTATGCGATCGCTCTCAAGTCGTTTGGCTATGCTTTGCGCCCAATCAGGTAACGCTCCTAAGTAAATTGCCGATACCAGAATACCATTTTTATAATCATATCTGTATCCATGCTGCTGAATCCTTCTTTTCGATTCTACTGATTCTAGAGACCATACTTGTTGGTCTATAACATTGAGTAGTTGATTTTGTTCATTGACATTGATGTAATTAGTAATGTATGTAATTCCTGGAATAGCTATAACAGCAGAATTCGAGAGATTTTCTAAATCTAGTTTAGTCATAGTTAGGTTACAGTTCTAAGATTTTACCTGATTTTTGTGCATCAGTTTATGTATTAAATAGACTACGCCATTTAGCTGAAGTCTAGTTGAGGGGTGTGAGCCTCGGTCAGGCTAAGATATCCTAGCCGTTAATTTTATTAGTAATACTAATTGCTTTGATTATCTTTCCTTGGTGAGCTCTCTGGCTTATACTACAAAGTTAAGAATGGGATGCTCCCATTTCACAAGGTTGCAAATTGATCTGTTACTTCAATCAAAGCACTGCGGATACCGGGTTCCATCATTGAATGTCCAGCATCAGGAATGACCATCAACTCAGCTTCTGGCCAAGCGCGATGCAACTCCCACGCCGATACCATGGGGCAGACTACATCATAGCGACCCTGCACAATTACGCCAGGAATGTGGCGAATGCGATCGACGTTTTTTAGTAGCTGATCTTCTGAATCAAAAAAGCCTTTGTTGACAAAATAATGGCACTCAATCCGAGCAAATGCATCAGCAAAGTGACTTTCGCCCAACTTTTGTATTAAGTCTGGATCTGGGAAAAGTTTGCTGGTACTTGCTTCCCAGATTGACCAAGCGCGAGCAGCTTCTAGGCGCGTTTTAGCATCTGAACTAGTCAAGCGTCGGTAATAAGCCGAAACTAGGTCATCGTGTTCAGCAACTGGAATTGGCTTAAGGTATTCCTCCCAAGCATCAGGGAAAATGTAGCTAGTTCCTTCCTGATAAAACCAGCGAATTTCTTTTTGCCTCAGCATGAAAATGCCGCGTAAGATGAGTCCAAGGCAGTGTTGGGGATGAGTTTCACTGTAAGCCAATGACAGGGTACTGCCCCAACTTCCCCCAAACACTACCCACTGTTCAATACCCAAATGCACTCGGAGTTTTTCGATATCGCTGACTAAATCCCAAGTTGTGTTCTGATCGAGTTCCGAATGAGGGGTGCTTTTACCGCAGCCTCGTTGGTCAAACATCACAATTCGCCATTTTACGGGGTCGAAGTATTGGCGATATTCGGGTATGCTCCCACCTCCCGGCCCTCCATGCAACAACACAACTGGCTTACCTTTTGGATTGCCCGACTCTTCAAAATAAAGGGTGTGTAAATCGGAAACTTGTAAGGTTCCGTGATTGTAGGGTTCGATGGGGGGATATAGTTCTCGCATAGTTCTAGCAATAGGTTACTGGGAAGGATGAAGGATGAAAAAATCAGGACTTATTTTGGTCACATCTATGTTAACGGGCGAGTTTGAGGGGACTCAGGAGTGATACTATTTCACTTTAAGTTGGCTACAGCGGGTTTGCTCCAACAATGTCAATTCCTGATTTTCTGCGGTTCTTGCCGTTCATGCAATCCAACAACCCACCCCAGCCAATCTCACCGCGATCGCGCCGGGAATTGCTGAAAATGATGGAGACTGAAGTTAACGTGCGGCTAGATGACTGTGTGTGCGAGCCACCGTTAATTCAGCTGGACGAGAAAAACCCTATGGAAGTGGGGCAACCTGACCCAATAACGGTAGACTCTAACTCAGTTTCCCTGAAACAATGCCTGCAACCTGAGCGATCGCTCTTATTGTTCGATGGGTCAAAAACTCAGCTAGACCCTAGCGTACAACTGATCGAAGTCTTTGATCGAGAGAACATAGCTGGGAGACTGCTAATTTTAGGTAAGCCGGGATCGGGCAAAACCAGGACATTGTTAGAATTAGCCAGCGATTTAATTCAACGTGCTCAACAGCAGAGTATAAATCCGATTCCAGTCTTGTTTGAGCTTTCTGCCTGGAAGAATGATAAACAAACCTTCGTGAACTGGCTAGCCAATGACCTTAAGTTCCGCCACAATATTCCCAAAGCACTAACCCGTAAATGGATTAAAACAGGCCAGTTCTTGCCACTGTTGGATGGTCTAGATGAGTTAGGATTAACTCGACAAAAGTTGTGTATCCAGAAGATTAATCAGTTTCTGGAAGGACGTTCTAGTCAATTTCCCCTCGTCATCTGCTGTCGTCAGCAAGAATACATGGAAGGCGAGGCAATCTTAGAAACATTAGGGGGGGTAGTTTGTCTACAACCCCTGAGTGAGAAACAGATTGAGAATTATCTCAAACAACTAGAGTGTTGGCACCTGTGGCAACCGATTAAAGATGACCAAGAAGGGCTGCTAGAGTTAGCGAAGAGACCATTGTTGTTAAAACTTATCCCCTTAGTCTATCCCCAAGGATTGAAGCGACTAGGGAGATACTTCAGTGACCCTAAAAAACGCCAGGAATATCAGAAACAATGCTGTCAGGAATTATTTGATGCCTACATAAAACGCGGCTTGCAAAAGTTTCACAACCATCAACGCTACACACCTAAAGATGTAAAACACTGGTTAGTTTGGCTAGCTAACACTCTAAAAGAGCAGAATGAAACAGAATTCTGGCTTGAAAAAATGCAGCCATCTTTGTTAGAAACAATTCAACAAAAGCGACAATATAAAATAATTTGTGGTTTAATTGGATTGCTGACTGGTGGACTGATTGGTGCGGTCATTGGAGGGCTAAATAGTGGTTTAGCTTTTGGGCTGGTGGGAGGGCTATTTTCTGCCTTTAAAAATCAAATAGAATTTGCTGAAACTTCAAGTTTTTATTGGAAAACTGAAAAAGATTGGCTGCTGCTTGGACTGGGTTTGGCGCTGATTATTGGTTTAATTGTTTGGTTAATTGTGGGATTAATGGCTTGGCAGGTTAACTTTTTGATATTTTGGCTAGTTTTTGGGATGCTTAGTGGTATAAGCACAGCGTTGATTGTAGCGAGAAATAAAGAAGATGAAATTAGGTCGAGAAATCAACCTAATCAAGGTATTAGAGAATCAGCGAAGAATGCGATCGCTATTAGCTTGATTAGTCTGCCTGCTGGAATGCTACTTTATGCACTGTTGAGGATAGCTGACAGGCAGGCTGTTGAACCGCTGAGGATAATAGCTTCTGGAGTTGCTCTGGGTTTGTTTCTGGGCATTGGTTATGGCGGCTTAGCTTGCATTCAGCATTTTGTGTTGCGCTTAGTTTTGTGCTGGAGTGGGTCGATTCCTTGGAATTACGCCCATTTCCTCTCTGATGCAGCAGAGAGTCGGTTCATCAAGCAAGTGGGTGGGCGTTATCGGTTCATCCATAATATGTTGCGCGATCGCTTTACTCAGATGCCAGATTCGTGGTGACACGGGAGTCGGGAGCCCTTGAGTCGGGAGTGGGGGGTAGAGAATAATGAAAAGATCCGATGAAATTTCTGACTAGATTGGATGAAGTGTCTGCTAAGTCGGGTGTAGTCGCCTTGAATAGAGATAGGTACCTTGGTCAAAAACTCTATGCAGTAGATCTTTGTACCTCAATGACGCTTCATAACTGTTCATCACATATGTTTACTGAAGAAAAGATTCAGACAACAGAACTCAGAGGACATCGCACTCTTGCCGCCATTGTCTTTTCAGATGTCGTTAGCTATAGTGCGCTGATGGCAGCTAACGAAGAATATACGCTGGATTTACTCCGTCGGGACTTTCAAATCATGAAACAACTGTGTCAGCGATTTGAAGGCAAAGTACTTAAAACTATTGGCGATGCCCTACTGATGTACTTTCCTAGTGCAGTCAAAGCTGTTGGCTGTGCCAAAGAAATTCAATCAATCTTCGCTGAAGCAGCTCTTGACCGTGCCCCGGAAGATATCTTAACCCATCGAATTGGTATTCATTTGGGAGATGTGTTTTTTAATGGCTCCGATGTCATGGGTGATGGTGTCAATATTGCGGCGCGGCTGCAATCTCAAGCACAACCAGGAGGGATTTGTCTTTCCCAGACAGTCTATGATGTAGTCAAAAATCCCCTGGCATTAAAAGTGACTGACTTGATACCTAAAAAGTTAAAAAACATGCCAGGGTCGATGTTGGTTTACCAAATTCCTGCACTCTACCCAACGCCCTATACTTCTCAATGGGAACTGGAATTAGCACAGACTGATCAAGAATCTGGTAGCAATGACTCTGAGTCGGTCATCTATTCCTCAAGACAATGGGTTATGTTGCATGAACACTTCTTTGAAATTGAAACGTTTAGTCAGAATGCAGATGGCAACTTGGTAATACAGATTCCTGCTAAAAGTGCTCATGATGATGCTGCACTCCAGTCGCTTCGCCCTAATGTGGAACAGTCGCAGCCGATCAAGTTTGCTTATCAAAATGACGGATTTCTAGTTAAAGTCAGGAATGTTGAAGTGACACCAAGACAGGATTACAAAATCTGGACATTCACGCTGGAACCAAAATACCTGAAGAAGGATAGTAATACTCTTGAGCAACCCTACAAAGGGTCTAAGCGGCTGTATTCGGCAGATGATATTGCTCAGTTGAAAGCAAAGCGGATTTTACTCAATGACCCACCAAAGCTGCCGATTCTTGAGGATGCTCAAATCTTTACTCCTGCTATAGCTGAGCGGAAAATGCTTGAAAACTTAATTAGAGGTAACGATACTGCCACTAGTGTAGAAGATTGCGTGCTTCAGTCTCTTTATCCTCTGTATAAGGATAGATCAAAGGTTTTTCTAGAACTGGCACGACTTAGATCAATTTTCTTTCTAAAAGCAGCAGGTATTGTGGAGCAAGTGCAGGAATTGTCTTTGGGACCGATTAGCGAGGGTAAGGTGCATGTGCGGTTTCGAGGCAAAAGACGACAACTTTCTGTCAATAATGAGCCAACTTTTATTGACATAGAAGGCGACTGTTCTCTGATGAATGAGAGTTAATAGCAAAGCAAGGAACTTAATGTACTGCTATGGACTCCCTTACCGCGTCGCACTCATTGGGCAAACTACCTCACTGGTATCTACATCGATGCTATGGTCAAACGATTTTGGATTTTGGATTGCCGATTTTGGATTGGTCTTCTAAAGAAACGATCTCGTCTCTTGATAAGCCAATCCAAAATCCAAAATCTAAAATCCAAAATC
>DALYIW010000371.1:6355-7244 GCA_031970155.1 Coleofasciculaceae cyanobacterium CTOTU46601 | reverse complement strand
GTAGGGAGTAGGGAGTAGGGAGTAGAAATTTGGGATGTGCGAAGGCTCATACCAACTTAACAGTGAGCAGTGAACAGTTATCACAATAGAATTTATACAAATTTCCTTTTTAACCGCCATTTGTAAGGGCGAACGGCCGTTCGCCCCTACTATATGTGGCGATCGCTAATACACCGACCAGCCAACTCAAAGTACTCTCTCTAGCTGGTCCCATGACTAAAGTACGTGGGATGCAACAGTTGTTAGTTATTGGTTGGAGAGTGCTTAGACAAACAACTAACAACAAATAACTAACAACAATGCACTACAAAGCAGCTTGGCGCTCTTTAGTTTCCCGGATTACCTCTTCCGCTACGTTAGTTGGGCAAGGAGCGTAGTGTGAGAACGACATCGAGAATTGTCCACGCCCAGATGTCATAGTACGTAGGTCGCCAATGTAGCCAAACATCTCGCTCAATGGCACATCTGCCTTGATGCGAACTCCCGTCGGGCCGGTTTCCTGAGATTTGATCATGCCACGGCGACGGTTTAGATCACCGATAACATCGCCCATATAATCATCTGGCGTGAATACATCGACATTCATAATCGGTTCAAGCAACTGAGGCCCAGCTTTAGGAAGGGACTGTCGATAGGCGGCTTGTGCAGCGATCTCAAATGCGATCGCCGACGAGTCAACTGGATGGAAACCACCATCTGTAAGCGTGAACTTCAAGTCCATGCAGGGGAATCCAGCCAATACGCCTCGGTCAAGGCAGCTCACAAAGCCCTTTTGTACTGCTGGCCAGTACTCTCTGGGCACGTTGCCACCTGTCACCGTTGACTCAAACTGGAAGCCACTGCCTGGTTCACCTGGCTCAATCACATAGTTGATCTTGGCAAATTGACC
>DALYIW010000371.1:0-6345 GCA_031970155.1 Coleofasciculaceae cyanobacterium CTOTU46601 | reverse complement strand
AATGCACTTCCGAAGTTTCCGGAAGTGGTTCCAGAATGCCCTTCACGTGAGCATACTGACCGGAACCACCAGACTGCTTCTTGTGGATGTAGCCGTCTTCAAGGCGCTTAGTAATCGACTCGCGGTAGGCTACCTGTGGTTTACCCACTTCCACCTCTACCCCGTGGGTGCGTCTGAGGATATCAACCTTGATATCTAGATGCAGTTCACCCATCCCCTTGAGAATGGTCTCGCCGCTCTCCTCATCAGTCACCATATGGAAAGATGGGTCTTCTTGCACCATCTTAGTTAGTGCCATAGCCATCTTCTCTTCACCGCCTTTTGCTTTCGGTTTGACAGCAATGGAAATGACGGGATCTGGGAAGACCATTGGCTCTAGCGTCGCGGGATTTTTGGGATCGCAGATGGTATGGCCGGTTTGGATGTTCTTCATACCAACGATCGCAATAATGTCACCCGCTTGAGCCGAGTCAATCTCTTCGCGTGAATTGGCGTGCATCTCAACCAATCGGCTAACCCGCTCAGTCTTACCTGTAGCGGTGTTGAGTACGGTATCGCCCTTGGACAATTTACCAGAGTATAGGCGCGTGAAGGTTAAAGCACCAAAGCGATCGTCCATGATCTTAAACGCGAGCGCTCGCAATGGTTTTTCTGGATCAACGATCGCAAATCCGCCCGTTTCATTCCCTTCCAGATCCACCTCTGGCTGTGGTTGGACCTCGGTGGGGTTCGGTAAGTAGTCAACTACGGCATCTAGCACCAACTGCACGCCCTTATTCTTAAATGACGAGCCGCAGTAGGTGGGGAAGAATGTCATATCGCGGGTGCCCTTGCGAATGCATCGCTTAATTGCATCAATATCCGGTTCTTCCCCTTCTAGATACTGTTCCATCAGGTCATCGTCCTGTTCAACTGCCAGTTCGATTAGCTGTTCGCGATAGGCCTCAACATCATCGACCATATCGGCAGGAATATCTTTGATCTTGTAGTTCATGGGATCGCCTGAGTCATCCCACATCCATGCCTTACGGGTAAGCAGATCCACCACGCCGCAAAACTGCTCTTCCACACCAATCGGCAGCACCATCACCAATGGTTTAGCGGCGAGTACTTGTTCGACTTGCTTGACGACGCGGTAAAAATCGGCACCAGTGCGATCGAGCTTATTGATGTAGATAATGCGAGCGACTTTGGAATCGTTAGCATAGCGCCAGTTAGTTTCTGATTGCGGTTCGACCCCACCCGAACCACAGAAAACACCGATGCCACCATCAAGAACCTTCAGGGAACGGTAGACCTCAATAGTGAAATCAACGTGACCTGGGGTATCGATGATGTTCAGTTGGTGATCGTTCCAAAAACAGGTGGTTGCAGCCGACTGAATTGTAATACCGCGCTCTTGCTCCTGTGCCATGAAGTCTGTCGTCGCCGCGCCTTCGTGCACTTCACCAATCTTGTGGATTTTACCAGTCAGCTTCAGGATTCTTTCAGTTGTGGTCGTCTTACCAGCATCGACGTGAGCGAAAATGCCAATGTTTCGATAACGAGTGAGATCTTTCATATGTGCTCTCTAGATTAAATGCAACAAACCGTTGGCGACCACCTGCAAGCGTTACTTAGAGGAAATCAATTTTAACTTCGTAGCCAGTGCAAGCTGGTTTTCAATAATACGGAATATCAAAAAAACCTTTTCCTGTTTCTGCCAACATTACTAATTGTAAAGTGTGGAATGTAAAGGTCAAAGATTAAAGCGACGCATCGCCAACACAAGCTAAGGACTCGATTAGTACGCGAAAACCCTATTGGGTTAGCGCCCACGTTGCCTTAGCTTAGTTTCGGCCTCCCTCCAGGACTTACGCAAATTTCTCATGACGAACCGCCATTTGTAGGGGTGAACGGCCGTTCACCCCTACTATATGTGGTGTCCATACGTCAGTTCTGCCCCCATTATAGTCAAATGCACAAACAGATTATAATGTCAAGACCCTAACATCTGCAATTTATACAAGTTCGCATACAGTCCATTTTGCTGCAACAATTCCTGATGACTACCTGACTCCACCAATTCCCCTCGCTTGAGGACTAGAATCCGGTCTACATTGCGGATAGTCGAGAGGCGGTGAGCAATAATAATGGCGGTGCGTTGTTCTAGTAGTCGATCTAGGGCTTGTTGAATCAGTGCTTCTGTAGCGACATCTAAACTTGCGGTTGCCTCATCGAGTACCAATACACGAGGCTCACGAATCGCGGCACGGGCAAAGGCCAATAATTGCTTTTGACCACCAGAGAGATTAGTCCCTCGTTCTCGGAGTTGGGTATCGTAGCCTTGGGGTAGCTGTTCAATCAGACTAGCAACATTGGTGGCTGCTGCTGAAGCTTGGATTTCTTCAAATGAGTAGGTTTCTCCCAAGGTGATATTGCTTTTAACATCTCCAGCAAATATAAAGCCATCTTGAAGGATGACACCCATGTAACGCCGCAGTTCTGCTTGGGGTAAATCGCGAATATCAATGCCATCAACTAGAATTCGTCCTCGTGTGGGTTCATAAAGGCGGCACAGAAGACGAATAATCGAACTTTTACCAGCACCCGTGGGACCGACTAATGCCACTTTTTCACCAGGATGAATGGTAAAGTTCAGGTCTTTGAGAACGTATTCATCTTCCTTGTAGGCAAACCAGACGTGTTCAAAGCGAATTTCTCCTGGAAGGGTTGCACTTTGCCGGTTGGAAGGCTTTTCACTAGAGGCGTTCCCGTTCCCCATTGAGCGAAACCCTTCTCCAAAAGTCGGAGTTTGGGCCCGGTAGGTTGGGTTGAGAGCGGAACTTGGAGCCTGTAAGGTTTTAACCTGTAACCCTTCTGGATCGCGAATTTCTATCGGCTCATTCATGATGTCGCTGATGCGCTCAACGGCTGTGAACCCGGCTTGAAGCATTGTGAATTTTTCCGCAAATCGGCGCAAGGGGTCAAACAGACGCTGGGCATAGAGGATAAATGCTGACAAGACACCAAAACTCAGGGCATCCTTCAAGACAAACAAACCACCCAGCCACAAAACAGCAGCGATCGCCACAAAGCTAACCCACTCCAAAGTCGCTGAAACGGCTGAATCGTGAAAGATGGTTTTATCCACTTCTATGATGTAGCGCTTGTTAACCTGGCTAAAGCTCTCGGCATTGAATTGCTCACGATTAAATAGCTGCACAACATTCATGCCAGTGATATTTTCTTGCAGCATCGAGTTTAGCCCTGAAAGTTCTTCTCTGACTTTATAGTTGGCTTTGCGGTACTCCTGCTGAAAGTAAATGATTAAACCTGTAACGGGTATCAACATCACCACTAGCACCAACGCTAGCTGCCATTGCAGGAAAAACATGGTCACAGCAATCACCAGCAAGGAGAAAATGTCACCAATAATTCCAATTGCACCTGTAGAAAAAACATCTCCTAGGGCTTCCACATCGCTGGTGAGTCGAGTAATCAAACGCCCTACAGGAGTTCGGTCAAAAAATCGCACTGCTAGTGAAGTCACATGGTCAAACAGGTCTTCACGAATCCAGGCCGTCATTTGCTGCCCCAATTTAACAACTAAATATCCCTGAGCAGACGCAAATACTAGCCGGACGATGATAGTCAACAGCAGTAGCCCGATGAGAATATATAGCCCATCTGACAATGAGCGATTTTGCAGAAAAAACCAGATTTGGGCTTCTTCGTTACGAATTAAGGAGATTGCCTGCCCGATGATCAGGGGTTGAATCGCACCTGCTACAGAAAGCGGCAGCAATAAAGCAAAGGAAAGAAATAGCAAGCGTCCATTACGACGGGCATAAGGCACCAACCGCAGGAACAGTCGCCAGTCATTCTCACGTTTTTGCGAACCTCGAGGTGCCTGTGATGGCGGTAGTATGCTGGTCATTTATCGGGAATGGGTAATGGGTAATGGGTGATGGGAAGATTATTTTATGTAGTTGATGTACTAGAAGTTGCCTGTTTCTAATTTCCTTTAAATCGATTGTGCCAGTTGAGTCCATGGAATCTAGAGTTTAAATCTATTAGGTCTTAGGTATTTGAACGAAGCATCTAGAGTGAGACACAGTTGGAAGTCGGGAACCCTTGAATCGACATGAGTCTTGTCACATCCCTACTCCCTACTCCCTTCTCCCTTCTCTTATGCGTAAGTCATGTTGCTGACTGGTTTGAGAGCTAATACGGGAATCCCTACGGATCAATGCGGAGGTTGCGACCAATTTTTTATCGATTCTTTTCTCGGTGATTGCTGATTTTTTCGTAAAATTTTGTAAACACCAATTTTAAGCAATGGATTATTCCAATTTAGAGCAACTTTCGGCACAGCTCGATAGCGATAACTTGCGCGATCGCATGGTAGCTCTGGCTTCACTGCGCGAGGTTCCTGCGGCCCAGGCAGTACCTTTGATTAAAAAAGTCATAGACGATGACAGCCTGCAACTACGCTCCATGGCAATCTTTGCTCTGGGGATTAAGCAAACGGAGGAATGTTATCCGATCCTAGTAAAAATACTTGAAACTGACCCAGATTACGGCATTCGTGCTGATGCGGCGGGCGCTTTGGGATATTTAGGCGATCCACGCGCTTTTGAGCCTCTAGTGCGGGCTTTCTACGAAGATACCGACTGGTTAGTCCGTTTTAGTGCGGCGGTGTCGCTGGGTAATATCAAAGATCCCCGCGCTCGCGAGGTTCTGCTCAAGGCTTTAGATACTGACGAAGTTGTGATGCAACAAGCCGCGATCGCCGCTTTGGGTGAAATCAAAGCGATCGACTCTGTTGATGACATCCTGCGTTTTGCTCAGTCAGAAGATTGGCTAGTTCGTCAACGCTTAGCAGAAGCTCTAGGTCAGCTTCCCAGTGATAAAACCGTCTCTGCGTTAAAATTTTTGGAAAAAGACAACCATCCCCAAGTGTCCCAAGCGGCGACAATTTCCCTACGACGCCTGGAAGAAGCCTCGAATGCTTAGTGTATCGGGGGCTTAAAATCAAGTCTGTAAAGTTACAAATTGTTAACACATTTTCACTTACTGCATGGATATTCAAAAGTTTTTTGAGCAGAGTGCTGGCAAATGGTTTTCTCAGCGGACTAGTCACCATTTGGCTTTTAAACAAGCAGAGAATGGCAAGTCAAATATCACGATTGAAATGCTTTCTTGCGATGATCCAGAGGTGGTTAAACTCTGTCAACAGTACGACATCGATCCACAACTGGCGCTGTGTGGCGCTAGAGTGACTTGGGACGGCATGATGGAATGGGATGGAGAGGGGGATGCAGCTCAAGAACAGCATAAGGGTTCGACTGTGCTAGTACCTATTCCCGATCCAGATAAGCCTAACGAAGGTCGGCTGTTGCGAGAAATGGGCTACGCTGAGAAAGCACCTGTTGCTGGTCGATACATCATGGGGAGTGATGAAGCTTTAACGCTGATTACAGACTACGAAACCATGTATTCTGAGGAGCGTCTGTGGTTTGCTAGTCCAAACTTGCGGCTACGCACCAGTATCCTCAAGCGATTTGGTGGCTTTAGTATGGCGTCACTTTCTTCAGAAATTCGTATGGGTGTTACTCAGGCACCGAAACAAACACAAGATGCGGCTAGCACCTGATACTGAGTTGCATTCAAACGTAGTAGATAGCAAAAGCTCTTGGAAGCAAGGGGAGCAGGGGGAGCAGGGGGAGAGAAAATGCTATCTTTGAGCGCAACTTAGTATGAGAAAGAGATAGAGGCGATCGCAAACGCGCGATCGCCGGATTAACCTAAATGCCTTAACAGAATATGCCCTCTCAAATAGCCAAGTTCAAACCATTCGCGATCGCTGCTGTAATTAGTGTTGGGTCTTTGCTCTTACCATACCCTTCACAAGCGCAGTTTGCTGATGTCAGGCAGCAGTTAAACAAAATTCCTACTTCCAGAGTGGTTTTTGCTCGAGGAACTAGCAGCACTACAATCGAAAACGCGGCAAATAAAATCTACATTCTCAGAGCTAATGCCCAACAGAGACTCACCTTGAAAGTTAATAGCTTAGGTGCTCGTGCCAGTGTGACCCTCTACGGCGTTGACGGCAAGCCTATGGGGTTATCATTCAATGGTTCTGATGGCGAAGGCAAGGCCCGGAGTGTGCTTCTCCCGAAAACAGGCAACTACTATATCGTTGGAGGAGCAGGGCCGTCTAATCATCAGTACAATTTTACAGTCACCATTAGGTAAGGCAATAAGGAGCGCACTGAACCGTATTGCTTTATATAGCGGTTCTTAGGATAGACCACAAGATAAGGGCACGATAATACCCTTGCCCCTACAAAAACTGTGTTC
>DALYIW010000370.1:0-7251 GCA_031970155.1 Coleofasciculaceae cyanobacterium CTOTU46601 | reverse complement strand
CCATTACCCATTACCCATTACCCATTACCCATTACCCATTACCCATTACCCACTACTCCCCTATCGAGGGTGGAATTCTACCACATTTTGTCTAATCCAGACATCGTAGTTACCGAAGAAGTCTTGACCGAGCAGTCCTATCTCTAGCTCAGAACCTCCGATCGCTACTCGTACATCTTTAGAAACAATCCCAGCCACAGAAATTGACTCAACCTTGCCAATACTAAACTTTATCCCTTTAGCACTAGCCGTATTAGCGACCACTTCGCCTTCAGCGACAACGCCAAGACTGTCGGCCATTGTCTGTGTAATTACCGTGCCACTAGCGCCAGTATCGATAATCATCTCGAAGGTTTGTGCTTCATTAAAAGTGACTTCAATAACTGGTGTCCGGCCCGCGCGGCGTTTGATTGGGGCTTTATACACCCTTGGGACAGCAGCAGTTGTTTGAGGTTCCGTCGTTGGCACTGGCGTGTTGGAGGTTTCTGGGGTGTTAGGTGTTTCTAGTGGGCTAGATTTTTGGGTAGGAGAGGGCTTAGGGGGTGCAACAGCGATTCGTCGGGGTGAAGCTGCAACTTCCTTGGTTGAAGGAGAACTCGGCCGAGGGCGGGTAGCTTGTTTTTGGGCTACTTGTAGATTGCGCTGATATTGAGCAATTTTAGGTTGAGCGATCGCATGATAAGCACTAGAGAAGGGCACTTTGCGTAAAAGCGAGATCGCCTCTTGCCAGCGACTGGTGACTAACTGCCAATCATCGGTAGACTGAGCAGACTGACCAAGAATAGCGGCACTATAGGCGGCATCAAGCGCCTGTTCGTAAGCATCCTTAGCTGGAATCGTAGTCGGTACTTTTCTCTCTAGTACCACTGGCTTCGGGTGAACTGGCTGAGGTTTAGTGGGTCGTTTGACGGTAGGACTAGGAGTTACAGAAACGGCAACTGGCTCTTTTCGTTGATTAGGACGCCACGAAGAATTGATGCGGCTACAAGCCACATTAGTTAATGCCAGGGTGCCTGAAAGCAGCAGGATTGCCAAGCGATCGTGAAAAGGCATGGGCGATAATTGCTCATGAGCTGTCCATATTTCAGTATGAACTACCCTACCTGATTGTGAAGTACCTTCCCTCACATCGCGCAGATATTGATCTCAGTGGCACCAACCGCCAAGCAAAGTTCTTTAATTGTTTAATGGGTTCTTACACAGATTTTTCCAGCGTGCGATAATATCACGTCAGTTATCAGTTGCCCGTCATTCGTTTTCCCAAACCACAGACCACCAACAACCAACAACCAACAACCAACAACCAACAACTAACTTATGCCCATTTCAAAGGCTTCCCCTGCTCTGCTCGTGCTTGCAGATGGGACATCTTACACCGGTTGGTCTTTCGGAGCTCATGGCACTGCCATTGGAGAGGTAGTTTTTAACACGGCTATAACGGGTTATCAGGAAGTAGCGACAGACCCGAGTTATTGTGGTCAGATTGTCACCTTTACTTATCCAGAACTAGGTAACACTGGCGTTAACCCGGAAGATGAAGAATCTGCACATCCTCATATCCGAGGTGCGATCGCCCGTAATATCTCTCGAAGACCGAGTAACTGGCGTGCCACTAAGTCTTTGCCCGATTACCTCAAAGAACATCACATCCCAGGAATTTACGGCATTGATACCAGAGCACTCACTCGTAAACTTCGCTCCTCCGGTGCCATGAATGGCGGCATTTCTACCGAAATCCTTGACCCCGCCAAATTACTTCAGCAAGTCCAAGCAGCTCCCAGCATGGCAGGATTAAATTTAGTTCGGGAAGTCACCACTAAAGAAGTCTACGAGTGGTCTGATCCGACCGACAGTCATTGGGAATTTCGCCCGGTTGCCGATACAGCCGATAGCGAACCTCTCACAGTTGTAGCAATAGACTTTGGCATCAAACGCAACATCCTACGGCGTCTAGCAAGCTACGGTTGTCGCGTTATCGTGGTTCCAGCCGATACGCCGACTGAGGACATCCTCAAATACAACCCTGATGGGATTTTTCTATCTAATGGACCGGGCGATCCAGCTACCGTAACTGAAGGGATCGAAACAACCAAAGCCTTGTTGGAGTGCGATAAACCCGTGTTTGGCATCTGCATGGGCCATCAGATTCTTGGTCTGTCCATGGGAGCAGAAACATTTAAGCTTAAATTTGGTCACCGGGGCTTAAATCACCCAGCAGGTTTACAACAACGGCAGGTAGAAATTACTAGTCAAAACCATGGTTTTGCCATTAATCCAGATTCTCTAGGTGCTGACGTGGAAATTACTCACCTCAACCTCAATGACCGCACAGTAGCAGGGCTGCGTCACAAATCTCTACCCTTCTTCTCGGTGCAGTACCATCCAGAGGCAAGTCCGGGTCCTCACGATGCGGACTATCTATTTGAGCAGTTCGTCCAGTCGATGCGCTCCTATCACTCTTCAGCAGTATTGGGAAGTCAAAATTAGGCGGGGAAAAGAAAAATTTCTTCACTTGAGGTTTGACTGGTCAATAAATTAAACGGGAACTTCTCGCTATACTATTCGATACGGTGTAGGAGTGCGTCTGCACAAAGCTATCAGCAACGGCGGCACGCTCCAACCGATGTATAAGTCTACGTCAAGCGTAGTCAAATACAGGGTGTCACACCAAAATGTAAGATTAAGGGTTGATCGACAAAGATTGGGAATGCTCTCTCAATCGATAACTGAAGGAGTAATCATTGGTTCTCCTTCAAGCAAGATCATCTCAAAAGTCCCATGTGAAAGTCACTGACAAAACATAGGGAATGTCGAAGTTCTGTTGTTAGTATGCTACAGCTAGGAGGGTGTTATTCCTGAGCCACTAACCCTGACAGTCAGCTTAAGGGGCACTCGCGAAGTCAAGGAAACTTGCCAGCTTTTCCGCCTCACCGGATTGTTAGATGCCTTTTCGGAAGCAACGTTCCGTAAGGTGGTCAGCAAGTGTATAGAAGAAGGCCCAACCAACATTATTTTGGACCTTTCCAAGATCGATTTTGTCGATAGTTCTGGGTTGGGTGCTTTGGTGCAGTTAGTTAAAAAAGCTCAAACCGAAGGGGGAACCTTGCAAATTGTGACGAATCCCCGTGTGACTCAAACAGTCAAGTTGGTGCGCCTGGAAAAATTTCTCTCGCTGCAACCTTCGGTTGAGGAAGCCTTGGAAAACGTTAAGAGTAGCTGACGAAACCTTTTCCAAGATCGTAGGGGCGGGCTTCAAAGCTCGCCTTTACTCTGTAAAGAAGGTGGACAGCCAGTTTTTTAAGTCTTTGTATAATTCCAAGAAATATTCTAGGCAACGCTAAAATTAAGAGAGTGAGGTCGGATAGAGGTTGTGACATCACAGGAGCAAGAGAGTTCAAACTTCTTGGAAACCGACTCGGCGCTCTTGTGGGCGGAAGACAGATTCTCGCAATTGAGTGCCGCCGCCGATTCTAATTCCAAAATCCAGCAAGTTTCACCCGCATCTTTGGCGTATCTGGGAGATGCTGTTTATGAACTTTATGTCCGAAGCTGTTACTTATTGCCCCCCAGACGCCTTTCTGATTTTCATAATCAGGTAGTGGCTCAAGTCAGAGCAGAAAGTCAAGCGAAGCATTTGCGATCGCTCGAACCCCACCTTACCGAGTCCGAACTAGAAATCTTGCGGCGCGGACGTAATGCGGCAACCAGCAGTTCCCGGCGTCTTGATCCCAAAATCTATCAGCAAGCAACCAGCTTAGAGACGTTGATGGGATATCTATACTTAACTAACCCCCAACGGTTGACCCAGCTGCTAGCGCATTTAGAACTCGATCCCCATTAACCAGTCATCCAACTCTAACAACATGGCTAATCAAAATCGCCGGTCTCACGCTCCCGGAAAAACAAAGCGAGGGAAATCTTTTGGCGAACCTCGTGAAACTAGAAAATTTTCCCGTGCCCCAGAGGAAAACTCCGATCGACAGGGGCGGCGCTACGGTAAGCCGCAGCCAGGAAAACCGACTCGCTCCCACCAGCATTCTGAACCGAAACTAAAGCGCTTTCAGGAAGACGAAACTGAACGACGTGAACAACGCTATCCAGGGAAGCCGAAGCTAGGAAAGCCTGTTCTGAACCAGAAAGCGATCGCTAAAGTGTTCCACAACCGCAAAGCCCAAGGCAGCAGCGATCGTACAGCCCAATACATGAGCGAAGCCGATAATGGTAGAGCACCAGCACCTGCCAACGCCAAGAAAGTTCCGATTCACAAGGATGGTAGCGATCGCTCTTTTGAGGCACCAGAGTTCACACAGCCAAAAAACGCGATCGTCCAAGAGGCCTCAACCCAGCTGATCGCTTCTCATCGCCTACCTCCTTCAAAAAGCCGAACTTTAAGTCAAGGCAAGAACATCAACGTTTTGAGCCAAAAAACACCGACTCAACTCCTTTAAGCACTACACAAGAGGAGAGCGACTTACTCTACGGGCGTCATCCCGTCCTCGCGGCGTTAGAAAATCAGCGTCAGTTGAACCGAGTATGGATCACTGCTCAATTACGTTACGATCCCCGCTTTCATTCATTACTGCTCCAAGCCAAGGCAAACGGCACAGTCATTGATGAAGTCGAGCCGCGACGCCTCAGCCAAATTACCGAGGGAGCCAATCATCAAGGGATCGTGGCTCAAGTTGCACCCTACTCCTACCAAGAGTTAAGTAACTTGATCAGCAAGGCAAAATCGATCACGGATCAACCAGTAATCGTGGTGTGTGATGGCATCAACGATCCCCATAACTTAGGGGCAATTATTCGCACGGCAGAAGCTATGGGCGCTCAAGGCTTAGTAATTCCCCAACGTCGAGCTGTTGGGGTAACCTCTACAGTGATGAAAGTAGCAGCAGGAGCTTTAGAAACTTTTCCCATAGCTAGAGTAGTCAATCTCAGTCGTGCCTTAGAAGAACTAAAAGACGCTGGCTTTTGGATTTACGGTACAACGGCCGGAACCGGTAAACTATTACACACCGTTGAGTTCACAGGGCCAGTAGTATTAGTTGTGGGTTCGGAGGAAAATGGTTTGAATCTGCGGACACAAAGCTGTTGTGATGTATTGGTTTCGATTCCTCTACAGGGCAAGATCCCAAGCCTCAATGCCTCCGTCGCCGCCGCCATGACCTTGTATGAAACCTATCGTCAACGATGGTCAAATTTCCTGTATCTTGATACCCTATCCAAAGAGACTTTTCAAAAACAAATGTAATGTAGTATAACAAAATGTAAATTTTGTTGTAAAAATTCCGTTAAGGCAACACTACATAGAACCGCGTATACCAGGAAAACAGCATGAAAGAAGTTTTGATCAAAGTTCTTAACCTCTTGGGATTGGCTTTTTGGGTTGAAATCGTTACCGACAATCCCCACTGTATCTACTATTTCGGTCCATTCTTCAGCACTCAAGAAGCCGATGAGGCAAAGGGTGGATACGTAGAAGATCTGGAAAACGAAGGCGCTCAAGGCATTTCAGTTACGGTTAAGCGCTGCAAACCGACCAATTTGACAATTTTTGATGATATGGGGGAGCAGACTGACCGTGAGACAAGGCATAGGTTCAGTAGCCAAATGTCCTAAACTGCTGCTGTGTGCATCTAACTTGAAAATAGGGAGTCGGAAGCCCTTGAGTCGGGAGTCGGGGAGAAGAGAAATTTTCATCCCTTCTTAGTGCGATCCTCGCTCATCACTTCTAATCTGTATAATCTCTACTCAAGTTTTTTGTAAATTGTCCGTTATTCCTTGACCGAACTACTAACAAAAAGCCGACAGGCAAGATCAGCCAGTTAGGCACCCTGAGACGAAAGCTTACGAAGTTATGGATGAGCGTTGCTGCTCTTTTATCAGCTAGGAGTAGGAATAAATATCTATCTTCCCCCACTCCCTACTCCCCACTCCCCACTCCCCACTCCCTATCAGGTCACGACTAGAGGGTTCAGTTCAATCCACCGCTTAATATCGCTTAATACCTGATTGGGGATCTCCCAAGGGAAAAGATGAGCAGTATTGGGGTAGCAGTGCCAATGGCAATTTTTGAGATGTTGAGCCGTTTCTTGGCTTGATTGTGCTGTGATGTGCCGATCTTCTGCTCCAGCTAGTACCAGGGAGGGGCATTGAATTTTGTGTAAGTCAGAAAGCCGATTGTAACCCGTTTGCAGGGCGCGGTTGAGTGCGCGTGTAGCGGCGGCAGAGGTTTGTAGATAAGCGGCCATCGCTTCTAGGGCGAGGTATTGGTAGGCTGTCGGTGTGTGTTGTTGGATCAGGTAGCGATAAAGCGATCGCTTCCCAAACGTCTCAATATTCCACTGCCACCCCGGTTGTAGCCGATTCAAAATTGAAGCTAGCCCCGTGTAAAAATTATCCTCCCAGCTGATGGGTGGATGACTGCCTCTGGGTCTAGCTGCTGTAGCAATTAAAATGAGTCCAGAAACTCGCTCTGGGAACTTCAGCGCTAATTCCATGGCCAGGATTCCTCCCAGCGACCAGCCTAGCACCAGGCAGCGATCGATGTGAAAGCGATCGAGGACACCTTCCAAGTCAATCAGGTGGTCGTTCATCTGAAAATCACCACGAACACGACTGCTACCATATCCCCGCAAATCCGGAGCAAGTGTCTGGAATTTCTGTGATAAGTGTTCGGTAAAAACAGACAGACTTTTACCTGATCCCGGATGACCGTGAAGACAGAGAATCGGGAATCCTTGGCCCTGTACGTGAACATTCAGAGAAGCGACATAAGGCTGAGAAGTCATATCAAATTGAGCTAATTTCTGAAAAGTCTTTACTTTAAATTTACTCAAAGCATCCGGAACACTGCTACTGCAATTTGTATTACCTTCCTATTGCGCTAAAAATTAGAGGCAATCAGTCGTACTTAAAAGAACAATGCGATTGATTAAAATCTCTAATTTATGGTAAGCAAATCCTTTTTGATCGCTTCATCATGTAGAAATGTTTTTGGCAATATTCATACATGAAATGAACAATCAAAAGCAGTTTGGGGCACTACTAATCAGTGAAATTGGACACGATTGAGTAAACCAAAAAGTTGCGACTTTTGTTGCTAGAAATTCTTTATGAGTCACTACAAGCCCGACAAACACGATAAACACGACAAGGACGACAAATACGATAAGCACGACAAATACGACGATGACGACAAACCCAACAAACCGGGTAAAGGAGGCAAGCGCGACAAATACGACGATGATG
>DALYIW010000369.1:3455-7268 GCA_031970155.1 Coleofasciculaceae cyanobacterium CTOTU46601 | reverse complement strand
CAAGCTCAGGGCAAGCCAACAAACAACAAACAACAAACAACAAACAACAAACAACCTTTCTATGTATGACTATGTTATTGTTGGTGCTGGGTCAGCTGGTTGTGTATTAGCGAACCGCCTCACAGAAGACCCAAAAACGACAGTGCTACTACTAGAAGCAGGAGGAGCAGACCAAACTAAAGAAATACATATTCCTGCTACTTTCTCTAAGCTATTTAAAACAGAGTATGACTGGGCTTACTACACAGAAAAGCAGCCCTATCTAAATAACCGTGAACTGTTCTGGCCTCGTGGCAAGGTACTTGGCGGCAGTAGCTCAATTAATGCCATGATTTATATTCGTGGCAACAGCTACGACTATGATTACTGGCACGATTTAGGTAATGAAGGGTGGAGTTGGAAAGAGGTACTCCCTTACTTCAATAAATCTGAAAATCAGGAACGTGGCGCTTCTGATTATCACGGCAGAGGCGGACTTCTCAACGTAGCAGACCTTCGCTACATTAACCCACTTTCTCACACTTTTGTGGAAGCAGGGATAGAGGCTGGTTTGCCTAAAAATCAGGACTTTAATGGACTAGAACAGGAAGGAGTAGGATTTTATCAAGTAACTCAAAAAAATGGCAACCGTCACAGTACTGCTGCTGCTTACTTAAAGCCCATTCAGCATCGCTCTAACCTCACTGCTCAAACCCGCGCTCAAGTGACTCGGTTACTTTTTGAAGGGACTCGCGTCATTGGTTTAATTTACATTCAGAATGGTAAAACCCATCAAATCCAAGTTACCAAAGAAGTGATTTTAAGTGGTGGAGCTATTAATTCCCCGCAGCTGCTGATGCTTTCGGGAATTGGTTGTGCCGAGCATCTTAAATCCTTGGATATCCCCTTGATAGTAGATTTACCAGGTGTAGGGCAAAATTTACAAGATCACCTAGCTGTAGCGGTAACCTACCACTGTACTCAACCGTTAACGCTTTTTAATGCAAATACTACTGGAAATATTCTGAAATACCTTCTTTTTAAACGAGGCCCTTTCACTTCCAATGTTGCCGAGGCTGGAGGCTTTGTAAAAACAAAAATTGACTTGAAAATACCAGACATACAAGTTCATTTTGCTCCGGTCTTCTTTTTCAATCATGGCTTTACTAAACCTACAGGACATGGATTTACCTGTGGGCCAAGCCTTTTATATCCAAAAAGCCGAGGCAGCATTACTTTACGCTCAAGTAATCCCTTAGAATCCCCGATGATTCAGCCAAATTACCTCGAAAGTAAAGCTGATTTACAAGTTTTAGTAGAAGGCATTAAACTGACTCGCAAAATCTTACAAACAAGAGCATTTGATGCGTTTCGAGGTGAAGAAGTCACCCCAGGTTCTCAGGTACAGCAAGAAGAGGAAATCCGCGAGTATATCCGCAATTCTGGGCAGACATTATATCACCCAGTTGGTACTTGCAAGATGGGTAATGATGCAATGTCAGTAGTAAATTCTCGGCTTCAAGTCCACGGAGTACAAGGGCTGCGGGTAGTAGATGCATCAATTATGCCTTCCATTGTTGGTGGTAACACTAATGCCCCGACTATTATGATTGCCGAAAAAGCTGCTGATCTGATAAAGAAGCATTGAGGCGTAGCAGAAATTAGCCAGATTTTACAATCACTGTACGAAGAAGCTCTCGAAACTCATTCACCTGTTCATGACTTCTAAAAGCACGCTTGGGAAACAAATTAAAAAATCGATTGGATTGATAAATCATAAAAAGATTTTTTGTCTCAATGAAGCGTATGTAAATCTGCCACTTAAGATGAGATTGAAAATAGGGAGAATACAAACTAAGTCCTTCTTGAGTTACCTCAATAGTTATGGGTTCACGGATACTAGGCTGACTGTCCCAGGTATAGGCGAGGTAATAACGATGAAGTGGATTGAATGAAGGATTAGCGAAGATGCCTAGAATAACTAAAAAGCCAAAAATCCAGATTTCACCAATCAGAATGCAGTTAAAGCCCCACACAATCAAGAAAATACTTCCAATCCATAGGAAGAAATACGAAAAATACTGTGATTTTAAGTGAGCCTGGTTAGCTTCCAGATAATCATTGAAAGTAAGTCGATATTTAAGGTTCATGGTAGATTGACTTTGGGTGCATGTCAGCTAGGAGCGATCGCTAGATAAAAGAACTCTCTAGTCGGGAGTCGGGAGTCGGGAGTCGGGAGTCGGGAAGAAATTCATCCCCACTTTCCTTGTCTTCGTTCCATTCTCCTTCAACCTTCAGTTGAGTCTTGGCGGTGAAATTCGATCGCGTTTTCTCGGATGGTATAGTTATAGCCTTCAAAGAAATCTTGCCCCAGTAGTCCCATGTCCATTGCTGGTGGTGCCACTGCTACTTCCATGTACCGCTTGATACGACCAGCTATACTCTGGGACTTGACAAAAGCGATCGCAAATGTAGCAACTGAACCATCCGCAATCGTCCCTTGTGTGAATCCCGCAGGTATCAAGCGCATTTTTATTGCCATCGACCGGGTAATCAACGTGCTAGAAGCACCTGTATCAAACATCATGGGAAATTGATACTGGTCATTGAAGGCAACTTTAACAATGGGAATATTATTTCTTCGCCCGACGATAGGAACAGAGAAAGACTTGGGACTGCTATCAACTAAGCAGGTACCTTTTCTCTGACTCACCGAGGGAGTAGAACCCCGACGGCGAAATTCGATCGCATCTTCTTTAATGGCGACATCATAGCCTTTAGAGAAGTCTTGCCCTAGCAGTCCAATCGGCATGGCTGGTGGTGCAACCGCTACAGGCACCTGTACCCGGACACGACCATCAACTCCTTGAGACTTAATCAGGGCAATGGGTAAGGTTACAGTTGACCCATTGGCGATCGTCATCCTCGATTCTCCCACAACTGGCAATCTTAATGTCGCTGCTATTGACCGCGTGACCAGAGTGTGAGATGCACCCGTATCAAAAAGCATGTCAAATGTGCGATCGTTGAAAGCAACTTCAACAATCGGGGTGCCACCTACTCGTCCCTTGATGGGAATAGAGAAAAACTGAGGATTGGTGTCTCTAGAGCAGGATTTTTTTGGTAGTGGCGCAGCTCTTAGCTTCGCATCTGCTAGATAATCCTGGTATTGGGTCAGCTTTTTTTGGGC
This sequence comes from Coleofasciculaceae cyanobacterium CTOTU46601, assembly GCA_031970155.1. Classification (GTDB taxonomy): domain Bacteria; phylum Cyanobacteriota; class Cyanobacteriia; order Cyanobacteriales; family Coleofasciculaceae; genus DALYIW01. The sequence goes on along the minus strand of DALYIW010000369.1, from coordinate 4,099 downwards.
AGTTTTGTACTGGCGACTCGAAGCGGGAACAGTTTTCAACAATTTAACGGCTTCTTGCCAACGGTTAGCAACTAACCTCCAATCATCCCGACTCACAGCAGATTTACTGATAGTAATTGCACCTGTAGCAAAGTCAGTTGCTTTTTGGTAGCTATTAGCTGTGTTAGAAACTTGAGGTTTCTGCTTCTGTGAAGATGTTGCTGACGGCTTGGGTTTTACCGATTGTTCAGCAGCAGAGGGTGGAACTAGAGTTGCTGCTTCCTTGAGAGCGTTGGCAGAAGTAGTATTACTACAAGCTGTAATATTTACTAACGCCAATGTACTGAAAAGACTAATAAACGTCCTACGAATCATCACTGAAAATGAGCTAGGGATTAAAGATTATTTGGCGCTGGAATGTGTTTCTTGAGAACGATATACGCTAATCCTACGGATAGGGCGTAAGCTTGAAAAACAATACTATTCTGAAGAAAAAATTCAACTTTTATTAGTACCCGTGAGGGTACTTTTTGTCTTTTTTACGTCGTGGGGCGTATAGCTATACGCCCCTACAGATGGTGGTTCCACGGGAGATTGGCGTAAGTCCTGAAGTCGTAATTACCGTGCAACTGCCAAGTGATTTTGACGGATAGAAAGTTCCTCCT
>DALYIW010000369.1:0-3420 GCA_031970155.1 Coleofasciculaceae cyanobacterium CTOTU46601 | reverse complement strand
CATGGCGACCATGATACACATCAAAGCGCAGATTAACCGTTTTGTTAGCGGCCTCCCGTTCGCCGACAATGGCAATCAATGGCACCTTCCGTGCCGAGAGTTCCCGAATCTTCTTAGAAATCGTGGCATCATCTGCATGGACTTCCACCCTGATGCCCATCCGCCTAAGCCTTGCAAATACCTCTTGGGCCCAGTCTGCCGACTTCTGGGAAATCGAAGCAACAGCAACCTGAACTGGAGCTAGCCATAGGGGTAATGCACCTTGGTTTTCCAGCAAAATGCCAATCCAACGCTCAATTGAACCCAAAACAGCCTGATGTACCATCACGGGTTGCTCCAGCTTACCCTCCTGATTGACAAAGGACAGGTCAAAAATTTGGGGGAAATTGAAGTCAACCTGAATCGTGCCGCACTGCCAAGAACGTCCGAGACGATCTTCCAGACTAACCTCTATTTTGGGAGCGTAATAAGCTCCCTCACCAGGCAATAGCTCATAAGCATAGCCCAGTTCCTGACAGGCATTAATTAAAGCGGCTTCTGCTTTGTCCCAAAGTGCATCAGAACCAAACCGTTGCTCAGGTCTAAGGGAAATTTTAATCGCAAATTTCTCGTAACCAAACGCCGCATAGACTTCTTTAACCATGTCGAGAAAATTGCCAATTTCGCCATTTAAGTCCTTTTCTCGGCAAAAGATATGGGCATCATCTTGGACAAACTGGCGCAAGCGCATACAACCCGAAAGCGTACCTGATGGTTCATTTCGGTGGGCGATGCCAAATTCCATCAGCCGCATGGGGATTTCTCGGTAACTTCGCTTGTGGGCTTTGTAGATAGCGATATGAGCGGGACAAGACATCGGTTTTAAGGCGTAGTCTAGGTTAAGGCCTTGCGAATTAGCGTTTTGAGCTTCCCCATCAGCTGAGTTATTCTGTTGCAGACTGCCGACTACAAACATGTTGTTGCTAAATTTGTCCCAGTGTCCCGATTTTTCCCAAAGTGAGCGACTTAAGGCTATGGGCGATCGCACTTCCTCAAAGCCATGAGACTGATAAACTCGTCGCATAAACTCTTCAATTTCTCGGTATACCCTCAATCCCATTGGGTGCCAGAAAACCATGCCGGGACTGTGTTCTTCAAAATGAAATAGATTCATCGCTTTTGCAATTGATCGATGGTCGTACATTGTTGTCCTCCTGTTGATAACTACTAAAAAACCCCTCCAAGGATTGCCTGGAGGGGGAACATTTGAGTATTGCTTGCATGACGAATTACATCACGTCCCTCCAGGTGCGATCACGGTGGTGGTAGTAGTGGTAGTTGTGATCAAGTCAGCGCAAAGAATCATCTGTCTTCTCATCGTCAGTATTCTTGTGTTCTTGCGGTTGCGTGCTTTTACCTAGATGGGTTGCACGCAATTAAAAACCCCTCCGAAGCGTTGCTTGGAGGGGTGTAGCGATTTCTGGCTTTTAAGGCAAGCTCGTCTTCACAACCCTCCTAGGCTGGTAGTCAAGGTAGTTTCGGTACTGGTTGTCAGATAGAGCTTGGGTGCCATTAGTTGTTACAAATACTTAATCAAAGTCTCAAAGACTATAAGACTATTTAAGCAACTATCTTGGGTTTGTCAAGTCGCTATAGCAATCCTATTGGAGTTGTAAGATGTTAGCGGTTCAGATACCCGACTTCTTCGAGAAATCGGGTATCTAGCATTCAATATGCGATCGCTCAAACTGGATAGCGTAGGGAGGCGATCGCTCTCATCGCATAATAGAAAGTACTTTTACCCCAGCGTCAGAACTCCAGCAAGAAAATCTACAATTAATCGTCGCGTTCTCAGCCAAGGTAAACCTAAGAGAACCTCTGATATTGTGTCTCCTCCCAGAACGGGAATATTGAACTGTTGTTCATCAAGCTCTACAGTTCCCGCATAGACTTGAAACCGAGTTTCGCCTTGTGCTGTCTGCATGAGCTTTTCCCCATCTATAACTCTAGGCCAACCTAAAATTTCTAAGTCTTGATTGTTAATTGCTAACCACTCCGTAAAACCTGTATCTAGGATTGCATCAGCTAAGATAATCTCACTATCAACAGTGACCAAGCCAATCTCGAAATTTAGCTTTCCTTCACTGTCAAACTCTCCTTCGATCATATTCTGCCGCAGGTTCCTGTTTCATTGAGGCGCATAATCATAACTTTTCTCTGGGGGTGTTGTTCGCGCATCTTTTGTATAGCAACCATCTCATCTAAATCGATAGAATAATCTTTACTATCTGGCTCGATAATGATGTACCAGTTATAGTGTTCTTCGATGAGTTCAGGACAGACTCGTTCAAAAATTGCCCGACAACGCTGATAAAAGGCATCGCTCTCAGCTTGGCGTCTAGCTTTTTCGGCGCTTGATGTTTGGCGTGTAGGAAAACGTTTAGGAAGACGACGTGGCTTTCCGTCTGAGAGGATTTTGGTCATAGTTTTTCTGATCCGTGCAACGGTAAGAGTCTACTTTTGATGGTAATTCAATGGTATAATACAGTTGACTTTAGGGGAGCGCTGTTTTGTGGAAGAAATGATATTGCGATCGCACCTCTACAAAAAATACATCAAAACTATTCAAGATAACTGACTCTGAATCCAAACTCGCACAGCACGAATTACAGTATTTTCGTTTTGAGTTTGGCGCTGTTGCAAAAATTGGTTGAGTACCGCCGCAGACACTTTTGAAAAAGCGAGGCTAAATGCTGACTCTACATAGTCGCGATTAGAAGCATCTGTTTGCAGATGATAGATTTTCAAGCCCTGTTTTTTCGTGTAGCACCAAACTTCAGGAATGCCTAAGGCTTGGTAAACCTCAATTCGGCGAGTGGAAGGACTCGTAATATCGACTTCAATCACCAAATCGGGTGGTAAGTCTTCAGGAATCTCAGGATCGAGTCCTTCCAGTTGATTGGCATTTTGAATATAGAAACAAGTACCTGGTTCTGCACCTTTTTCGAGGTCTTCCTTTTCTAGGGTTGTTGAACCTAAATTGACAATATTCAAGTCCAGTTCTTCGGTTAGAGTTGTAACAATTCTTGCCAACAGCCGATTAATGATTTCGTGTAGCTTGGATGGCATCTTAATTTGCAGAATTCCCCGATTATAAGTGAGACGGGCAGCGCGATGGTCACCCATGTCAGTTAATAACGCTTTGTAAGTCTGCCAACTTACATTGGAGAGCACAATATTTTGGGTAACTTTACCTTGAAAGTCTTCTAGTTCAAGTTCACTTACTTGTGTGGAAATCATCACCATATGTGCTGTCTCCTTCCTTACGATTTGACTGTTTTTCATACCTGGGATTTGCCTACTCATCCGCCAGGGGTTAAAACCCCTGTCTAATAGCTAAAGTCCACTAAAGTGGACTGAAATCAAGCTAACAGTCCTCTT
>DALYIW010000368.1:0-7327 GCA_031970155.1 Coleofasciculaceae cyanobacterium CTOTU46601 | reverse complement strand
GAGGGATTCGAACCCTCGTTAAAGTTACCCCTAAACAGCATTTCCAGTGCTGCGCCTTCAACCACTCGGCCACCTCTCCAGAGGCTCTCGGAATGCATAAATTTTGCTTAAACAAAATTCAGCACCCGATCTAAGATTATACACTAAGTTAATGACACATTCTCATACAATTCGGATTCGTAATCGTCAAACCGATACTCAACAGGTTTTTCAAGTGCCAGCAGATCGGTATATCCTGCAAGCAATAGAACACCAAGGCGGAGAGCTGCCTTTTTCGTGTCGCAATGGAGCTTGCACCACCTGTGCTGTGCGTATTCTTGCTGGAGAAGTCTACCAGCCAGAAGCGATGGGACTTTCGCAGAAGTTGCGCGACCAGGGCTATGCTCTGTTGTGTGTGAGTTATCCTCGCTCAGACCTAGACGTAGAGACACAGGATGAAGATGAAGTTTATGAACTTCAGTTCGGTCGCTATTTTGCTAAAGGAAAGATTCGGTTTGGACTGCCACTGGATGAGGATTAGGGAGTCGGGAGTCGGGAGTCGGGAGTCGGACAAGAATGGGATTCTTCTACTCCCTACTTTGTTCTCACTAAAGTTTCGGTTCCTACTTCCCGTCACATTTCTACGGAAGTTCTGCCTTTTCTGCTGCTGCCTCCTGCTGTTAGTGAGTTGCGAATCTACTAGCGTACCCAGTGCCATAACTGTTCAGGTGCAACGAGTGGTTAGTGGTCAAACGCTGGATGTATTGAACCCGACGCAACAACCAGCATTAACTGAGCGAGTACGGTTGATTGGTATTGAGGCACCTGACTTGAAACAGCAGCCTTGGGGTGAGGCGGCCAAAAACCATTTTGAGGAAATGATCAGTACAAAGGCTGGTCAGCAACTGGTTGTACAATCCGTTTTACTAGAGCCGGATGTACAAGAAAAAGATACGGCAGGCCGTTGGTTAGCTTATGTTTGGCAGGATGGGGTGTTGATTAATGAGAAATTGGTAGAACAGGGGTATGTGCTAGCTGCACCGCGATCGCCTAATAAAAAATATGATGCTCGCCTTGCCCGTGCCCAAGAATACGCCCGCATCATGGGATTAGGGATTTGGAAATCAGATCGCCCCATGCGCTTGACACCCGCAGAATTTCGTCGTCAAAATCCTTAGATATAAATTGGCAAATCATTCTTTTTTAGGGTGAGGGGCTGGTAGGCTACAAGGGGAAAGATAATAAAAAGGAGTCCGGCTCATATCACCAACTCTTGCATCGTGCCGACCGTTCTCCTACAGTGCGTACCTATCACCTTGATACTCTCCCCTATGAGCCAACAGACTCCCGAACAGCTGGAAATCTTTCTGGACATTGCTACAGAAGCCGCAATGACTGCTGGCGCTATCTTGCAGAATTACTGGGGTAAATTGGAATCGGTAGAAGAAAAAGGGCGTCCCGGAGATTTAGTTACCGCAGCCGATAAAGCTGCCGAAGCGGCAATTCTCAAACTACTACGGCGTCATCTGCCGGAACATGGAATTTTAGCCGAGGAATCCGGTCAACTTGGAGACAATAATAGTGAATACCTCTGGGCGATCGATCCCCTGGACGGTACCACTAATTACGCTCATCAGTATCCTATTGCAGCTGTTTCTATAGGACTACTGATTGCCGGAACACCTCAGGTTGGAGTCATTTATAATCCATTTCGTGAGGAACTGTTTCGTGCAGCTAGAGGCTTAGGAGCAACTCGCAACCGACGCCCGATCCAGGTTTCCCAAACATCTGCTCTCGAAAACAGCTTGCTAGTCACTGGCTTTGCCTACGATCGGCGCGAGACCTCTGATAATAACTATGCTGAGTTCTGTTACCTCACTCACCTAACTCAGGGTGTCCGCCGTAGCGGTTCTGCATCCCTCGATCTGGCTGATGTCGCCTGTGGACGACTCGATGGTTACTGGGAGAGAGGGCTTTCTCCTTGGGATATAGCTGCTGGTATCGTCTTGGTAGAAGAATCTGGCGGCAAAGTCACTGCTTATGACGGCAGTCCGTTAATGATTCCTTCGGGTCGAGTTCTGGCGACAAATGGTCAGATTCACGCTCATTTGAGCACCGAACTTTTACAGGTTCCGCCTTTATCCACTTGGAAATAATGCCATTAGTTAATTATGAACTCCCAGTACACCACCACTTATGAAACTCTGTTCTTTACACAAGCTAAACGATAGTCTATTAACAACAAAATTTCTTAGCCGTTTCTTTATAAAACACGCTAAGGTTAAAAGTTTAGTGGTTATACAAAAATCTAAGACATACTAGAAACAATTCTTTCCAACAGAGATTGCATGACGCCCTATGTCTCTTCAAATTGAACACGGACTCTTTAAGTTTGATTTCACAGACCACCACGCGGTTTTAGGAATTCCAGTTAATGCAGATGTGAAGGAAGTCAGAAAACGGTATCTGACTATTACTCGAAAGCTGCATCCTGATAGTAACAGATCTGGAAGTGAAGCCCAAAAAAAACAGGCTAATGAGCTGTTATCAAAGCTGGTTAATCCAGCCTATGAACAGTTGTCTAAGACCAATAATCGTGACTACCTCGTCAGCTTAAGTCACATGGGTAGGCGTCTGGCTTCGGAAGGAGGGAAAATTTCAATCACTAGCGAAATGGCAAAACAATTAGCTAAATCGGGGCCAAATTTAGATGGCTTCTATAAAACCTCGCTACAAAACCTGGCATCGAAGCAATACGAATCTCTTGAGCAAGTTGTAGGGAAAATTGGCGAAATCAGTGAACTCAATATGGTATACCTGATGCTTAAAGCCAGCAAGGGTGAAGGCATCAAAGCTCCTAGCGGCAACCAGCCTGGAACAGCTAGTGGCGTCAGACCATCTCCTGGAACGACTTCTGGTGACAGAACAACTCCTACGAGAACGACGAGTCCAGGAGGCACAAGAGTGCAGCCTGGAACAGTTCCTGGGAGGCCATTAGCAGAGCCAAGTAGCACCTTACCAGATTCTGCTCAAGAAAGAATGAAATCGAGAGTCTTTGAGTATATCAATCGGGCAGAAGGATATATGAAGAAAGAAAATTTTGCTGGAGCTGTTTTGGAACTGCGAGAGGCTCTCAAGTTAGATCAAAACAACACTAAATCCCATACTTTACTAGGAATTGCTTATCTGAAGCAAAATCAGCCGGGAATGGCTAAGGTTCACCTCAATAAAGCCTTACAATTGAACCCCAAGGACGAAAGAGCGTTAAAGGCTAAACAGTATCTCGATAAACTGATTGAAAAAAGCGGCGGTAAAAAATCAAGAGAGACTCCTAAATCAGACTCAGTTAAACCGCCGAGTCAACAGGGTGGCGGTGGCTTGTTTGGTTTCTTTGGTGGTAAGAAAAAGTAATGGTTCATCAACCCCCGGCGGGTGCACGAGATCTGCTGCCTCTCGAAGTTGCCCAAAAACGCTGGATAGCAGAGCATGTGCAGCAGGTATTTCATCGGTGGGGATATCACCAGATTATTACCTCAACGTTAGAGTGGTTGGATACTTTAATGGCCGGTGAAGCAATTGAGCGTTCAACTGTCATTCAATTGCAGGATGCTGAGGAAGGGACTCTGGGATTGCGCCCAGAATTAACCGCTTCGATCGCGCGAGCGTTTGCCACTCGGATTGCCGGAAGTAAGAGTGAGGCAAATCTCGCCCTACCGCAACGACTCTATTACAATGCCAACGTGTTTCGCCGTCCTCCTGTGGGTTACCACGGGCGTCAACTGGAGTTCTATCAGTCAGGCGTTGAACTGCTGGGTGCTGGCGGGTTGTTGGCAGATGCAGAAATTCTCCTACTGCTAGTCGATTGTCTAAATCAACTGGGTTTACAGCAGTGGAACTTGATTCTAGGGGAAGCGGGACTAACGCGATCGCTTTTTTCTCCCTTCCCACCCTCAGTACAAGACAAAGTGCGGAAAGCGATCGCTCATCTTGATCGAGTTACTCTAGAAACCTTACCTCTTTCCCCAGAATTACGAGAACGAGCAATGTTTCTGTTCGATCTCCGAGGACGCCCTGGTGATATTTTGCAACAAGTCGCTAGTCTCGATCTAGACCCAAAAGAGCAGGAAATCGTCAACAACCTCAAATCTCTAATTGAACTACTCAACGCGAGTTCTCCTTATCACGTTGAGCTAACCCTCGATCTGAGCTTAGTTCAAACCTTTGACTATTACACAGGTATCGTCTTTGAAATTGTCAGCAATACCCAGACTAGTCAACGAATTTTAGGTCAGGGTGGTCGTTATGACCAACTACTAGGACTCTACCATCCTCAGGGAGAAACCTACCCAGGCATTGGTTTTTGTCTGAACATCGAAGACTTGCACTATGTTTTGCTCTCCAGTAGTCAACTACCCCGCCAAACACCAGCCAGTGACTGGTTAGTCGTGCCCCAAGCCCCTCAGTCCGAAGTTGCAGCGTTTGCTTATGCCCAAAAACTCAGAGATTCTAAGCATTTAGTGCGGGTAGAAGTGGATTTAGGAGGACGTTCACCAGAACAAATTCGGGAGTACGCCCGTAACCGCCGTATCACTTACATCGCCTGGATTAAAGCCGATAGCACACCAACAATAGAGACACTCAAATAAAGGCTTTCCCTTCCCTTGTGGTGGAAAACCGCATTTTTGGGTAATGAGTAATGGATAATTCCTTACCCTACTCCCTACTCCCTACTCCCTACTCCCTACTCCCTACTCCCTATTTCCAAGCTAGTCTAGGTAAACCTGAACTAGAAAGTAATTATGCTAATCTTGCTAGGCTAGAAACAATAGACTTAACCTGCTAGTAGCAGATAAAACACTGTGCCACATACGATTGTTACTAATACCTGCGAAGGTGTTGCTGATTGCGTTGATGCTTGCCCCGTTGCTTGTATCCACGAAGGTCCGGGAAAAAATGTCAAGGGGACTGACTGGTACTGGATCGATTTTGCAACCTGTATTGATTGTGGTATCTGCATTCAAGTCTGCCCAGTCGAGGGGGCAATTGTCCCGGAAGAACGACCAGATTTGCAAGAAACTCCGTAGTAAGCCTGTGTCAACTTAATCAAAAGGATAAAGCGATCGCCAGCGTAAAGATACTACACTAAAGCGACGTTAGACATCAGGAGAAGGCAAAATAAAGATAAAGCTTGCATCCCTCTCTAATATGAGCTACTGCCTCAATCCCGACTGCTCCAAGCCACAAAACCCAAATGATGCAAAGTTTTGTGTAACTTGTGGCACTAAGTTGCTGCTGAAAGATCGCTATCGTGCTACCAAACTACTCGGTCGAGGGGGATGTAGTAAAACATTTAAAGCAGTAGATCAAGACCGCCTCAATCATCCTTGTGTGATTAAACTCTTTATGCTGCCCCCTGATCAAGATCAGAAGGCAACAAATTTGTTTAATCAAGAAGCTGTGCGGTTGTATGAATTGGGCAAACATGACCAAATTCCTGAGTTATACGCTCACTTTGAATTAGATAATCGCTTGTATCTGGTGCAAGAGTTTATTGATGGAGAGAATTTATCAGATGAATTGGAGGATAGGAAATCCTTTTCGCCTGCGGCATACCAAGAAAGTGATATTCGAGAACTATTAGCTGGTGTACTTCCAGTCCTCAAGTTTATCCATGAGCAAGGCGTAATTCACAGAGATATCAAGCCAGCAAATATTATGCGCCGTCGCAGTGACAGCAAATTGATATTGATTGATTTTGGAGTAGCTAAACAAGCAACGGGACAAGCGGCTGCTGGAAAGGGAACAATGATAGGTACCTTAGGATATGCACCAGCAGAACAACTCCAGTGTGGCGAAGCCTACCCCGCCAGTGATTTATACGCTTTAGGAGCAACTTGCATTCATTTGCTGACTGGAACACATCCTTTTAAGCTCTACAATCCCATAGAAGGCTGTTGGATCTGGCGAGAACATCTGCCAGACGGTATTACAATCAGCCCTGAGATAGAGGAAATTTTAGATAAACTGCTCAAAATTTTGCTCAAAGACCGCTATCAATCAGCTCATGAAGTGCTGGCGGTTGTGACGCTCCTACACCAAGCCGCTTCCGGTATGGTGTAGGCTTCTCAGGCACTCTCGAAGAATTCTTGAATCTGCCGGAGATAGTCATTGAAGATGAGGGGGAGAGGGGGAGAGGGGGAGAAACCCCGTTCGTATTCAGAGGGGCTTGTAACAAAGACGCCGTAATTGTTCAATGCCTGAACGGCACTTCCCAACTACATACCTACGCCACCGTCTAGTTAAACACCAGTCTCTGAGAATAACTGCTGCATGGTTTCCCAACTGAGTCCTTGCTGAATATAACGAGGTGCATCTGGATTGTAGGGACTGGCAACTCGATCTATCGTGACAATCTTGGCCTCTGGTGGTAGCACAGGTACATCTGGATCGAAAGAGGTTGGGCGCATCAAAGAACTGGAAAACCCTTTAAAAATAGCAATTTGGTCTTCTTCACCATCAATTTGTGCAGTGACAATCAAGACTTCCTGAGGACGCTTGATCGTGTATTGTTCTAGACGCCGCCCTATGGAATCAATCATGGCTACTCATACACTACTGTTCCATTGCCGATCGCCCTTGCTTACCCAGCCGCAGCAGGACGAAATAGCTCAAGTAGAAAACGTAGATCAATAATCCTGTCATTCCCAGAAAACCTAAAAATTCGGGTTTAGATCCCGCATGAAAATAGTCTTTAAATAACAAAGGTGGCTCTAACCACACTTGACAGAAGGCTGTCTTTACTTTGCCGCTAACAAAGGCACAAGGCAGAAAAGGAATACTCGCTAAAGCACCCAGGGTACTGTATACGGTAATTGCCCAGCGCCACGAGGTGAGGGCTAGCTTCAGGGGGCGCTGTGGCTGATCTTCAATATCTTCGTTGACATCTACCCAAAACCATAGAGAAATGGGAATCAAAAGACGAGCACAGAAACCAGAAAGAAAACCAATCGGCCACTGGGCAATAAATATGTAAACCGTAATCGCTAGGAGGCTAGAAACACGCCAGTAGATGATCAATAGCCGCACTATTGAATCTACTCTCTGAGCAAAAGCCCAAATCAGCAGAATCAACGGGATAATAACCGTAAACAACAGTGCTAATCGGTAGTCAGTCCAGACTAGCGATCGCAGAATTTGATCTTGCATTACTCGTTGCCGAAATGATCTTTATCTATGTTATTGCAGTTGTGGCAGCATACACGAAATTAGGGACGTAGTGGCGTCTCAGGAGCAGAGATTTCAATAGGACTTACGCAGAACCTCTACGTGTAGGGTGGGCAGTGCCCAC
>DALYIW010000367.1:0-7420 GCA_031970155.1 Coleofasciculaceae cyanobacterium CTOTU46601 | reverse complement strand
ATAAATTCTCTTTCGCGGCGTGTTTAGGGCTGTATAACTATATGTCCAATACGCTTGAGAATCTGCAAAACGTCGTAGAGTTGGTTGTGACGGCGGTAGAGAGAAAAATCATCAGATAGGTCATACTGCGGTTGTGGAGATTGAACCAGCTTAATGAAGATAAATTGACCACCATTTGTAACTAAACCAAAGATAGGTTTTTCTAGGTTAGGGTTGGCGATCATGTATGCCAAAGCTTGCGGTAGCGCCACATCGATCGCAAAGGCTGTACGCTTTGACTCAATGACTAGAACCCACAACTGTTCTTGTACAACTAGTGGATCAATACGTCCCCGTAAAACTTCGTCTTGATCTGCGATCGCAATTTCAACACTTGTTTCCGTCCGAAACCGGAAGGGAGGATCATAAAATCCTGCCAAATCAAGCAATTTAGATAGAATCACCATTTTGACAGCGCCTTCTCCCAGTGGCCCATCTGCTCTCTGATAAAAGAATTGTTGTTTAATTCCATCAAGAGCTTGCTTTTCTTTTTCCGTAAGTTCACTCAAACTCTCGAACCATTCGGTAAAAAATTGGTCATTGTCAGTACGTCTGAGATTGAACTTAGCTTGTAGCTGGTTCAGAGTGGTGATATTTTTCTCGATCGCAAGAGTTGAAGCCATGATATCTTCCTGCTGGGCGTTGCTGGTATTACTAGGGTAGGTGAGGGGAAGGATGCGATCGCGTAAACTTCAGCTAATCTTGGGGTTGCTGATATTCAATTCGGTATCTTGTTGGTAATGGTGTGCCATTGCCTCCGCCTGTTCTGCAAGGATGCGGCGACGTTCTTCTAGTGGCAATTGTAGGAAGGCGCGGCGATCGCATAGGGAGAGGGGTTGTTGAGTGGCTATGGTATCGCCCTGTGTTTTCTCTGCCTGTGTAACGATAACAGAATATTCAACTGCATAAGGGTTTTCCATTCGTTTAGAAGCATTCAAGATTTCCATGCCCACAACATTGCCATCTTTGTCGTAGTCAAGAATCATACCTAGTTTGGCTTCATCACTCTCTGCAACAGCTGTGTTACTTAGCAGTATTCTTAAAACATCTACTTCAGGGTCGTAAGTAATTTTCATATTGCTTTTTTACCTCTGTGTTCATAATGTATGAAAACTGTAATTGTTCGCTTCTGGAGACTGACCTCGATGGATGTAGTCATTGACCAGATTCCATGCGCTGTAACTAAGAACAGAAATTCTCCTATTCGAGCAATATCAGAACTTGCTCGAACCACTTAGGGTAAAAGCAGAACTGCACCAATGTTGTAGAGTAGTAGACAAAAAATTAACTGACCACTAGCAGTGATAATTATCACAGCTTTGAAGTGATACTACACAAAAGAAGAGTAAGAGCCTTTAGGGCTTCAAGCTTTTCTGAGTATCTATGGTTAGGTTAATGTCCTCTCGCATCTGAGACTGAGGGGGCATTTTTTTCATCTATCTCAAGAAATAATTCCTACCGCAATGACACCTCAGGTACACCTGTTCCTGAATTCTCTTCAGCCTCCACTAAAGCTTTGTACCACTCAATTGTTTCTTTAAGACCTGCCTCTAAAGAATATTGTGGTGCCCAATTGAGCAACTTTCGCGCTTTCGCCGACGATAGGGACTGATGTTCAATTTCATTTTTTGAGTCGTGTCCCACCTGTGGCTGCCAATGACTCTTCCCCATCAATCCCCAAATCTTATGCACCATCTCCAGTACCGTGATGGGTGACTCATTACTAAAATTAAACGTCTCTCCTCTGATTTCTGGACGATCCATCTGCTGGGCTAAGCACAAGTAAGCTAACACCCCATCCTTGATATAAAGATAGTCTCGCGTGTGATTCCCATTACTGCGGATAACTACAGGCTGCCCTCGCAATGCTGAGCGAATTGTTTCAGGCACCAAGCGATTAGAATTTAAATCGCCACCGCCATAAACGTTACTAAACCGTGTCACACACACAGGCAAACCATAGCTCAAATAGTAGCTACGACAAATCAAATCCGCACAACTTTTAGAAACCTCATAAGGATGCGTCCCTTGCAGGGGGGTTGTCTCCGTATAGGGCAATTTCTCTTGCTCTCCATAGGCTTTGCCACTCGATGCCACCACAATCCGACTTACCCGCCCTACTTGGCGACAGGCTTCTAAGAGATTCCACGTCCCTTTGATGTTGGCCTCAAAGGTTGCTAGGGGTGCTTGTTGTGCTACTCCCACCAGTGTTTGTGCGGCTAAATGAAATACTGTGTCTATTTCATACTCACTAAGAACTCGTTCCAGGGTGGATAGATCTTCGACTTGCCCTGGTACTAGGTTGATGTATTGATGCCAGCCTTCGGTGTAAAGTCGCGATCGCGGTACTAAATCTCGTACCAAACCAGTTACTTGAGCACCGTGTTGCACTAACTCAGCAACTAGTCCACTCCCTAACAGCCCTGTAGGGCCCGTCACCAACACGGAACGCTCGCGCCAGAATTGATTCATGTTAACAGTGTAGATGCTGGGATTATTTGATCTTATAAGCTTGTTCGCTGGAAGGCATGTCAAGCCAAATACATTAAAGACAACTCAAACAGGTCGAGATGAGTGCTTTTATGAGCCTGATTCGGTAATCTTGTTAATAGGTAATTTTCACCTCGCCCTCTTTTCGGTGCTTGAGGGCTTTCTTAACCAAAGCTCATATAAAAACCCAGCTGTGGGAGCTGGGTGTAAGAGTACGTGTGGGAGTGTCCCATAAAACAACTAAATACCTCATTATCGGTTGCCCCTGACTGAGGGGAGGTTCACTCCCTCCTCTTGAAGATTGTGATACTTACCCAAAAAATTCTCTTTGGATTGGTACATTATTTTTATCCGAACTATCGATACTGCCCTCTTTGGGTGCAGGGGGCTTTTTTGGCAGGTTGATAGAATTAATCTCATTTTGCTACTGAAGCCGCTTTTGAGGCTATGGGAATTTGAATCCAGAACTCGCTGCCCTGTCCTGGTTCAGAGATGCACTTGAGAATGCCGCCATGTTTCTCAACCACAATTTGGTGGCTAATCGACAGCCCCAACCCCGTGCCCTTCCCCACAGGTTTGGTAGTAAAGAAGGGGTCAAAAAGATGCTGGACAATGCTTTGTGTCATTCCAGGTCCGTTGTCGCTAATCCGAATAATCACTTCCCCAGCTTCTACAGATTCTGGGGTTTGAGCTAATGGGTTTTCTGACAACTCATTGTTTGTTGCTTTTTTATTTACAACCTCAGTGCGAATGGTAATGTTTCTCGGTTCTGGTTGAGTTTGTAGAGCGTCGATCGCATTGCTGATAATGTTCATGAAGACTTGATTAAGTTGACCGCTATAGCAGTCTACAGGTGGCAGGTTTCCATATTCCTTAATGACTTGGATGCCGGGATTAGGACCTATGGGTTTCAATCGGTTATGAAGAATCAGCAAGGTACTGTCAATCCCTTCATGGATGTTGACAGGCTTCATTTCTGTATCATCTAGGCGCGAGAAGTTCCGCAAGGAAACCACAATTTCATGAATGCGATCGGCCCCCATTTTCATGGAGGACAGGATTTTTGGTAAATCTTCGATCAAGAAATTTAAGTCAATTTTTTCGATGTAGTCTTGCAGTTCTGGAGCAGGATTAGAATAGTGTTGCTCATAGCGGACAATTAGGTCTAGCAGGTCTTGGATGTAGTTAGTCGCATGAGACAGGTTGCCTGTGATGAAACAGACAGGATTGTTAATTTCATGGGCAATCCCAGCAACCATTTGACCGAGGCTAGACATTTTTTCGGTCTGGATGAGCCGCGCTTCGGTTTTCTGAAGGTCATGTAAAGCCAGTTCTAGCTGACGTGCTTGGGTTTGAGCGGCAAGGGCGGTGGCGCGAGTTGTCGCAAATAATTCGGCGTGTTCGATCGCGATCGCCAACTGGTCTACCACCGCTTGTAGCAGTTCGACTTCGCGATCGCTCCACAAGTGAGGCCCGTTATAGTTACTACAAACAATCGCTCCCAATTGACCCGTTTGGGTTTTGAGGGGTAGCACTAGCCCAGAGATAACGCCCAAATGATTGAGAATATCTCTGGTTTGAGGGTCTAAATCCGGTGCCTGAGCAACATCATCAATTCGTAGCGGCTGAAGACTACAAATTGTTTGGGCTAGTGGCGCAAGATGTGGCGGTGGACTTTCTCCCAACAGACTTGGCTGATCGCACTCACACGCTTCATGAGTTACGCTCACATCGGGTTGATTGGGTTCTGACCAGCACCATAAAAAGTGACAACAGTCAACCTTGAGCAACGTCCGAATCTCAGTAACTGCCGTATTTAAAATAGTATCAAGGTCAAGGGAGTTTCGGATTTGACTAGCCAGTCGGAAAAGTAGGGCTTCTCGACGCGTCAACAGTTCATCCCGTGCCCAAGAACGATCAATTGCCAGTGCGATCGCATTCGCTACCCAATCCAAAACCCCATCGATGATTTCAGAGAGTGGTTGGCGACTCAGCAGTCCAATCACACCCACTAACCGCGACTCCACAATTAGAGGGTAGCCACTAAAAAACGTCTGAAGGTTTAAGTCTTCGCTAGTTGCAGGTAGCTGAGTACTTACTGAGTGCTTGGTTTGAGCGATTGCGCCAATCAGTTCGTGGTTGGGAAGAACGCGATCGGGGAAAATGTCGCTAGGTATGAGATTCCCAGCTGATGCTTGCAAGTCTAATGGCAAAACCTCTGACTCTCCAACCGCTGCCGGGTCAACCGTCCAAATCCCAGCACCAATCGCCTCGAGGTGTTGTACCATTGCCTCTGTGCAGCGCTTGAGGCTTTCTGGTAACTTGCCGCTTTCTCGAAGGGCAGTACCCACATCGGCTTCTAGGGTTGAAGGACATGTGCGCTCTTTGAGAGTAGTTTTAGTTGGGTGATTGGTGGTAATCGGGCGAGCGATCGCATACAATAACCCTTCTTCAAAAAACCCAAAGATGTTCCATTCCAGCCACTTGTAGGAACTATCCTGACATCGATAGCGATTTTTAAACTGAATATTTGATGGATTAGAGGCAAGCTTTTCTACTTGTTCCTGAGTTGCCGCTTTATCCTCAGGATGAACCCAATCAAGGAAGGATTTAGATAAGAGTTCTGCTGTTGTGTACGATAGGATTTTTTCAAACGCCGGGTTCACGCGCTGGAAATGACCCTCTACATCGAGAATACACAGCAAATCTGGCGAGAGATCAAAAAAGCGATCGCCCTGATTAATCGTTTTACTAACCTGCTCTTCCTGGGCCGGCTTGGCGGGAGTGATGTCGTGACAAATCGACATATACTTATAAGGTTTTCCCTGACTATTCAAGATTGGCACTATCGTTGTATCCATCCAGTAAAAGCTGCCATCTTTAGCGCGGTTCCTGATTTCTCCTTTCCAGATCTGACCACTAGCAATGGTTGCCCACATTTGTTTAAAAAAGTCTGCTGAGTGGTAACCCGAATTAATCAGGCGATGGTTAGCCCCTAGAAGTTGTTCTCTAGAATATTGTGAGATTTCACAGAATTTATCGTTGACGTAGTTAATTCTACCTGTATGGTCACTAGTCGATACAACGGCATTGTGTTCTAGCGCCAACTTCATCTCGGCAATTTCTGGATGTAACGCTGGCAGTGCCTGGTTGTTCTGGTGACGCTTATCCACAATTTTTTCCCGTTGATATAGGTTTTAATGCGCCTCCCTGCTGATTAAGAATCGGTTAAGCTATAGTCTAAGCTGAATTAGTGACTTAAACCACAACCGTCGGCGCTGATGAGGCACAACCTGAGCGATCGCATTCTAGCAAGCACCAGCCACCAAGGGAGTCAAATCTTCAACGGCAGCTTTAGCGATGATGTCTAAGTTTTGATTGCAGTTCACCTCCTCAAAGCCGATAACTCTGTTGCTAAATAACAACATCTTCATTACTAAGCAGCTTTTCATTGAAAATAGCTTGCTTGATTTAATCGTTTTTTGTTGACGGTTAACTATTAACTTTAACTGCCGAGTTTCAACTATGAAAAACTCTTTTACTAGTTCCAATAATCCCTTAATCAGGTTATTTTTACCTTGGCACTCAGTTAAAGTGACTATGTATTCACCTAAAGTGAATTTCCGTAGAAGATATCTTTTACCTACCTTGTAGGTATTGTTATACTGTAACCTCTTTTCTATTCAAGATGCAAACATAAATCAATTGAATATTAACTATTAAAAAAAACTATGGAGATAGGTTAATAAAGTATTGCCAAAAATACCAAAAGATAGCAATACAGCCAAGATTTTGTTGATTTTTTGATCCACGAAAAGGAAGAGAATAATTAAACCTAACCTGAAAGTAGGGAGTAAAGAGTCGGGAGTCGGGGAAATTGTACATCCCTGGAGAGGCGATCGCTCAAGCTGAGGACTTACGCATGGATACCACATATAGTAGGGGTGAACGGCCGTTCACCCCTACATATGGCGGTTCAACCAGAAATTTGCGTAAGTCCTGTTATTGATGGATACATAGAAATATGTAATGGGAGAAGGCAATCCAAGCAGGGTGCATCTCATTTTTGTAAATTTGTAGTGTGAGCCGGAAAATTCACTACTAGGTGTACGCGAGTTCTCCGGCTGGCACTACCTGATGTTGTTGCTTCCATTGGGATGCACCCATCCAAGCATGGAATAATTAAAGAACGAAAAATATATGTCATCACAGAGTCAGCAACTAACTATTCTTGCCGTCGATGACAGTACTATGATGCAAGAAGTAATTAAACAAATGCTGGGGAATGACTACAACGTTCTGGTAGCAGATAGCGCAGTGGATGCATTGTCCTTGATGTACGAGCAACCCATTGCACTTTTGTTATTGGACGTGTCTATGCCAGGAGTTGATGGTTTAGAGCTTTGCCGCACACTGCGGACTTTACCGCAATTTGGCGATTTACCAATTATTATGCTGACTATCAGAGACAAAGTTTTTGATAAGGTGCAAGGACGTTTGGCTGGAGCAACAGAATACTTGACCAAACCCTTTGAGACCGAACAACTGCGAGAGGTTTGTAGTAAACTGCTCAGGAGTCGGCAGGGACACTCCCCAGGATGAAAAGTGAACTTACGCTTTCTTGACCCTTCGGCAATGCGGCAACTGAGCTTGCGATGCTCTCTCGCGTGGCCGAAGAGTCGAAGTTCAGGGTAAACCTTTGAACCACCATCTGTAGGGGCGTTAGGACTTACGCAATTTAGTCTTTAAAGCGCCATCTGTAGGGGTGAACGGCCGTTCATCCCTACTCTATATGGTCAGGACTTACGCAGAACCTCTAAATGTAGGGTGGGCACTGCCCACCGTACTACTACTTCTAAATGTAGGGTGGGCACTGCCCACCGTACTACTA
>DALYIW010000366.1:0-7442 GCA_031970155.1 Coleofasciculaceae cyanobacterium CTOTU46601 | reverse complement strand
CGGTCTCCGGTTTCATCGATTACTACTGTGATTGCATTGCCCTTTAACGCCGCTAATGTTTTCGATAATCTTCGCTCTCTTAATTGGATGACTGACCAAGGTGACTTCGCTATGAAGTGATGCAGTGCTTGTCCAGATTTTAATCCAACTACTTTCGCGATTTCAGGGAGCGATTTTCTTTTGATTCCTGAGATTATTCCTAAGTGTAAATATTTAAAACCTTCATAACTTCTTACTTCGGGGAATAAGTCCTTGTATCCTACACAATATTTATCGATAAAGGATACCGTTGGCTGTGCATCTCTTGCCAAATCTTTCAGGATTTGTAACTCTACATCCATTACCCTGCCTACAATACACGAGGTTTACAGTATTTATTTCTTTATTCTAATTCTCGGAGAGTGACAGAAGAGGGATAATACATTTGGGTAAGAACTGGAGGAGAGAAAGTTTCCCCCAATTCTTGGCCGCGCACTAAACAGTAACGAAGCTACTAGAGTTGATACTGCTAGCTTGTACCCAACTCAAAGCAGCTAAAAGTTCATTGCCTGCACTGATGAGAGTAGCACCATCAACTTGTGCGATCGCTAAATCACTAAAAGTCAAACCACCCGTAAGACCAATTTGAGTCAGACCGAGTTGGAAGTTGTTAATAGTATCAACGCCATTACCTCTTGCTAAGACAACGATATCTCGACCACCCCCAAGCCAGATCGTGTCATTGCCAGTGCCACCATTAATGACATCGCTGCCAGACCCAGAGTAGATAATGTCGTCACCAGCGCTACCAAACACAGTATTGTTGCCTTCGCTGGTATAAATGGTGTCATTACCCGTTCCGCCAGTAATGGTATCAGCTTGCGAACCACCATAGATTAGGTCGTCGCCACTGTCACCAAAAAGCGTATTGATGCCCTCGCCGCCGAAGATTTGGTCATTGCCACCACGACCTTGAATCGTATCGTTAGCGTTATCTCCATATAAGATGTCATTCGTGTCACTCCCAATAATGGGGGCAACTCCTGCGATCGCATCGATATCAAGTGCAAAGCTCAAGATTTGGGTAAACTGAGTGCTACTAAAGTTGTTGTCAGCCACAACAATCAGGGATTGCCGTCCATCTGCTAACTTCGGACCTAAAGCGATGCCCTCAAGATTATCTAGCGTTATCCCCAAATCACCGAAGTCAAGGAGCAAGCGCTTCTGGGCGGCATCAACATCAACTCCGTTCACGCTGTCCAGATTGCTGATATCCGTAGCTCCCAAGATGCTTGTCTGGTAAAGCTTGACGCTGTTGCCCACACCAGTAGAAAACGATCGCTCCAGAGAGAGGAACGTACCATTATTATCCAGAGCTAGTAACTCAACCAAACCATTAGTATTAAAGCTACCAACTGGATTAGGCGCATCCGCAACTGGATCGGTGATGTACAAGAATTCACCGACCTCTTGCCCAGTTTGCAAGTCGTACTGCAAAATTCGAGACGGACTGCCGTTGGTCAGTGTCGCCGCAGGCCCATCTTGAACTAAAGCATTCTCCGTGGCGGTAAAGAGAAAGCGTTGATTGGGAGTAATCGTCAGACTTTCAAATGCCAGATTATTACGGATACCAGGGTCGTTTGCACCTGTTCCTCTGGGATTAAATCTATCCGGCACAGGCAACTCGTTGAACTGCCTTCCTTGGAGCGAGAACTCGTTAATAAAGGGGTTGAGCAAGCGATTAGTAGAGCGTTCCCCTTCCGAGGAGATAAACAACGTCCCTCGCTCCGAGAAAGCAATGCCTTCTGGGTCGAGACTGTTGAGCGCAAATGGTTGACCATTTTCATCGGTGATGGTAGTCACGTCTTGGAATGTGACATCCCCGTTATCCAATCGACCATCGCTTAGATTGATGCTGAGGGTGTAGAACCGCGCTGGATTAAACTGACTCCGATCATCTGAGATGCTGTAGAAAACATTGTTAAAGCGATCGTAAGCAATGCCCGATAAACCGCCCACTTGAGTGCCCTCAAAGGTCAACCCCGTTGGGAAGGTCACTTCTCCAATAAATTCCACATTACTCACACTCTGGCGGTTGAAATCGGGAGTAGAAGGTTCAGGCGTGACATCGACTCGCACTAAGCGATGGTCAGAACTGGGAAAGCCACCAGGAATACTGGGATTGAACGTGCCGACTAGAGAGAACTGAGGGTCGGTACTTTCCGGCCAGAACACTGCCGCGTCGGTAATCTCCAAGTTTTGTGAGGGCAGAACGTAATCAACTCGCAAATTTCCAGGAGTAGTATCAGCAAAGTCTGCTGTATCAAAAGCTGGGTCAGTAATGTGAGTGGTGTTGGCACCTCCCTGCAACGCTGCCTGTTCTGCTCCTCCCTCGCTGCTTGGAGTAATGCTGGTGTTGATTAGAGGATTATCGAGCAGTTGCCGGATGGCATTATCAACACTGTCTCCATCATTGGGGTCAGCATTTTGGTCGCCCATAATCACAAAGCGCGACCCAGGTCCAAGTCCACCATAGTCACCTGCATCATCATAGATGTAGCTGCCTTGACCAGGGGTAATATAGTCTGACCAGAAGCGAATTTCATCATGGTTGCGCTTACCGTTACGGTCTTCGAGTCCGTCAAACGTAGGCGGTGTCGGATGGCTGACAAGAACATGAACCGTCTCGCCGTTGACCTCAACCGGGACATCCCAGTGACTTTTAGAGGAAAGACGAAAGACTTCTAGTTCTTCAGGAGAGTACCAGTCGTTAGCTGCTGCTGTATTCGGATTATCAGGTAGTAGGGCACCGGGCATATCCTCCCACAGGAAGTTTTGGAAGGTGCGGACGTTCTCGGTATCGATGGGATACTTGGAGTAGATGACCATGCCATACTGACCAGGAAAGTTGCCAAACCCCAAGGCATCATCTCCGTATCCGGGTGCTCCGGGCGTAGTGACGACTGTGCCATTGTTGTTCAAGTCAAATCCTGATGCAACTCCCGTATTTGAGGGAGCAACATAGAAATAGGGATATTCGACTGGATTGACGCCATTCTGGCTTACCGATAGATAGTTCTGCTGGAAGAGTTGAGCAGCTTGACCTCCGGCATCAAAGTCAAACTCATTGACTAGCAGAATATCTGGATTTGTCCGTTGGATAATCTCAGCAACTGTCTTAGCCTGAGCGTTATTGGGAGTTGAGAGGTCTGTAATCAGTTGCCCTAAGTTGTTGCGATTGAGCGAGGCATTAAATGTAGCAAAGCGAATAGAATCTACCTCTGACATATAAGCTCCTGGAACAATAGAGATTGGTGTTGAGTAGTTGAGTGGAGGTGATAACTCTGACGGGATGTAACGCTGGGGCACTTTAGCGGGAAAAAATGCACAAATGCGATCGCTCATCTGCTGTCAGGTGTCAGTAACCTTGATTTCAGACAAACGAATCCGGTGCCAAGTCCCGGCGGATTGCTCTGGACTAAAGCAGAAGGGTTAATTAGCAATACAAGGCAAACAATACCTATCGTCAGGCTTGTCGCTTTATTCCCATAGCTGCTTTTGGCAACAAAAATCTATGGCTTAATGAAAAATTAAGTGATAGTGAGTTTTGCCGTCTCAAAAAAGACTTTGCATTACTCCTGCTGTAGTTTTGAATTGGCTATTTTTGCAAAATATCCTAAACGACTAACCTTAAGAGAATATAGGGGACGCTTCTACAAGCCTGGATAAAGAGCTGGTAAAGCAATGTTTAAGGGCTAAAATCTTTGATAAGTCTTCATTTAAGCCATTAAATCTTCAAGGAATCTTTATATATAAGTCTCAATAGTGCTTTAAAGTTATCCGCAACAAGCAACCATTGCCGTAAAGGTAAAGTACACTTCGCGCTTTATCCTCCACAAGATCTTGATCGCCCTGCCTAGAATAGAGATATCCGAGTTCAACGCAACAACATGAGCTCTCTAATTAGCGCGATTTTAGGTCTAGCCTTTATTCTGACCATGACCGGTCTCAAAGTTGACCGGGAATACGAGCGGGGAGTTATCTTTCGCCTAGGTCGGTTAAAAGGTGTCAAAGGACCGGGGATGTACTGGATCATGCCCATCTTAGACCAAAAAGCTCAAGTTGATGTCCGCACTAAAACCGTCAATATTGAGCCGCAAGAAACAATTACAGCCGATAGTGTCACTATTAAAGTCAATGCTGTTCTCTACTATCGCCTCCTTGACCCTTCAAAAGCTATTAATAAGGTTGAAAATTATCAGTTAGCCGTCTATCAAACTGCCCTCACTACCTTGCGTAATGTAGTTGGGCAAAATATTCTTGATGACGTTTTACAAAACCGCGACAAAATTAACGTTAAAGTCCAAGAAATTGTAGATGAAATCACTGAACCTTGGGGCATTGTGATTGAGCGGGTAGAAATGAAGGATGTAGAAATTCCTAGCAGTATGCAACGAGCAATGGCGAAAGAAGCCGAAGCCATCCGAGAAAAACGTGCTCGTATCATCAAAGCCGCAGCAGAACAAGAAGCCTCGATTAAGTTATCAGAGGCCTCTCGATTAATTGTGGAAAACCCAGTGGCTTTAGAGTTGCGGCGGTTACAAATGCTCACAGAAATTGGCGCGGAAAATAACACCACCACGCTAATTATGTTGCCCTCTGATTTCACTAATTTGGCCAGACAATGGACAGATGTACTTGCCAATAACAGCAAAGTACAAGCACAACCTACCTCACCAAATGGGGTTTTTAATGTGGAGTCAATTGGGAAGGAATTTCCATTGAACCTGTCATCACCACCAAAACAAGAGATTTAACATTGATACTGCTAACTGTTGACTATTAGACTTCTTGTAAAAGTCCTTTTCATCAAATTCAAGGGCAAACCCGGCGTCTACCCCACAAGAAAAATTGACTTTTGTGGGATGGGTATCTTGCCCGTCCAAAGCTATTGTGTGCAAGAGGTCTATTGATTGTTTAGCTGATCATCCAAATATCACCTGATTGGTGAACACTACTGTTGAACTCTTCACTGATCAGGTCAAAAACTTGGTGAGATAGAGGACTATAAAATGTTAAAACCTGCCAAAAGCTTACCGATCGCAACTTTGATTCTGGTGCTAGGTGGCTTAATCGCTAAAGCAGCAATGTCTTCGGCACAAGCATCTTCTGCTGTTCCAACAATAACCAAAGCTACACAAGCTAATCCCCTACAAGACACACTGGTCATTCCTGGAGAACGGGTTGGTACAGTCACACGCAGTACAACCCGTCAAGACTTGGTGAAACAGTTTGGCAAAGCACGCCTTAGCGATCAGTCAGTACATATTGGAGAGGGTTCTACACAGCCAGGTACTCGCGTGGATTTAGACCAAGAGCGTTCATTCACCGTGATCTGGTCTGATAATACCCGCACTAAGCCTGTAGAAGTTCGCAACTTAGGTTCAGCTTGGCAGACTCCGCAAGGCATTCGAGTTGGTACTCCCTTGAATCAATTGCAGCAGAAGCTAGGTACATTTCAATTCTTTGGGTTTGCCTGGGACTACGGCGGTACTGTGGCGTTGGAGGGAACTAAATTAGCTCAGTATCAGAAGACACTCGTTTTGCGACTGGCAACCGCACCTAACGCCCCTCAAAGAGCACCCAATGACTATCATGCGGTTATCGGCGATCGCAAATTTTCCTCAACTAACCCCCGCTTAAAGTCACTCGGAGTAAAAGTAGGGGAAATGATTGTGCGGTTGACCCCAACTCAGCGCTAAGCTCAGCTCTTATTACCAATACATTAACCTCATCCCCAAACAAAAACCCCGCCACTGGGAAGAGCGGGGAGCTGGTGCAGCTTATTGAAACTGTCTTTTCAAGTATTCCAAGTCGGTTAGGTTAAGACCAGAGAAGATCGGGGACTTAAGGACGAACTTAAGCTTAGTTGTTTAAAGTGCATCTTCATTAACTGTGATGTATCTGACGTTTCTGCTTTAGCTGGCAGAGGAACAAAAGAAGCGCTCAGCCAATTGCGGCACAATAGCACCCCGAAGCTGGATATCCTCAAAGTAAACCCCATTGAGCTGTGCATCACTCATATTTGCCTCACTCAAATCTACTTTTTTCAAAATTGTCCAGGTTAGATTAGCCTGCTCTAGAGATGCCCTCGCCAGGTTAGCCCCTGTTAAGTCGGCTCCTTTGAGATTGACATGCTCTAGATGCGCTTCACTCAGATCAGCCGCTATCAAGCTCGCTCCTTCTAAGTTAGCGCCACTCAATTTCGCTTGTCTGAGATTTACTCCCTCTAAATCAACGCCACTTAAATCTAATCCCTTTAACAGGGCTTTGCTGAGATTTAGACCATTTAAAGAAGCTCCATATAGCTTTGCACCAATCAGTCTCGCCTCAGATAAATTAGCCCAATTTAAGTTGACACCACTTAGATTGGCATCTCGCAGATTGCTTCTGTGTAAATTTGCGCCACAGAGATTTGCTCCCCACAAGTTAGCACGTCTTAGGTTGATTCCATTAAGATTTGCACCACTGAGTTTTGCTCCTGGTAGTTTTGACTTCACCAGAAATGCTCCGTTTAAATTAGCTTTCGTCAGCTCTGCTTCAACCAGTTTTGAGTCGCTCATTTTGACAAAACTCAGATTTGCCCAGTTCATCCGAGCACCACTCAAATCTGACTTAGTTAAAAATGCTCGACTCAAGTTGGCACCTGTGAGGTTAGCCTCTTTCAGGTTGACTCCAATCAAAGTGACTCCCCTCAAGTCAGCTCCACACAAGTCAGCTCCGACAAAATCTCTGTTCCCTTGTTCATAAAGCCTAAGAAGATATCTCACTTCCATTGCTTAGGTACTCCAATGACTATTCGTTTACCCGAACTATTCCAAAAACTTCAATAGTAATAACTTTAATCAAGTCATAACTATTAGTTGATGCTTTAAAAGTAAAATTTATTTTTCTAAAGATTTGTTTCAGTTTTTAGATAGTAAATAATTTTACGGGTTGGGAATTTAATCCTATCAAGTTACCTCGCTTATATTCTCAATAATTCATAATTTAAGACCAACAAGACTTACGCTCTCTTGATCCTTCGGCTTCGCAGACAGTGAGCCTTGTCGAACTGCAGCAGACTTCGGCGTGAGTTTCAACACTTCAACAAAGCTCAGTGCGAGCAAGCTCAACGGCCGCGCGGTTCCTGAGTTTCGACAGGCTCAACTACCGCGCGGCCGTTGGGCAGCTCGTAGCTGAGTCAGCGATGCTCTCTCGCGTGGCCGTTGAGTCGAAGCTCAGCCTCAAGGCTCTTGGAAGCTGAAGCCTTGACCTTTGAAACACCATTTTTAGGGGCTTTCCAGCCGGAAAGCCCTCCTGTTTGTTATTGGTTATTTATTGCCGAGTATTGTAAACAAATAACCATAGGACTTACGCAAATTGCTGATTTAAACGCTACTGCTAGTAGTAGGGTGGGCACT
>DALYIW010000365.1:1344-7448 GCA_031970155.1 Coleofasciculaceae cyanobacterium CTOTU46601 | reverse complement strand
TTTAGCCCCGACCAAAACCTTTTAGCAACAGCGGGTACGGATGGACAAATTCGCATTTGGCAAGTTTCAGATGGCAAACAAATAATGGCTTGGCAAGCGCATGGTGACTGGATTCGTTCTGTAATGTTTAGCCATGATGGCAAAATGATTGCTAGTGGTAGTAACGATCGCACAATCAGGATTTGGGATAGCCAGACAGGTGACTGCCTGAAAATCCTCAGAGGACATAAGGACTGGGTATGGTCGGTAAATTTTGTCTTGGGTAGTCATCTCCTCGTAAGTGCTAGTAGTGACCATACGGCAAAAGTATGGAGTATTGACCTGGGAATTTGTGTATATACCTTCAACGAACCAGAGGAGCAAGTTTGGTCAGCCGCTTTTAGTAACAATGGTTACACCCTGGCTACGGGTAGCGCTGCATCGGTGAAGCTGTGGAATGTCTGGACGCAGCAGTGTGTTAAAGTTTTTCAGGATAATGCAACTCGTGTGCGATCGCTTTCCTTCAGTCCAGATGGAAAAACCCTAGTAGGCAGTAGCGATGACCGCTCAATTAAAACATGGGACGTGGATTCAGGTAAATGCTTACAAACCCTGCAATCTGCAACTACAACGCGCCTTTGGTCAGTTAAGTTTAGTCCTAATGGTCAAAAATTAATCAGTGGCAGTGCCGATACTATTCAAATGTGGAATTTAGAGAAGGGTGAATGTCTGATGACGTTGCAAGAACCTCAACATCGTGCACGTTCGATTAGTTGCAGTCCTGATGGTCGGATAATTGCTGTTGGTAGTGATGACCAACTGGTTCGATTATGGGATACCAAAACGGGTGAACCTTTGCGAACGTTGCAAGGCTATACCAATCGAATCTGGACAATTGATTTTCATCCCATCTATCTCCCTCAGGGAGATTTTTTTTGTCTAGCTAGCGGTAGTGATGATGGCATAGTCAGGTTGTGGGATGTGAATACAGGTCAATGTCTTAAAACTTTGCTGGGTCATACCAGTAGAATACGTTCGGTAGCCTTTAGTCCTGATGGTCGAATCCTTGCCAGTGGCAGTCACGATCGCACAATTAAATTATGGGATGTCAGCACGGGTGAGTGTATCAAAACATTGCGCGGTCATGTCGATTGGGTAGTGTCAGTCATGTTCAGCGTTAATAATCGCACACTGATTAGTGCTGGCGACGATCAAACCGTCCTCGTTTGGAATACACATACCAATGAGTCTCAACCGCTTCGAGAACCCGAACAAGAATGGATGTGGGCATTTGCTTGTCATCCCACCGATGAAATAGTTGCTACAGGCGGTTCGAGTCAAGCTGTAACTCTTTGGAATATTCACACGGGACTTTGCCTCAGTACTCTCAAACATAGTAGTCGGATACGTGCGATCACGTTCAATACCTCTGGGAAAATCCTTGCTAGTAGCAGTGACGATTTGACCGTTAGATTGTGGAGTGTGAAGACAGAGCAGTGCTTGGGAATTTTGCGAGGACACACGGGTCAAATTCGCTCAGTTACTTTCATCAGTGCATCCGCCAATCAACCAGAACTTCTAGTCAGTGGCAGCGACGATCGAACCATCAGACTATGGGATATCTACACAGGAAAATGTTTGAGAGTTTTAGAAGGTCACTCCAGTCCTATTTGGTCTGTTTGTTATAGTCCCGAAGTCGATATCCTGTTTAGTTGTAGTGAAGATGAGACTATAAAACTATGGGATATTAATACAGGTGATTGTATCAAAACACTGAGAGCGCCTCGACCTTATGAGGGGATGAAAATTACTGGCGTTACAGGTGTAACAGAAGCAAATATTGGCACCCTGAAAGTTTTAGGTGCGGTGGAAGATGGAGAATGAGTTGGGCATGATTATTGTACATGAAATCTTGCATCAGTTCGCTCACCCGCCGTGGAATCAATTCCACGGCTCATAGCTCAAGTCCATTGAAATGGACTAAATTCTTGTATAGTAAGCATCTAGTCCTCTTAAGAGGACTTAAGCTATGAGCCAAGGATTTTGAATCCCTGGCGGGTGGGTGGGGCGCTGCAATATGTGAGTAAAATTTGCAAACGAGAATTGATCGCCATGGTAACTTCTTCATCTGTCCATCAATCACAAATCCTCTCGTTAGAAGACTGGATGGAAAATCCCCCTGTAGGTACTGAATGGGTGGATGGAAAATTGATTGACAAGCATTCAAGAGAATGGATTGATGGGGAATTAGTAGAGAAAAATGGCAGGACACTAAAGCATAGTCGGATTCAGGTGAATTTGTCCTTTTCCTGGAAAAGTTATAAAGACTCCAGTGGACAAGGAGGAGAAGTATATACCGATGTCCCTTGTCGCACCAATAAGCAAGGTCGTGAACCTGATGTCGCCTATCTCACTCCTGAATTAGTTACCCAATATGGCGATGCTAAAGTACTTCCCCAGAGTTTTCCCTTGAGTGCTGAGATAGTTTCTCCTACAGATTTGGCTGAAGATGTAATTGCTAAAGCTCAAGAATATTTGCAATCGGGTGGTGAAGAAGTTTGGCTAGTATTTCCTGAAAGTCGCTGGATTATTGTTACTACTCAAAACAAAAGAGTTGTGTTTACTTCTGGTGAAGTTATCAGCACCCAAACTGTATTACCAGGTTTCAGTGTGGCAGTCGATGAATTATTAGCTTGAAGTCGCGACTTTCTCAATGAGTTGATGATGGAAGATGCAATATATCTGTTAACTTACATCTTGCACCTGGCGGTTGAAACCGCAGCTACACAAACGTAGAAGCGAAGCGGCTTGCCGAAGGCTAACCTGCCTACCCAGGTTTCAAAATCCTTGCTTTGCGGTTAGTCCGCGCAGGCAGACTTGGTTTGTATAGCCCCAGAATTCCATTGGAGAGGGCTTGGTGCAATATATCTGTTAATTTATTGGAAAATCACTGGCGGTAACATATCCTGAAGTGCAATTTCCAATGTCTGAAACTGCAACGGTGAAATACTCGCCTCTTCTGAAAAAATTACCTCACTCTGATACCCCTCCTGAGTCGGTTCTCGAAACCTATGCAGTTGGCGCTCATTAACATCTAGCACCCAATAATCTGCAATTTCTGACTTAGCATAAGCTTTTGCTTTCGTTTCGCGATCGTATTTAAAGCTACTATCTGCCGCTTCAATAATTAGATAAATTTCTGATGGCGTAGGATGGTGGTCAGCGTAGTCTAGAGGGTCAATTCTCACTACAGCAACATCCGGTTCTGGCTCTGAAAAATCATCTAACACAATAGGTTGTTCTATTCGTATCCATGTCTGTTCTCCTAAACGATTTTGCAGTAACTTATCGATGCGCCCCACGGATGAACCATGGGCAGTTCCTTTAGCACTCATTCTGATAATTTTTCCTGCGATTAATTCAACTCGTTCCTCTGGGTGAAAAATCCCAGCTTCTGCCATCTGGTGGTATTCCTTAACTGTCCAAAGGCGAAGAGTGAAAGGTGCTTGAGTCGTCTGCATAGTTGGGATACCAAACTGATGAATCAATGGAAATGTCTAATATCAAATATAAAAAAGAATGCGACCTATTCTAGATCCCCCTAAATCCCCCTTAAAAAGGGGGACTTTCCGAGTTTTCTCCCCCCTTAATAAGGGGGGCTGGGGGGGTCGAGTATCTATAGATGGAATGATGAAACAAAGAAACCGAGCAAAAATCCTAAAATAGTCGAGAATGAAACCGAACCGCCCCCTAATTCATAGGCTTCAGGCATCATTGTGCTAGCTAACATTGCTAAGATTGCACCGCCAGACAAAGCTTGAGCGATCGCCAAAAATAAACTAGATGCATTGCTTTGCAAAAAGTAGCCAGCAACGGCACATAAACCGCTCAGAATAACCACTCCAATCCACAAACTGAGAATCTGACTTTTCTTAGTTCCTGCCTGTTTCATGCCAGTAGCACTTGATAATGCTTCGGGAAAATTAGAGATAAAAACCGCTAGTAAAAATGACCAGCCAAAATGACTCTCCCCTGAATTCATTCCAATCACAACTGATTCAGGAATGTTGTCAATCAACGTACCGATAACGATTGCTAAGGGGGCAGAACGATTGACTAATCCTTTTAGTATCGCTGGGTCTTCTCTAAGTAATAAATCCAATTCCACGTTGTCCATTAACTGTTGCCGCCAACGTTGTAAATTGTCTTCTACTGCAACTCGTGAATCTGTCGCTAATCTCAGACGCCGCGCTAAGGCTCGCGAGAGTGCCCATGCCATATGGGGCGACCAAGTTAGCACGTTATCAAAGTGTTCCTGATGCAGTTGATACAACTCCATTGGAGTACGAGCAACTACAGTAGCCGATCGCGGTTCTCCTGTCAGCAGGGCCATCTCTCCAAACACTTCCCCAGGCCCAATCATACTGAGAACTTTCTGACCTTTGCGAACCTCAGCTTCTCCGTCCACAATCATGTAGAAGAAATCTCCTGGAGTCCCCTCTTGGCAAAGTACGTCTCCGGGTTGGGCGTAGACGGGTTTGAGGAAAGAAACAATGGCTTGTTTCTGGATTGCTGGAATGTCTTGCATCACCTCTACATTGGCAATGCGGTTGAGGATATCTGATGCCTGTTCCCGACGATGTTTAAACAGGTAGCGACGACTGGAGGCAGGTTTACGCAGGAAACCACCCTGCTGGTCAATATATTTCGTAAGGCCTGTAAATAGACCACCGCCAACAATAAAGCCAATCAGTAGCGGCCAAAAGCCACTGTCGCGGAATACGGGTATGGTAATTTCAAATGCGATCGCTGACAACAAGCTACCACTGCCAAACGCCATAATCGCCGCTGAAACAGCCCTGCTTGGTTGCCAAAAAACTCCGACTAAGGCTCCCAAGGCCAAACTCGAAGCTCCGAGTACCCCTTGTAAAAATGCTGCACTTAGCATAAGGGGTATTATAGCTGCTGACCCTACTCACCAGAGCCAACAGCTACTAACTGTTAACGTATCTTAGTCATATGAACCAGGTACAGCCCACCTCAATAGAAGGCATCTACGAAATGTGTATTGGTATTCGCGAACCAATACCAATGATTCAATATTGGGAGCAATTCGGCTATCGGATTGGTCAGGTGGGTGAATTACCTGCACCAGAAGCATATAAGTTGTACAGCGTCAATTCATCTTTACGCTCAATTCGACTTTACCATCAAGATGCCGATCATGGTCTGATTCGCCTAATGGTCTGGGAAAACCCTATTAATGATGGCTTAAAAATGGGGTCAATGAAGGTAAAAGGAAACCGTTGGGCAACAACATTAACCGCTGATATTGTGAACATTCTCAATCATGTTGAAGATGCAGTAGCAGCGGGTTTTCCTCTTAAGTACATCAATCCTCAATGGGATGTAATCTACAACAAAGACCAAAAAAAGCGTCCTTTTATCGATCCAGCTGTCGGGGTACGAGAAATGATGTTGCTTCAACCATTGACCCGACAAATTTTGTTTCAGCGCTTCAACTATACCCTGCCTGATTACGGCAAGATTAATGAGAGCGCGATGTTCAAGACTAGCCAGATTACCCATATGGGGATGATAATTCAGGATAACAGTAAGGAAACGCTCCGGTTTTATGAAGACATCCTAGGATTACTTAGAGTTCGGGATGATGTAGAAACAACCTATGAAACTTCTCAAGCTGCCCGACTAATTTTTGACCTTCAGCCTAATGAACGGTTCTTGTTAACTGCCTTTGACGATCCTCGGTCATCAAAATCTGACTTGAAAGCGGTACGTTCCGGCAGGCTGTTTATCGTTCGATTTCCTGATTCTATGCAGTTAGCAGAGCAGTTTGATGAGGCAAAACCTGGGTGTTTGGGGATGTCATTATACACCTATCGGGTACGTGGGGTAGAAGATTATTTCAACCGGATAAAGGCGAGTGCGGCTGAAAACGTTACAGAAATTGTCAGCAATGAGTTCGGGGAACAAAGCTTCTCCTTTGTCGCCCCCGATCGCTATTTTTGGAATCTGGTATCAAACTAACCAATTATTAGACCTCGATAAAGAGTATTCCCTTTCATCAAATTCAAGGGCAGGCGAGACGCCTACCCCACAAGAGA
>DALYIW010000365.1:0-1334 GCA_031970155.1 Coleofasciculaceae cyanobacterium CTOTU46601 | reverse complement strand
GTAGGGAGTAGGGAGTTGGGAGTAGGGAGTAGGGAGTAGGGAGTAGCCAAAGAGTACTATTTTCAGTCGTAGTGGCGGTGAATCCGCCATGACTCCTATCTTGAAAGTCGGGAGTTGGGAGTCGGGAGTCAGGAGTCGAAGAAAGAGATTTTCATGCTTTCGTTGTGTACTCGCGTTCATAGAGTCTCTTGAAGAGCATTCCTTTTCATCAAAATTAAGGGCTGCTCGTGTCGCCTACCCCACAAGAAAAAATGACTTTTGTGGGATGGGCATCTTGCCCGTCCATTGCTATTTTTGCAAGATACACCATAAGCTGAGTTCACAACTCGCGAAATGAAAGTATTTCTTCCCCGACTCCTGACTCTTGACTCCTGACTTCTATATTCAAGACAGGTTTATTCTTCTTCTGGTTCTGGAATTGGGAATCTCTCCCCAGCTAAATAAGCCTCAAAGTACTTTTGAAAGTACGTCCAAGAGGTCATATCGGCATCTTCATCTAATGGGGGTTTTGGTGCATTTTTATAAACAGGAACGCGGCTATTGATTTCATCCTGAAGCAATTGAGGTAAGTCAGTCAAGCCGTTGACTTTGACTCCCCTACCACTGTAGATGAGTTGACCTGCGCGATCGCCCATTTTCATCCAGGGAACCCAAGGCCCAATTCTATCCCAACTTAGAAACAGCTTAGAAACAGAGTTGAGTTCTTGATTGTGCAAATCCTCCGTTGGCACCGTCAGTTTAAATAACTCAGCAGCTTGATAGGTGGACTGGGGGCTGTATTCGGCAAATTTGGTATCCTCTGCTAGGGGATTTGGGTAGTTAGGAAATAAGTCAAACCAGAAGGTTGTGATGTCATCATTAACTTGTGCTGGAAAACTACCTTTTAAGTGACCTTGTACTGGATTATTTGCCACATGAACAACGGTTAATACTTCTCCTGTCCAGGGATTTTCCCATTTATGGAGAATCTCGCCCGTTTCTGGATCGAGATAATAGGTTAGTTCTCTTGAAGTAAAATCCCAGCTATTCTCCTCAGCAGCAATACATCGACTCACACTCATACCAACCATTTGAAAAAGCTTCTTTCTCCGTTCACCGGGAATAAAAGCATAGATGGAACCCGACCAAGTAAGAAAACTTTGTTGACTAGCATCTAGTGAACTCCGTATCTTGACAAAATTACTGACATCAAACTCTTGAACTTCATTAATCATCTACATGCTCCTTTTGCTGGTAACGCTGACCTTTGAAAGGATGAGGGATGAGGGATAAGGGATGAGGGATGAAAAACTTTGAGTACAAGCCCCTATATTTAATTAGGTTGAACAAAAGAA
>DALYIW010000364.1:4911-7449 GCA_031970155.1 Coleofasciculaceae cyanobacterium CTOTU46601 | reverse complement strand
GATACCGGCGCTGAACGACCCCAACAACAAAACTAACGTCATCGTCATCGGAGAGTTTACAGATATTGGTACTACCACCAAGACTGCCAATCGCCTAGCTGCGCCTATATCGCATCCACGGTATCCCGACTTGATTGAGCGATTGGAAATTAAGGCATGTCGGAAGCCAAACAATAAGCCACGGGAAGACAGTAAACCTGAAACTAAGGCTGGTTTTTACTCTACCACAGCGCGGGCAAAGCTAGTAAGATGGCATCTCGACTTAACCCAAACACATGCGCTACGCCACCTTGCTAATATGAATGGGCGGATATCTGGAGTCAACCCGACGGCACTGGCGCAATCGTTGGGTCATTCCGTCCAGGTAAACGAGAATACCTATACCAAGCGGGTAGCCACCAAAACAAAGCTTGACCTACTGCTCAACTCGCAAAAGCAACCATTGACACTTGCTTCCGCCATTTTGGCAACTAAAACTCTTTTAATGACTCACACATCACGAGTGGCACGAGAAGCCGTCATCGACCTCCTAGCTGCCATATATCACGAAGACGCAGAAGTGATCGCTGACATGTTGCGATAGCCCGCGATAGTCCCGCAAAATACCGAAAAGCCCCTCTGAAGGCCAGGCTCAGGGGGGTATCTTTTATGAGTAATTCAATTAATTGAATTATTCCCAAGGGCGTCCGAACCTGCTGCTTTGGCCTCGACGCTTTTTGTTTTCACCGTTGCACCACTGCTGGGATTTGTGACCAACAAAACGAAACCAGCAGCAGCGAAGCACAGCCCCTAGAGCAGAAGTGTCTCAGGATGTGGTATCGCTATTCAATGATTTTTAGATGTTTCCTTCATCGCTAGAAGTGCAGAAATAAACGCTAGTACCGCAGAAACAGTTTCTGCATCCCTTGAATCAATTGCGATTACTACTTCTTGATTTTGATCCTTATAGGTAAAATCACCTTTGGTCAAACCAAACCCTACGGTAACTATCAGCAACAAGACGGTAACCACACAGAATCTCTTATCTTTCAAGCCTTTCTCCTTCATTGCTATTGCCCGCTTTGCGGTAGATTAAGTCTCCACGCTTTTATTTGATAGAATCGCATTTCTGGCTGCCCACCGCCATTATCAACCAACCTTATTCGTAAATACCTACTATTCATCCACACTGGCACAGTAAATATTTGCTCCGTTCCTGTAGGAGAAATGCGATTTTCAATGATGGTCAACAATACGTCTGTATTGTTCCCTGTTTGGATAAAGAAGGCTGTGCTGCCGCCATTATTGTTATCTGCCATCCGAATACCAAACGTTACCTCAATATACAGGCGATCGCTAGTGCCAATTTCTGCCTGCATCCATCCGTGGCTACCCATACCGCCTAATCGCCCCCAAGTCGTGGCAGTGCTAGGATCGCCGTCTACTATTGCCCCAAGATTTGATGGGGTTGTATGCGTCCAAGTATTAACAGAAATTGCCGTAGAGGATAGAGGGATTTCTTCAAGCATAGGAGGAGTGCTAGGTGGTGGCGGTGGCGGTGTTAATTGTGTTTCTAGAACTTGCTTAATTTCCGTCAACTGAGAAGCAATTCCAGATAGGTCGATATTCATTCCACCAGAAATGTTGACAGGTACAGGTTCGGTGAATTCTGGTAGATTGATTGGAATAGTCTGGCGAATCTGAACCAATTCTTGCCGCAATTGAGTAACAGATGACTGCAAATTATCAACTCTGTCGGTCAACGGAGAAACATTAACAGTTAATTCACTCATCGTGATGGAAGCCTTCCAATAATTGTGGTTAAGCTATTCTGAATCTCTCTTAAAGACTCAAAGGTGGTATCAGTCACGATACCTTGATATTCCCAAATCACTACCTGTAAATCTTCAAACCAAGGATAAAAGTCAAGGCGTAGTGAGTAATCAGTAGTGTATTGAGAAAACACTAACAAAGTTGTCATCCCTTGGGAAATAATCCTTGTCTCTGCAACGGTAGCTGCCATATTTCCAGAAAAAGCATTGATGGCAATAACTTGAGAAACCTTACATCCTCTCTGCCATTTTCTTGCTTCTGCATAAGTGCTTCGACACCAAATTGCACAAATAGGACTATCAAGAGTAGCCGGTATAAAAGCAGTAGGAATAGGGATAGGCCGCCTTGCTGCAAAGCCGCTGCTTTGGTACAAGTTGTTATGCACTTCTTGCCATAAATCAGAGCGTTGTAGGTCAAGGATTAGTTGTGGCATATCACCCTATCCCTATGTAGTTGAAATTGTCCTCAACGATATCAGCGTAATCGTCTATATCAACGCCAACTGCTTCCATTTTGTCAAGAAAGGTATCTAGATCTATTCGCCCCATGACAAAATCTGACACCGCTTGATTGGCGTCAAGAGTCATTAAGAGGAAATGACTTCTTTCTTCGTCGGTAGCAGTTGGGTCAACAATAACAGAGTAGGTGTTGAGTAGTAGTCGAGGATCGGTCATTATATGATGATCGCGATGTCTTCAGGAGTAAATGAGCAAGTGACAGTAGGCC
>DALYIW010000364.1:3564-4737 GCA_031970155.1 Coleofasciculaceae cyanobacterium CTOTU46601 | reverse complement strand
CCCGTAAATTGCGGAGTAACGGTTTGTCCTGTGGCGATTGCCTCTAAACCCAATACATCTAAATCTAAGGACAGACCTGTCAAATTGCCTCGAGCGCGACTTCCCAGCGTAGTAATAGCAAGGTTACTCGTGTTTGGTTCACTAAAGAGGTTTATTTTGTAGTTTGATCTCCGCCCTGGATAGCTGTTCTCTGCACGGGTAACTGTTCGGCGAACTCGCCCTGCACGATACTCTTGAAAGTTCCTCAATGGCGTTCCCACTGGAGCCTCGCCGGAAACGCTTCCTCCTGTGATAGGACGCAAGTAATTTAAGCCAGCTAACAGGTTACCAAACCTTTGCCTACGTGACATAAAACCTTGAAACTCTTCTCCTTCAATCTAACGCTTGCACTCTTGTCTAGCGCGTTTGGATATCATATGGTTTCCACACGAAATCATTATGCTTCCCCTTTAGAAGCTTCCCTAGAATGCAAGATAGCGAGTTAAAGGCTGGCATATTCAACGGCTCTTCTGAATCGATACCCACTGTTCACAAGTACGATCGGCTTGGTGAGCTTATGCCAGCTAAATTGGGCATACTCAAAGGTCACCTCACCGACCGGGCGTCGTCGTCTCTTGCGTTGCCTTTCACCTAGTACCATTTCCGTACCTGGATTAACAGGAAAGCGGCGATCGCTCTCGCTGCGATTGATGCATTCTGGGTCAAAGACTTTATCTGCAAGTGCTACTACCCTTTGAACTACCCTGATGCCTTCTGCCTTGTTAGCAACATAAAGCTTTAGCTCAAAACCATCTGAAGGTTTATAGTACGTCACGATTTCTGTTCCTTTACGCCATTGAAAATTAGGAGTGGCGAACTGCTGTTTAATCTGCCTTGCAAGGGACTGTAATCGCGATTTGGTGATGGTGTTTTCTTCCCAAAAAAGCCGGAAGCTGATTTCAGCACTGAGAATGCCGCTGTCTCCATCTTCGTCTTCTTTGCGGCCCTGAAAATAGAGCATGACCTGGGGCTTAAATTCATTGCTTTCGCTGTGAAATCTAGCGATCGGAATTCCGTAAACCTCAGCTTCTTGCCTATTAATGTATTCACTGAACAACCATAATTTAAAGTGAATTATGTCCAGCGTATCGTAAGAGTCTACAAGACATGCCTGTCTGGCTAGCGCTCTGCCAC
>DALYIW010000364.1:759-3433 GCA_031970155.1 Coleofasciculaceae cyanobacterium CTOTU46601 | reverse complement strand
ATGTCTCGTATTATATTCTCTGAAGACTTAAAAGCTCAGTTTCGTTTAGTGACAACAATTGAAGACGCTAGGCGAATAAGGATAAGCTTTCCTTTTGAGCGACCACCGGACGGGGTGTATACACTGCCACGAAATACAGGAGTAGAAATTTATCAATCTAACGAGCAGCGCCGGTATTGGCGCACTTCTTGGGGCGGATTTGAAGGTGAATCGCAACACAGTAACAGTGCAAGTTTCTTTGTAAGCGA
Organism: Coleofasciculaceae cyanobacterium CTOTU46601; assembly: GCA_031970155.1. Taxonomy (GTDB): domain Bacteria; phylum Cyanobacteriota; class Cyanobacteriia; order Cyanobacteriales; family Coleofasciculaceae; genus DALYIW01. Next base: position 3,185 of record DALYIW010000364.1, on the reverse strand, counting down.
CAACTTTACGATTAGTACAGAAACAACAGAAACGGAAGAAGTTCAAGACGATAGAGATCGCCCAATTCCTGTCATCGGATGGAGCATAAAAAGAGAGACTGCCGCAATCTTAACGTTGCAGTGCGCCGGTCTATTGTTGCCAGGACTTATGTTCACATACGTCTTGAGATTTGGAGTCCTGGTCAACCCAATCAAGATGTACAGCTTGAAGTCTTCTACGAAAATGGAGCAGGTAGATTCAGTATTCCAATTACCCCTGATCCACCGCCACCGCCAGATGATGATGATGACGATGATGATGATGATGACGACGATGAAGATCCACCGCCTTGCGATATTCCGATTACCAGTAATTTTGATTTTGGGTATTTTTGTTTAACCAGGGCGGAGTACGATAAATTAATGGCAGATATACGAAACATTGAGCAAAATTTGGAGAGATTTAGATGACACGAAGCTATCCCCCCAATGGCGGCTCTAGCGAATACTCAAACATCATCAATGGCGTAGGAAATGTTAAACGTTTGCTTGACGAAGAGTTTGCTAAAAAGCTCGCTGAAGGCGATTTATTGGCTCTTGTTGGTCTTGTTACGGCAGGCAGTAGTGCAACGTTGCAGGCGCTTACAACTAATAATATCGTCCCGTTTCAGCGAAGCAATATTTCTCAATTGGTAAATAGCGCGGCTTCGATCGCAGATGATGTTGCTGCTAGCACTGGGAGTATTGTAAGGGGTGGTATTGGCGGTTTGGTTGCTGCCGGTAAAACACTGTTCGCAATAGCAGGGAAGATTATCGCAATTGTACTTGCGATATTGATGGCAGTCTTCTTTATCGAAACAGAGATACAGCGGATTTCTGGAATCATTAATGAACTATTAAGCTTGCGCGATCGAGTAGCGGCGCTGGAGGAAGAGTTGACAGGATTAAGGCAGGTGACTGAACAAGGATTTCAGGCGGTCAACAATAACGTAGTAGCGGTTAACAGCAACCTGGAAAATGTTCAATCAAACTTAGCAAGAGGTATTCGTATAACGGCCTCTAGCACCAATGAGTTAATAAAGGCTGAATCCTTTGGAGTTAAAACTGCTGTTAATAGCGTCAAAACACAGCCTTCTCGAATGCAGAGTGAGCTATGCTCTTACCTGGATGGCGCCTTTGGCCCTAGCTCAGAAAAGTCCGATATTGCTGCAACGCTATCTAAGGGCTGCTTTAGTGGTACATTTGTCTACACCTCATCTGAGATGATTGCACAGCTCTTGAATGGGAATGCTGCGATGGTAGAGCAGTACTTCTTCAAGAACATTAAACCCGTCAACTCCACTGTACTTCCTGAGTCCGTCTCTGACGCACCGGAAGGCGGTGGCAAGAAAGGGGGATTTGGTGGCGGACAATCAGAGCAGCAGCGACTAGAACAGCGGTTAAATTTTTTGCACAAAGCTCTCCACCCTTACGCACCCAAACCCGACGACTTTACACCAACCGTGGCATGTTTTGCGTCTGTGTTGGTAGGTATGGCGTTGGCAGAACCTGGAAGCTTTGAACGTACAACCTACGAAGAACTTCACTGGCTGCTGCCCCTCCTTCTCGATAGCCGTAGGCAGTAATTCAATTAATTAAATTCAGGAGATGGGGGGCTGTCCCCCCTTGCTTTAAATATGACAGAGCCGATTGATTACTCAGCAGTAAGGAAGTTACTGCGTGCGAACGATTGCCCTTGGGATAATTCGGTTCCATTTGGTGACAACATAATGCACCTAATAGACCAGTGCTTTTGTGTGCCGATGGCGGAGATTCAGCTACCATTATTGGCGGCCTACGCCTGCATTCCTTCAGCACTGTGCGACAAGCTGCCGATCTTGTTTATTTATGGGTCAGAGGGCTGCGGCAAGAGTGAATTGAGTGCTATTTATGCTGCGATTCATAGCACCCAAGTGTTTGCATCTTCGTCAACTTACGCCAGCATTCGCAACGAAATAGACGACAAGAGATTTGAGATGGCTCGACTTGAGGGGGAAGAATTTCAGCGAAAAATCGAAAAGAATTTCTGCTTAGTGCTGGACAACCTCAACAAAGAAACTCTGCAAAACGAGCAGCTGTACACTCTTCTGCTCACTGGCTTTAACCGGGACATAGCTACTACCGTCATCTCGTCAGATGTAGGTAAGAACAGGGAATTCAGCACGTTCTGCCCAAAAGTTCTTAGTTCGATTCATGGCTTATTCTCTGAACCTCGCTACCGCGAATTAGGTCGTCGGTGCGTCTATATCTCGATGAAGCCCAATAGCCGATTAATAGCTAGCGACAAACCCAACAGGATTGTTAGAGAAAGCGATCCAGCGATGTGGAATCTTTCATCGCTAGCTACTCACTTCAGAAGGTTCTGGACGACAAAAGACAGTTGGATACGATTCGTTGAAGTTCGCAGT
>DALYIW010000364.1:415-695 GCA_031970155.1 Coleofasciculaceae cyanobacterium CTOTU46601 | reverse complement strand
CCCTCTGTTTGGATATGCTGGCTGCCGGAATAGTGGGAGGCGTGTGGAAGAATTTTGATGAGGCTCTAGGCTGCATGGAAAGTTATTGGGATACTCGCAGCGAACACACAGAAGCTATTCCTTTAGTTGAGGCTCTTAAGCATTTTATTGAGCAGCAGGAAGGGCTGGCAGTGCGTAACGGTACTCCCACCGTATCTATAGATCCGTATGCCTTGAAGCAGTTTCTTAGCTTTGCTGTTCAACAGGCTTGGCTGGACAACAATCCTTCGAGTTATGAAAC
>DALYIW010000364.1:0-273 GCA_031970155.1 Coleofasciculaceae cyanobacterium CTOTU46601 | reverse complement strand
CATATCCCGTACAGCCTAAGCCGTGCAAGACTTGCCCTTTCGCCGGAGAGAAAGCCTTGCCACTAGCACCGGAACTTTACGCACATTACGTCAACAATCTCTTGAACAACATTCAGCACTTCTGCCACAGCGCCAACAATCAAATGATTTGTCGGGGCGGTCGGATTATTCAGTTGCGTTGGTTATGCGCGATGAAACTGCTGCCAGAGCCTACTGATGAATGCTTTAACGCAGCAATCGATGAGGCCATGTCCAATAATCACAACAAGGAGA
>DALYIW010000363.1:0-7494 GCA_031970155.1 Coleofasciculaceae cyanobacterium CTOTU46601 | reverse complement strand
GAGCGTGAATCAAATCAAAGGGGCCTTCCTCTAAGATTAGTTTCCCCCCATGAGTGCCCATGCTCTCATTTAGGTTGACAATCCAGTGGAAAAAGTCATGACTGGGAGCAACGGGTACTCGATGGATATGGATACCGTCCACTATTTCATAAAGAGGCGCTTCCCCAAATTCCACAGTGACTAGATGAATCGTATGCCCTAACTTAACCAGTTCTGGATATAACTCTGCAACATGGCGAGCAATTCCCCCGACTATACGGGGCGGAAATTCCCAAGCAAGCACCAGAATTTTCATATTTCCTTCATTCCCCGAACTTTACAATGGTCTACAAGTTGAAATATTTCTCAATGTTTATTGAATACTAGCAATCGCTCTCAACGGCGTAAAGAAGATGGTTTTAGGTGTAATACGAAGTTGCTTCGCACGCGATATTACGCTCTATAGCAGTTCTCAGTTGCACGTACAGCGCTGCGCGCTGAGGTATTTACAAGATACCCTGTAGAAGAGTCACTGATAATCCTGATTAACTAGAGATGGCGATCGCCTACAGCTAAGACTTACGACAACGTGCCCTGAATCTGCTCTATAGTGGTCTGTCGGTCACCGAAGTGAGCAGGTTACTAGATATTAGCCGCCCAACGATCTATAAATGGCAACATAAACAGGACTTACGCAACTGGCACAGCGCAAACGCAATTTTATAGTATTGATGTACTATGTTAAAGTGACGTACCCAGATAGCATTGCTGAAATGAGTAACAGTAATTGGCTATGTTAAGTATTCTTCAAAGGCTTAGACTCAAAGATTTAGCTTATAAAAGTAGTCAAACAATTTATCAAATTAAACAGGGATTATTGTCAAATTATTTAGTTCAGCAACTCAAACGTCCGGATGTTCCCATGTTTGTCCTCTAGTTGTTTAGCGTTTAGCGCGGCGTAGCTACGCCCTTGCTTGTGACAGTTGCGTAAGTCCTGTAGTCGATTAGGGCGTAATGGAATCCCCAACATCCAAATGATCTTTCAAACTCCTGTTATTTGCTTTTTCAAAATCATAGCAATCAAGTTGTCAATGATACGATCGCGCTCCATTGGTACAATCTCTTTGCCATGCAACATTTCTTGCAAAATCAAAAAATGCACGATCGCACCCACAAAAATCTGCGCGGTTGCTTCTGGGTCAGCCAGGTTAAGCTGCGGATAGTGCGTTAAATAGTCACACAACCGTTTGAATGCTATCTGCTCAATGTTCCGCACAAAGGCATGAGCTAATTGCGGAAAGCGCCCAGATTCTCCAATGATCAGCCGCATAAAATTCAGGAATTGGGGTTCGCTGCTGCCCAGATCTAAGATTCGATTGGCAAAGCTTTTCAGCACCACTTCAGGTGGCATTTGCGAAATCTGAGCATCCGCTATTCCAAAAATGGACTGAATTTTCTGCTCGACCAGTCGTTGAATCAGGGCAGCAAATAAATTTTCTTTGTCTTGAAAGTGACTGTAGATCGTGGCTTTTGAAACTTTTGCCGCGATCGCCACTCGATCCATGCTGGTTGCCGCATAGCCATGCGCCAAAAACTCTTGCATTCCGCCGGTCAGAATGGCTTCGGTTTTCTCTGGAGAAAGTTGTCTGTCTGCGCGTCCGGGTTTTGATTGTGCCATTCGGTCAGATCATCCTTTGGAGTGAAACATCTCAGTTTAGGTTGACATTCCTATACTAATCGGTTTAGTTTAAATTTATAGAAGTTGAACTAATCGGTTTAGTTTATTGCACACTTGGAGGAAATCATGACCATGAATTATATCTATGCTGCAACTGTTGCAGATGTTGAACCGGGCAACATGAAAGCTGTCGTTGTCGAAGGCAAAGAACTACTCCTTGCAAATGTCAGCGGGCAGTTCTTTGCATTACAACGCTCTTGTCCACATATGGGGGCAGATCTCAGTCGGGGCAAAATCGTTGGTTCTACAGTGGTGTGCCCGCTACACAAGGCTGCTTTCGACCTCGCAACTGGCGAAGCTCTCGATAAGGCTAAATTGCTGTTTCTGAAGTTTCCAACGAAGGATGCACAAACGTACAAAGTTAAGGTTGAAAATGATTCCATCTTTGTAGAAATCTAGAGATTCAGCGAATCGCTAGCATCTGAACCGACATCGGAGATGCTGACAATTTTCTGAAAGCTCTGAAGTTAGGGTTTCATCGTTGATTAAGCATTTTTATGAAACCCTTTGCTCACCTCGTTTTGCGAGTTTTGTCCTGTACTGAGGAACTTCAACTTCACTTTTTTCAATTAACTGAGTTTCTAATTCTTCGGAGTCTTCATCATGCAGTTATAAGAAACACAATTCACTCAATTCTATCGGGGTAAGAAATTAGGGGATTTGCGGACTTTTACTGTACCTTAAAACCAGTCTCTTTAAATATGAAATTTAAACACACAACAGCTGAGTAGCTGACCAAGATGACTGGTACAGGTGTTGAAAGAATAATTCAGGACTCAAAATTCTGAATCCTGAATTATTCATTTCTTTTAGTAAATCTTAACCTAAATAGAATGTTTTTTATGGTAATACTCAACAATTTTCTGGATGACTTCACCGATACTCAGACCATCTGTGACTATTTCCATAGCATCAGCGGCTTTACGCAGAGGTGCAACAGTACGGGTGCTATCGCGGATGTCGCGCTGTTGGATATCCTGTTCTAGTTGTTCTAAGCTAACAGTTTCAATTGCCTGCTCTTCGAGGTCTTGCAAGCGTCGGCGTGCTCTTTCCTGGACGGAAGCGGTTAAGAAGATTTTGAGTTCAGCATCTGGAAAGACGTGAGTACCAATGTCACGACCTTCAGCAACGATACCGCCTTTACAACCCCAGTACTGTTGTTGTTTGACTAATTCACGGCGGACTGCTGGCAAAGCCGCGATCGCAGAAACATTAGCCGTAACTTCCAGCGATCGAATGGCTTGAGTGACCTCCTCACCATCAATCCACACCCGAACGGGTGCTACACATTCCTCGTCGGTAGTTAGATAAATTTGAGACTGACTGACTAACTCAGCGATCGCGGCTTCATCTGTTAGGTCAATTCCTGCTTCCAAAACTCGCCACGTTACAGCGCGGTACATTGCGCCCGTATCCAGATGCATCAGTCCCAACGCCTTAGCCACCTGACTACTCACTGTAGATTTCCCCGCACCAGCAGGGCCATCAATCGCCACAATAGGCTTACGGTACTGAAGCAGCATATTGTCAATTAAACGAGTTGAACCAAAACGGGCGGCGATCGCTAATAGCCCGCACTCATCAACCTGATCCAAAGGCGTTAGCGTTGTCGGATGTACCAGTTCGACATACTCTACCTGGATATCACTGACCAAGGCTAATTCTGATTTGACAGTTTCAATCAGGATAGTACGATCGCGATCGCCCGATTGAAAAACGTTCTTCGCCTGCTGCAAAGCCTTAAATAATATCGGTGCCTGTGCTTTTTGCGCCTGTGTCAGATACTGATTGCGAGAACTGTAAGCCAGTCCCGACTCCTCCCGCACAATCGGACAAGCAATAATCGCCACTGGCAAATTTAAATCTTCCACCAGACGCCGGATAATTGCTAGTTGCTGAGCATCCTTCTGACCAAAATAAGCTCGTTCTGGCTGCCCTAAATTCAACAGTTTGGTAACAACAGTAGCCACTCCCTGAAAGTGACCTTGACGCGATCGACCACACAACACAGATGTCATTGATGGCGGCGGCATAACTTGAGTCAATTGTGCATCCGTTTCTGAGGTTGGCAGACGATTTCCATACAACTCAACCACTGTTGGAGCAAAAATTACATCAACCCCCAGTTGCTCACACCGCTGTCGATCTTCCTCCAACTGACGTGGGTATTGCTGAAAATCCTCCGCCGGTCCAAACTGTAGCGGATTCACAAAAATGCTGACAATAACAATGTCATTTTCGCATCTGGCCCGTTCAATTAAACTAAAGTGACCGGCGTGCAAGGCTCCCATTGTAGGGACAAGACCAACTTGCTTGCCGCTGCGGTGACGCTCTAAGTAGCAGCGCAACCCGGCGATTGTCGTAAACAGGCGCATGAGATTTGAGGGTGTGGATTCTAGCTTGATGTTAACAATTCAATTGCTCAGAGCCAGTCCGCTTTTGGTTTAAAGAGTCGAAGGCGTGGGGGTTCTCTAGCAGTCGAACAGTTTTAGTTGCTCGAACTCTAGATGAGGTCAATCTCAAATCAGTCGGTCACTCCGGGTGCATCATATTGCGTCAGTCCTGACGCCAATCTCTCATGGAACCTCCATCTGTAGGGGCGTGTAAATTTGTAGTGTGAGCCGGAGAACTCACTACTAGGTGTACGCAAGCTCTCCGGCTGGTACTACCTGATTTTTGCTGGCATTGGGATGCACCCTTCACTCCAAAACCCAAAACTGAAAATCTTAGAGCAGGGATTGACTATTCGTTAATCGTCGGTTGCTATCCTATCTGGTTTCCCTAAAACATCTACCTTCACGGGTGCAATGCCCGATTGCATCATTCCCAGCATTCTGGCCGCTGCGGCTGAAAGGTCAATTACTCGACCTCGGATGAAAGGACCACGGTCATTAATCCGCACCACGACAGAGCGACCGTTATTTAAATTTGTCACTACTACCCGTGTCCCAAAAGGTAAGGTTTTGTGAGCGGCTGTCATTGCATTCTGGTTGTATCTTTCACCAGCCGCCGTGCGATTGCCGTGGAAGCCAGGGCCATACCAGGACGCAATCCCACTGATCTGAAATCGAACCGGACCTAGGGAAGCTGTCGCTACGTTACGCGCTGCTGGTCTACCGACAATTTCCCGCAAGGGTGGAGCATTCCCAATCAGACGGCGGAGTCGATTGGTGGCTTGCAGAGCATCTGTCGCGAGATTTCTGGTTGTATCTGCTAGAATCGTTGTCTGGTTAATTTGGACTAATTCGTCGTTTTTTACTCTGATGCTGTAGCAGTTGCATCGAGCATTCCAATGGGCGGCGATCGCTTTAGCATCTACGCCATTGCGACTCAATTGATTGAGTCTGGCCGCAACGGCTGTAGCTCTCCAAACTGGGTCATTGGGTCCATTACTAGCATCCGACGCTGGACTAATTTCCCTCCTAATCACCGCGTCTTCTTCCATCTGATTGCGAGAAGCTGTCTTTTGATTAGACCGTAATGAAGTGCGATCGCTTCCTAATGCTGCTTCTCCCATTTTGGTATCGTTAGCAGCGATCGACCTGGCACCTAAAAAAGTTAAGACAGGAACACCGCGAACATAAAGGGTTGCTACCTGACGCCCTGCCATTTCATAACCTTGAATCTTGGCAATGACTTCTCCTTGATCAGCCCTTGCCGACTGAGACTGTAACTCTCCTACCTTCACCGCTTGTGTCGGTTGAACTTGTCGTTGCTCTGAGACAGGGGTAGCTGTCTTTGGTACGCCTTGCCTTGGAGTGGCAGTAGGACTTCCCTGAGAACCTTGATTAACAGGCTTTTGTGTCGGTTGAACTTGTCGTTGCTCTGAGACAAGGTTGGCGGTTGTTGGGAGGCTATGCACATGAGTGGCAGCAGGACTTTCCTGAAAACCTGGGTTCTCGGCCTTAGTCGGCTGGGCATAACTAGAGGTTGCCGTCCCAAGAGTTGTCGTCAAAACCGTAGCCGTCAAGCCCTTCCAAATTCGTTGATTCATATGTCTGTTGTCAAAAGCATTGGAAATCGAGATTGTTGTGTTGCTAGTGGTGCTACAAGAACACTCACAATGTACCCATTAACTCATACTCGTTCCGTATTCGCCCTGTTTTATTCAACTACAACAGTGCAACAGACTAGCACGAAGTTTTTGGTTTGGGGATCAGGGATATTGAGAGTTAACACAGGATTTCCGAAAAAAATCAAAAATTAATTTTTTATGAAAGAGAGAGAAGACAAGGCTTTGAGGTTTTTCTCTGTTAAATATTATTATCCGGAAACTTAACAAAAATTTACATTTATCATCTCATTTCTATGGGTAAGACAAATGTGGCTCTCTCGCTCAACTAGCTAGTTGTGAGCATTTTTGCAATTTTTTCTGAAATGTAGCGATCCCTTAACACAACCAGCTTGTAAAATACATCCGGTACCTGATGCTCAAAAGCCTTATTTTTATCCGATGGATTATCGAGAAGCCGGTGTCGATGTCGAGGCAGGGCGAGCCTTTGTAGAACAGATCCGTAGTCTGGTGCAAAGCACGTACCGACCTGAAGTGCTGGGCGGATTTGGTGGTTTCAGTGGCTGTTTCCAGCTGCCCGTGGGATATCGCGAACCAGTTCTGGTATCAGGAACCGATGGTGTAGGTACAAAGCTCAAACTAGCTCAACACCTCAATCGTCATGACACCGTTGGAATTGACTTGGTAGCGATGTGCGTTAACGATGTTTTGACTTCTGGTGCCCAACCGCTATTTTTCTTGGATTATTTAGCCACCAGCAAGCTTAATTCTGAGCAGTTAACTCAGGTAGTTGCTGGGATTGCACAAGGGTGTCGTCTCTCAGGGTGTGCCCTGCTGGGAGGGGAGACAGCAGAAATGCCCGGTTTCTACCAGCCTGGAGAATATGATTTAGCAGGGTTTTGTGTGGGAATTGTCGAAAAAAGTCAGATGCTTGATGGTTCTCAGGTACAAGTGGGAGATGTGGCAATTGGTTTAGCCAGTCAGGGCGTCCACAGCAATGGCTTTAGTCTGGTACGAAAAATTGTGCAGGAGTCTCAGGCCACCACGGTATCTTTTGGTGATGGAGAGCAGGAGAATGAGAGAGTCGGAGCAGATGAAAGTGGTCAGATATCATCCCATGATTCCTGGGACACCTGCCCAGAACAGCTTGGAGGTCAAAGTTTAGGCGAAGTTTTGTTAACGCCTACTCAGATTTATGTCAAACCTGTGCTTGAAGCCCGTCACGCTGGTATTGATATTCATGGCATGGCTCACATCACTGGCGGTGGTTTACCAGAGAATCTCCCGCGCTGCCTGGGTTCCGGTCAATCCATTGAGATTGCCCCCAAAAGCTGGGTAGTTCCCCCAATTTTTCAGTGGCTAGCTGATGCGGGTCAGCTCAGTCTTGAAACATTATTTAACACTTTCAACATGGGCATTGGTTTTGTGTTGCTCGTACCGCCATCTCAGGCAGCTCAAACCCTCAGCTGGTTTGAGTCACAGAACATGGCTGCCTATACCATTGGTGAGGTGATTAATGGTACTGGCGAAGTCATCGGCATACCTAGTTAACGATACCGAGTTGCATTCAAATTGACATCTTGCACCGGGAGCACCGGGAGCACCGGCGCAGATCAGCCTGCCGCAATCCGGCGCAGTGATTACGTCAACTCAGGTATTGGTGCGCGGCAGCGCGAGCGACCACGACCCGCTGCTCATCGGTGAACTGGACCGCCTCGCCGACCGCTACGGCCTGCTCAAGACCGGGGGCAGCGACTTCCACGGC
>DALYIW010000362.1:0-7560 GCA_031970155.1 Coleofasciculaceae cyanobacterium CTOTU46601 | reverse complement strand
TACATGTAGAGGTTCTGCGTAAGTCCTGATCAAGTTGCAGTCAAAGACGTATGTAGTATGAGCATCTTGCTCACTACGGTTTTACAGGCTAGAACGCAACTTACTATAATTCTTTAAGCATTTTAAGTACACGATTGTACGGGCTAAGTCTCTGCCGTGCCCCACCCCTTTCTTTATAAATTTTCAGTAAAGATGGCTCTGAATACTGCTTTCTTAACTGAATTAAAATTATTTCTTAATGTTGTGCTGAGAGCATACCTAAGGGTAAAAACGAAAGCCTCTTAAAGACCTAACTTTTGGAAGCAAAAAAGAAGATTTTTACCAAGTTTGACGTTTTTAACTCTTACCCTAAAACGTCAGTTAGCAGGTAAACGCACACCTTGAGAGGCAATTTTATGACTAATCTAAATGAGGGGCAAACTACTGCTCAGTTTTACGCTACTGATCTCATTGAAAACAACAACTACAACATCATGCCCTTACTAACTGTAGGGGAAGAAGTCCCATTACTAGGCAGCAGTAGTGGCAACAACCAGCTCTACAGTCAAAATGGAAATGAGCTTCTCATAGGCAGCAATGGTGATGACAAGCTTTATGTTAGCGCCTCAGGAAACGATACTCTGACTGGCAACTGTGGTCAAGACCAGTTTTGGATTGTAAATACTGAAATTCCCAGGGCTGGCAGCACAATTACCGACTTTCAGGACGGTGTAGATATCATTGGTTTGGGTGCTGGTCTTGCCTTTGTAGACTTGAAGATTAATCAACTTGGTAATGATACTCTAATTAGTCTCAAAGAAGGCAACAAAGCCCTAGCTAAGTTGATTAACGTTGACGCCAGTATGATTTCAATCAATGATTTCGTCAGCACTGCCCCCCGTCCCTTAATTATTGGTCACCGAGGCGCTAGCGGTTTGCGTCCAGAGCATACTCTGGCTGCTTATGAATTAGCGATCGCGCAAGGAGCAGACTACATTGAACCTGACCTAGTTTCAACTAAAGACGGGGTTTTAATTGCTCGTCATGAAAACGAAATTTCAGGAACAACAGACGTAGCCGATCACCCAGAATTTGCCGATCGCAAAACCACAAAAATCATTGATGGAACAGCAGTCACAGGTTGGTTTACGGAAGACTTCACTCTTGCTGAAATTAAGACCCTCCGTGCTGAGGAACGTCTATCTTTTCGCGATCAATCCTTCAATGGTCAGTTTGAAATTCCCACCTTCCAGGAAATAATTGATTTAGCGAAAGAAAAAAGTGCCGAAACGGGAAGAACCATTGGCATTTATCCAGAAACCAAGCATCCCACTTACTTTGATTCAATTGGACTATCTCTAGAAGAACCCTTGGTGCAGATCCTCAATGAGAATGGTTATAGCGATCGCAACTCTCCAGTCTTTATTCAGTCATTTGAAGTAGCAAACCTAAAAGACCTGAATGAACTCACTGATGTGCCCCTCGTCCAGTTGTTTGATGCAACTAATGCTCGACCGTATGATTTTGTAGTTAGTGGCGACTCTCGCACCTATGCCGATTTAGTGACTCCTACAGGACTGGCTGAGATTGCTACTTATGCAGATGGAATTGGGCCGTGGAAACGGTTAATCATTCCTGCTGCACCTGTTGATTTTAATGGGGATGGTCAGCCAGATGACTTGAATGGAGATGGTGTCATCAGTGATGCTGATTATATACTGCAAGACCCGACTTCCTTAATTGATGATGCTCATGCAGCAGGTTTGGTCGTTCATGCCTACACCTTCCGCAGTGACGACCGTTACTTAGCTCCAGAGTATAACGGTAATCCACAAGCGGAATACGAGCAATTTTTTAGCTTGGGTCTTGATGGTCTATTCACTGACTTTCCGGGAACTGGGTTTGAGGTGGCTAGCCGTCTTTACCCCTATACTCAACCCGATCCTCTAGGTGGTGTAGGACTGTTGACAACAACGAATACAACTGAAGCTTAAAAAATTTGTTGTTGGTTGTTGGTTGTTGGTTGTTTGTCAGTAAATACTTAATTGCTGCCATCCTGAGGTGGTGAGCAATAAGATCACTCAAAAGCGTGCAAAAAAGCGATCGCTTTCCACAGATTGAACCGTGACAAAAGCGATCGCTTTAATTGTCTCAGTTGGCTTGATACCATTTCTCGCGTGAAGATGCATTGAATAGCCTGTGCAGACCAGCGAGAGTTTGTGTAGCCCCAGTCTTCTAGACTGCGGGTAAATCAAGTGCACTCGTCACACAGAATTGCTATTTAGACATCCTGTTCGCTTAACTCACGAGTCATATGGTCAAATGGTTGGTCAAGAAACGCGGTATTCGTCACACCAGCTTCTGCCGCCATTGCTTTAACGATGTCTTTCATAATCTGGACACCTCGAACTGTTGGACCGATTGGTACGCCCAAAGAGTTGTAAGTTTCCCGCAGACCTTGTAACACCCGCTCATCCAGCACATTTGTATCACCCGCAACCAGCGCATAGCTGGCATAGCGTAGATAATAGTCCATATCCCGCAAACAAGCGGCATAGCGGCGAGTCGTGTAAGCATTACCACCGGGGCGGATGAGTTCCGGCTGTTCGTCAAACAACTGTGACCCAGCCTGCTTGACAATTGACGCAGCATTTGCATTAATCACAGCCGCTGCTGTCACCCGTGCAGTGCCAGTTTCAAAGTAAGACTTTAATGAATCGATCGCATTGCGATCCAAGTAACGACCTGTGCCGTCATAGTTCCTAATTAGGTTTGTCACTGCATCCCGCATTAAATTGCTCTCCCAACAACAATCTGGATATTTCTTTACTATTTAGGACTTACGGCTGCTCCCACTTTGCCTTCACCCTTTCCTCTCCCTACCCGACGCTGCGGCTTCTGCAAAGGCAGTACGGCAACTCTTTCGGCAAGGAATAAGGTTAGCGTCACGCCAGACTAGCTAATGCCACGGTTCGCTACGCTAATGGTCAACGGCTTCCTAGGTAAGTACAGCACCCTTCCTAGGTAAAGGGACTCTGGCAGGAGCAATTGGAGGCTGCGATACCAGCACTTCCATAAGATTTGCGTAAGCCTATTATTAATAATCACATAGGCTTGACCTGCAATAGCGTTAATCACAAGTCAACTTTTTTAAATCTTCCGTGCAGCAAGTCCCCAGGTGTAGCGTAGCGGAACCTGGGGTAGTTCACATCTCATCACATGTTAGTGGTCAACTGACTCCTAGCTCCTAGCCCCTGACTACTGAGAACTTGTTACCAAAGCAGTTGAAGACTGACTCCCTGAATATTTAGCTGAGCGACGCTTTGGTAAGCTTAGCCAACCCGTACCCATAAGAGGTTTCCCCAGCAAATTCAACTCATGAGGATATCGCGGCTTTGGATCATTGGCTAGCCAAATAGGAGGTACCATCATCGGGTCATACTCAGCAATGACATCCACCCGACCAGGACTAGCTTTTAGTTCCACTCGCTGTCCGGGTCTATATTTATGTGCTTCTTGGTAGTCACAACCATCATGACTGAACTGAGAACCCATATTTCCCTTCCCTTAAAATGTATTTATTTATACAATTTTAAATTGTAGGCAATGCATCTGGCGACACTTTAGTAATTTTTGTTACATTTATAAATTTTTTCCCATACGTGCAAAAATAGCTAAAAGTATTCTGTAGCGTACAATACAAAACCTCTGCAAGCCTCTTTCTACGATGAATCAGGTACAACACAACCTTAATTTTTTTTTTTTGAGAGTGAATGTTAGCGAATTTTTGAGAGTAGACGTTAGAGAAGCATACCGTCAGGTTTATCATACTTTCACAACAGAGTTGGATGCCCACAGGAGCTTGTAACTTCTCGGTAGAAGAAGCCAGCCTTTTATTTCTGGGTCGCAACCCGACCAGCCCACTGCTGCATTCCAACTCAAATCCTAGTGGTTCACCAAACTGATGAAAAATGGATAGTCAATCTGTGGAATGTCCTACAGAAGCTCAATTCACAAATTATTCACATTTCAAAACTAGATTGGTGAGTTGCCAGAGGTTTCGGTTGTCTCTCTCCTTGACCAATTCATCCTTTAACCGTCAATATCGTTGAATTGTTCAAGCTATCCCCTTGAGCTTTAGATTTATTAGAGATTCAGGAGTTAATTCCATGTTCCAAAGTCCGCAAGAGTTCCTCAATTACGTTAAAGAGAACAACATTCAGATCATTGACCTAAAGTTCATCGACACGCCGGGGATCTGGCAGCACCTCTCGTTGTACCACAATCAAATTGACGAAAGTAGCTTTACAGACGGCGTACCATTCGACGGTTCTAGCATTCGTGGTTGGAAAACTATTAACGAATCAGATATGACCATGGTGCTAGATCCAGCAACTGCCTGGATGGATCCATTCATGGAAGAGCCGACTTTAAGTGTAATCTGTAGCATTAAAGAACCCCGGACTGGTGAATTTTATAGTCGCGACCCCCGCACCATTGCACAAAAAGCTGTAGATTACCTAATTTCTACAGGTATTGGTGATACAGTCTTCGTTGGCCCGGAAGCTGAGTTTTTCATCTTTGATGATGTCCGCTTTGACCAAACGCAGAACTCAGGCTACTATTACGTAGATTCAGTAGAAGGTCGTTGGAATTCTGGTAAAGAAGAAGGCCCGAACCTAGGTTACAAGCCACGCTACAAAGAAGGTTACTTCCCAGTTTCTCCAACGGATACCTCGCAAGATATGCGTACCGAGATGCTGCTAACCATGGCAAAGTGCGGGGTGCCGATTGAAAAACATCACCATGAAGTAGCAACAGGAGGTCAATGCGAACTCGGCTTCCGGTTTGCGACTCTAATACAAGCAGCTGACTATTTGATGACCTATAAGTATGTCATCAAGAATGTTGGTAAGAAATACGGCAAAACTATCACCTTCATGCCGAAGCCAGTGTTTAACGACAACGGTTCCGGGATGCACACCCACCAATCCATCTGGAAAGATGGACAGCCTTTATTTGCTGGTGATGGCTATGCGGGCTTAAGTAAAATGGCTCTAAATTACATTGGTGGCCTGATCAAGCACGCTCCAGCACTATTGGCTTTAACCAATCCCACAACCAATTCCTACAAGCGCTTGGTGCCCGGTTTTGAAGCACCAGTGAACTTGGCATATTCTCAAGGCAACCGTTCTGCCTCCATCCGTATTCCACTCTCTGGCACCAATCCCAAGGCGAAGCGTCTAGAGTTCCGTTGCCCTGATGCTACTTGTAACCCCTACCTCGCTTTTGCGGCAATGCTTTGTGCGGGTATCGATGGTATCAAGAATGAAATTGACCCCGGTGAACCTCTGGATGTGGATATCTATGACCTCAGCCCAGAGGAATTGAGCAAGATTCCTTCTACTCCTGGCTCTCTGGATTTGGCACTGGAGGCGCTGGAAAAAGACCATGCTTTCTTGACTGAACCGGGCGTGTTCACTGAAGACTTCATCAATAGCTGGATTTCCTACAAACTCGATAATGAAGTCAACCCGATGCGGCTGCGTCCACATCCCTATGAATTTGCCCTTTACTACGATTGCTAATATCCTGCAATAGCAAAAAAAGCAACATCAGTCACCCTTAGGGGTGGCTTTTTTGTCTGAGTACTTCTGATAGGCTGTATCTTCCACTTTTCAACAATTTCTGCTTTCTCTGGTTTCAGAGTTTTGGTATCAAGTTACTAACTTCCCCAAACACCTTCTCTAGATAAAATATAAAAATTAGACCTTATTGCAAACATTATCATAGACATTAGCCTTTGATACTCAAAACAGCAACCGAGCTGTTTTTGTCAAAGGATTCAACCAATGAAGATTCCAGGGGTTTTTAAGACTTATCTAGTCGTTTTTCAAATTCTCGACGGTTACGGACAACTATGGTCACCGTCAGGGCAATTCTTGGGTCTGCTATCGAGTAACCAACGTCACTTAAATTCAATTATTAATCCTAAAGGACCCTATGGAAGTTTCTATTCTCCTAGTAGCATCCAAAATCCGCAGGGTCTATATGGTAGCCCTGAAGGCATCTACAGCCCTTACAACCCTCACTGTATCAACCCGCCTGTCATTTTTTTTAGAGGTCAACCACTGTTAGTGCTTACAAGAAATCTTAACCTTTATACAAATGGTTTAAACATTGTAGATGTAGATTTAATGCTTACCATCTACGAAGAACTTTCTAATTTCCCTCCAGAACCGATCGCTCTGCGATTAGAGACACTTGGGGCAGCACTGCACGAGATTGCCAATGGCATCCAAGACTCTGAAACTCATCGAAAATATATAGTTAATTAAACCGTTTAGTCTCTAATCGCACTGCCAAATCTTAACTGTTTTGTCCCAGCTACCACTGGCAATGGTTTGTCCATCTGGACTGAATGCAACAGAACTCACTCCCCTGGAATGCCCAGAAAGAGTAGTAATTGCGGTTCCTGTTGTGATATTCCACAGTTTAATCATTCGGTCATCACTGCCGCTAGCAAGGGTCTGTCCATCGGGACTAAAAACCACTGAATTTACACCTGCAAACCAACCCGAATGACCTGTAAGTGTATGAATCAGTTCCCCAGTCTCAGTCTGCCAAATCTTGATAATTTTATCACTACTGCCACTAGCGAAGATCTTTCCATCTGGGCTAAAGCTGATACCACGAACCTTACGTGAATGTCCCGAAAGCGTGCGGACTACTTCCCCTGTATTTAGGTTCCACAGATTGATGTTGTTATCGCTATCACCGCTAGCGAGAGACTGTCCATCTGGGCTAAAGCAGACTGATTCAATCAGGTTTGCCCCCGATAAAGTACGAATTTCTTCCCCAGTGTTGGGGTTCCATAACTTAATCATTTTGTCATTCGCACCACTAGCAAGTATCTGTCCATCTGGACTGAAAGTGACGCTATGAATTACTGCTGAATGCCCAGACAAAGTATAAATTTCTTCCCCTGTATTCAGTTTCCATAGTTTGATGATGTCGTCGCCGCAACTAGCAATCAATTTTCCATCAGGACTGATAGCAATTGAGTTAACAAAGTTGGAGTGTCCAGTAATCGTACAAATTGGTTGACCAGTACTTAACTCCCATACTTTAACTGTAGTGTCCTCGCTACCACTAACAAGCAATTTTCCATCCGGACTGAAGGCGATGGAAGTAATTCCTGCATACCACTCTGAACGCTTATCTGATTTTTCAACGAGAGTCTGTACACACTGCCACTCTTGAGTTTGAGGCGTTGGTGCTACCTCGATAATGGCTGGTACTTGGAGCAAAGGTTGGAGAGTAGATTTTTCCGATGTCTCCGGTGCTGGTGATGTGGGAGAAGTTTCTAGTACTTCTGGTGCTGGTGATGTGGGAGAAGTTTCTAGTACTTCTAGTGGTGGTGATGTGGGAGAAGTTTCTAGTACTTCTAGTGGTGGTGATGTGGGAGAAGTTTCTAGTACTTCCGGTGCTTCTAATGTGGGAGAAGTTTCTAGTACTTCTAGTGGTGGTGATGTGGGAGAAGTTTCTAGTACTTCTAGTGGTGGTGATGTGGGAGAAGTT
>DALYIW010000361.1:0-7572 GCA_031970155.1 Coleofasciculaceae cyanobacterium CTOTU46601 | reverse complement strand
ACAACTATGCCTTTGTACCACTGAGCTGGAGTAATCGTTTCGCTACCGATTCGCGTCATGTCGATAGAAGCACAGCTAAAACCTGCTCGTTCCAGCCTCTGCTTTGTGCGTAAGCGCAAGCTAGATTTGCCCATCTGCCGAGAGCTGAATACATAGCAAAACTCCCCTCTGATTAAGGATGTATAGAGGTCAGAATCTGCCTGCCGCTCCACATAAGTAGGGGCATCAGTTTTGAGACTACCACCGACTTGATATTCGTAACTGGTCATGGGTCAGTTATGTGTTAGCGAAGCTTTGCCGAAGGCATCGTGTTTCTTCAAGTCTTTAGTGCAAGCAATTGCCCTCTACTCTATATGATTACTGTCGCCGGGTCATTGCCATTACAGCATTGACCGTGAGTTCAGGCAGATTGCCCAAAACGGGCAAAACCTCCGCTCCTGAACAAACGATCGGCAAGTCATCCCCCTGCCAGACCCAAATTTGTTGACTGGCTGGGTCAATTAACCAGGCTAACTGTGTGCCGTTACTTAGGCAATGCAGAATCTTCTTCTGTAAGTCTAGGGTGCTTTGGTCAGGCGATCGATTTTCAATTAACCAGTCCGGTGCGCCATCAAGTGGTCTGTCCTCATACTACCTGATTAACCTAATTGTTCGCGGAAATACCGACGATACAACTCGCAGCTAGGCGTTGCCTGATTCCCCCGCAGTTTGACCAGCCCCATACTTTCTAATTTATAGGCAGTACTCGCTTCCAATCTTACACTCTCCGACTCGGTGACCACTTTGTGAAGCGCTGTCGTCAGTTCGGAATCCTTTTGCAGACTTGCCAGATGACGCCGCAAATGACTGCGATAAATTCCGGTAAGGCTGGCAGCGTCTTGCACTAACTGCTCAATCGTCATCTCCGGACAGGTAAGATGATAGAGAGCGAGACGCACGAGATAGGGATGTCCGCCCACTAGCGCCAGTAAAGGTGCAAGGTTTTGCGCTCCAACATTGCCTTTTGCCCAATTCAGTCCGTGCCGTACTGCCAAATCCTTCACCTGTTCGCTCGTAAACTCTGGTAACTGCATGGGTAGCCCGACATTAAAGGGAGACTGATTGATATCGAGCGGAGCATAAACTTCTGTCGTATGAACCACCACCAGTCGGAGTTTTTGCCAGATACTCAGTTCTGAAGCATCTTCGTACCAAGAACGCAGCAATGGCAGGAAGTTACCAGAAATTTCGGGATACTCGAACGTCTGATTGACCTCATCCAACGCCAAAACGATGGGTTTTGCGATCGCGGCTAGCAGATACTCCTGAAAATAGATCGTACAGCTCACTTTGCTGCCGATGTCCTCATCCCAATACTCATCGAGCTTTGGTTCTAACCCAAGCTGCCGACTGACATTGGCACACAGCCAGCGTAAGAATTTATCCAAGTTGGCAAACACCGTACTATCTGCTCGATGCAAGCTGATGAGAACCGCGTGCAAATCGCTTTGTCTGGCATGAGCCAAAATTCTGTGCATTAAAGACGTTTTGCCCATCTGCCGGGGAGCTTTAATGCAAATCAAGCTTCCCGGTTTGCTAATTTCTGCCTTGGCGCATTCTTCTATCGGGGGACGCTCGATGTAAAAGATTGAATCAAGCGGTACTGGACTACTGGGGAACTCTAGGGATGGGGGATTTTTTCTCTCTTGTTCTCTCTCTTTACCCGCACGCTGATAATACTCTAGAACGGACTGCACGTTCTTTTTGGTAACTTTCTCCCCCAGTGCCTCTGAGAGAGACTGCCACAACTGAGAGCCAATTTCCTTAATGTAATCGAAGTCATACCCAGCGGTTTGGGCAATCTCCCCGTAAGTCTGTCCCGTCCATGACTGACAGAATACCAACTGCTGAATTTGATTGAGGCGCTTTTGTTTGAGGACTTGGTTGAGAATGTCTAGAGCTTCGTCAGCCGTCATGTCGAGGGAGTTTGACAGAGTGATTCGGTTTTGAGCATTCGCTTCACAAATTTGCTTTTTTCCCATTTCCCCTACTTCCTCCATTTTTTTTGAGACATTCCCCACTTTTTCCCACTGACTTGCGAGCGCAACTTTGATTTGATGTGCTGTGTAGACTGAAGACTGGCAATTGCTGACCTTTCACCTACAAACAATTCCACTTGTAACTTGCACTGTAAGTCCGTACACAGTTTGCAACTGCTACCCAGTTTCTACCACTGAAGATCGCAACTTAACAGCACAACTTAAGCCCTGAAGAGTGGGGATGAGGGGGATGAGGAGACAATTGTCTCCACGCAACGATTTCAACAAACTCTAAAATACAGAAATAACCCAGTTTAAATTTGAGCAAAACCCACTGGAGAATTACTTAAAGCGAGGTGAAGAATGACCATTGCAACCAAGCGACTCACCTTTGAGGACTATCTAAACTATGACGATGGCACGGATACTCGCTATGAATTGGTGGATGGAAAGCTTGTCCCGATGAGTTTGGGAACTGGAAAACATGGCAGTATAGTCCGATTTTTAGCGAAATCCTTTGATGCTGAAATTGAATCCACGGGGAATGATTGGATTGCTTTACCGGGTTTAGTGGGTGTACGTTCTCCTCGTGGTACGCGCTGGGACACGGTTCGTATTCCGGATGTCACCGTGATGTCTTTAGCACAATGGGAAGAACTGGAAAATCGAGAAGCGGTGATTAACTTGAATGAACCCCCGCCTTTGCTCGTCGTCGAAGTGGTGAGCCAATCGACAAAAGATGAGGACTATCGAGCCAAACTTGCCGAGTATGCGGTGCTAGATATTCCCGAATACTGGATTGTCGATCCATTGCAGAGTAAGGTGACTTTCTGTGAGCTAGAGCAGGGATTGTACAACTTAATGGAATTCTGTGGTGAGGAGGTGCTTCAGTCAAAGATATTTCCCAACTTAAAACTCACAGCGGCTCAAGTTTTGGCAGGGAAATAAGCAGTAGTCTGGAAAGAAGAGTTAATAGCAGCCGTGCGGAGATTGAACTACAGCGATTTGCTATGTCGCTTGTCTCCGTGCAATGGTTTGAAAAACTCTACAATAGATAATACTGATCTCTAAGAATAGCAATGGTTCAAGCAACTGAATATATTTACATTGTTAGGGACGAGCAGATTTTGAGTGGCGAACCAATTATAAGAGGAACTCGTACACTCGTAAGAGCAGTGGTTGAAACTTGGCGTATGGGTATTGCACCTGAAGAAATTCCGAAAGGGATGCCCCATCTAACCTTATCGCAAGTATTTGGTGCATTGACTTATTACAGCGATCATCAAGATGAAATTAATAATTACATTGAACGGAATCGTATTCCTGATGAATTAATCGACCCATTGGTTAAAGATTTGTGAGTAGCCTTTTTATTTCTTTGTACTTAGATGAAGATGTCAATGTCTTGGTAGCAGATTTGCTCAAAGCAAGAGGTTTTGATGCAATTACCGCACGAGATGTAGGACAACTTCATGCGACTGATGCAGAGCAACTTAGCTATGCAGTAAGCCAAGCAAGAACGCTAGTTACTCACAATCGAACTGACTTTGAAGAACTGGTACAGGCTTACTTTGCTTCAGGACAGATGCACTATGGTGTAATTTTTGCTGTTCGCCGTTCACCTCAAGAAATTGCACAACGATTATTGGTAATCTTGAATCAAGTGACAGCCGATGAGATGCAAAATCAGGTGCGATATATTTAGTTTCAGGGTGGATGTTAGCTCACGCAGCTCTTACAACTTACTAAACGAAGCAGGCTAACAACCTAGTTGAGTCTACGCAGACAACCCCCAAACTCTGACTATTTTTCTGAATTCCAGTTCTTATTCCTGAGATACGATTCAACCCAATATTCATAACCCATCTTTATAAACCCCAATGGAACAGGATTCAAAGCTAAAGGTTAATCATAGCGTGCTTTTTTAGATTTAATTACCTCAATTACATCATCATGTTTTTGCCCCTCAATAATATCCTTGAGATGAATTTGTCCATTGATATATTGAACGTGAATGCGCCAACCTGAGACTTTATCAATATCAGCACGATAAATTGCCTGCTTAATACCCTTTACTTTATGTAATCTCGTTCTCGGAAATTTCCTTGTTCTGTGACACTCGTTGTCTTGAAGCTCTGCCAAAGCTTCAAGAAAACCAATCTTTAGCTCATCATCTGGCAAAATCTTCATGGCTTCATAAATAATGCCAAATTCATCACACAGAGTAAGGGTTTGTGCCATAAACAAACTTACGAAATCTGGGCAGCTTCTCGATTGTGGTGAAGTAGCTCTTGATACAAAGACTCGGCTACACCTTGATACGCTTTATCGAGTTCATCGTGTTTAACTACTCGAAAAAGAGTAAAGATAACTTGCCCAAAAATTGGATCTTCGTCAACGGTCAAAATCACTCTTAGTTTTTGAGAAATCCGAAGCGTGTAGAGCGAAGATTCGTAACCATTAAGGGCTGACGCTAGGGGGAGACGACGCAGCTTACGATACACATCAGCTTTCTGAGTTGGGAAAAGGCTAGCGCAATCGTTGATTTTTTGAATAGCTACTGCTTTCTCGTCTTCACTCAATCTGGCAAGATCCTTTTCAAAAGCCCTTGTTGACTCAATTAGAACATCCACGTTACGAACCGTCAATTCTGGATTTAACTACTTACCATCAAACCCTAGCTTAACAACAAAACCTTCCCCTGCTCACCCATCTCCCCGCTTGCCTACCTCTTCACCTCCCTTTCATCTGTTTCAACCGCACCGATCGCTTTTAATGTAACTTTCTGTGCTTCAGTTAAACCTGTAACCCCAGTAATATTCATGCCTTCGTAAAGTCTTTTCGCTCGGAAAACTTTCAGACATTCACCCGTCTCGACATCCCACAACCTTACCGTTTGGTCTTGAGAACCACTAGCAAGCATCTTGCCTTGAGGGCTGAAGGCAACGGACGAGACTAAATGGGTGTGTCCAGTGCAGATTTGCCGACACTCACCCGTCTGGATATCCCACAACCTCACGGTTTGGTCGTGAGAGGCACTGGCGAGAGTTTTCCCATCAATACTAAAAGCGACTGAAAATACCCAATTGGTGTGTTCGGTGAAAGTTTTGCAGCATTGCCCAGTACGATAATCCCACAACCTCACTGTTTGGTCTGTACTGCCACTCGCTAGGAACCCCTCTAGCCCCTCTTGGTAAGGACTGTTCGCCATAAGCGTTCTCGGAGAGTAGGCAACTGAAAAGACTTGATTGGTATGACCGTGTAGCGTTTCGAGACACTTTCCATCGCAGACATCCCAAAGTCTCACTGTGCGGTCAGTACTGCCACTCGCTAGGATACTGCCATCTGGACTAAAAGCCACTGAATAGACTTGCTCGGTATGTCCTTGCAATGTTCTGACTTCTTTGCCAGTACTGACATTCCAAAGCCTCACTGTATGGTCGGCACTGCCGCTGGCGAGTATCTTACCATCCGGGCTGAAGGCAACTGACCGCACCCAATCGGTGTGTCCGTGTAAGGTTCTCAAGCAGATGCCAGTATCGACATCCCAAAGTCGCACTGAGGAGTCGGTGCTGCCACTAGCGATTAACCCCCCTAGCCCTGCTTGGTAAGGGGGGAATGTAATAGGTAGAGAATTGGAGAGAATTGGACTAAAGGCAACTGAAAATACTTGATCGGTATGTCCGGTACAAATTCTCAAGCACTCACCATTCTGAATATCCCAAATCCTAACTGTGCGATCGCTACTACCACTCACTAATAGTGTTCCGTCCCCACTGAAGGCGATGGGAAACGCCCAATCCGTTTGTCCCTGCCAAGTTCTCAAACATTCACCCGTTCTGATATCCCACAGTCTCACGGTTTGGTCTAAACTGACGCAAGCCAAGGTTTGACCATCTGGATTGAACGCAACGGAAAAAATCTGATTGCTATGTCCGTGCAATGTTTTTAAGCATTGATCTGTGTGACAATCCCATAGCCTGACAGTATGATCGCCACTGCCAGTCGCTAAGGTATGACCATTTGGACTAAAGGCGACGGAGTAGACTCCTCCACTATGTCCGGTGTAAGTTTTGAGGTACTGACCCGATTTGCCATCCCAGAGTTTGATTGTGCGATCGCTACTACCACTGGCTAGAATTTTTCCATCAGCACTAAAGGCAACCGATCGCACTGAATCCGTATGTCCGGTGCAAGTTTTCAAGCACTTCCCGTTACGGACATCCCAGAATCTTACCGTGCGATCGGCACTCCCACTGGCTAAAATTTTTCCATCAGTACTAAAGACAACCGAACGTACTGAATCAGTATGTCCCTGCACCGTTTTCAGACAATCGCCCGTGCTAACATCCCAGAGTTTGATGGTGCGATCGCCACTGCTACTTGCCAAGATATTACTCTGAGGACTAAAGGCAACGGAGTAAACTTCATTACCATGTGCGACGCAAGTTCTCAGACACTTCCCCTCGCGAACATCCCACAACTTAACCGTGCAATCAGCACCACCACTAGCTAGGGTTTTCCCGTCCGGACTAAAGGCAACTGTCCTTACCCAATTGGTGTGTCCCTGGAAGATTGAAAGCAGTTTACCCGTTTGTACTTGCCACAGGCGAAGATTGCAATCTGTATCGCACGTTGCCAATATGCTGCCATCTGGGCTAAATGCCGCTGATAAAATATTCCCCAAGGTTTCTGTAAACACTGACCGAGACAAATCAGAATGGGCGAAATTGACATTCTCTAAGTTCATTCCCTGGAGATGAGCCTGCCAAATTGTGAGATAGGAAAAATCGTAATTACTCACATTTACTTGTAATTGGCGCAGCAGATTGAGACTATTACCTGCGACATATCCGGTTTCTTGGGATGATTTCCTCTGTAGCGGTGCGAGAATTTGCTTGATAGAGTTTTCGATACGTTCTGGAGAACCCAAACTTACAATTAAGCCATCAACTACGGGTTGTAAAATGAGGCGAACTTGAGTATCCCGAACGTAGTCTTTAGCTTGAGCCTTGACTAAAGCCTGACTTCTGAATAAGTTGATTGTTTGAGTAGTAATTTCTGCACAGACCCATTCAATTAATCGAACAGTCACGTACTCCATGACAACAGGTTGCTGGGTAAAACGGGCGGCACTTCTTTCTATTAACGACCGCCGTTGCAATGAAGCTAGCACCTGGAGGAGTTCGTTTGATGATAGGTTATAGACAAAATCCGCTTGCAATTCATCTAGCGATACTGGCTCGCGATTGATAGCTAACCAGTACATAATTTCCTGTTCTCGACGGCTCAATCGCTGGAATTGTCCCTCTAATAAGTCGCGAATATCATCAAAAATAAACGAACCGCGTTTTAAAATTTCGATAAATTGAGAAATACTATTATCGAAAAACTCTCTAACTGCCGAAGCCACAATTTTTAATGCCAAGGGATTTCCTGCATAGCGCGAAATCAAGGCTTGCCACTCATCCTCTGAACCTGTAAACGTACCCTTAGCACAAACAATTTCTTTTGCTTCGGGTTCGGGCAATCCCATGATTTGCAAGCAGCGAAC
>DALYIW010000360.1:0-7593 GCA_031970155.1 Coleofasciculaceae cyanobacterium CTOTU46601 | reverse complement strand
GGTCAACTACTCACCCTTACTTCGTTGAAGGGTGAGCTTGGAAGAATCAGATTTCAATAATAGTTGTCTATCGCACGAGATTCCGCATGGCACACACGGCTAAATACTCCCCTAGTTCAGCCCTCTGTAAGACCTCTGATTCAGGTCGTTCTAAGACAAGACATCTTTGCGGAATTGGCGGTAAGGGGCAAGTTACTTTTCATAAGGATTATCTCTTTATGCAACGAGTATCTGTAATTTCACCTGATGGGCGTCCACTAATGCCTACCAAACCATCAAGAGCTAG
This sequence comes from Coleofasciculaceae cyanobacterium CTOTU46601, assembly GCA_031970155.1. Taxonomy (GTDB): domain Bacteria; phylum Cyanobacteriota; class Cyanobacteriia; order Cyanobacteriales; family Coleofasciculaceae; genus DALYIW01. The sequence continues at coordinate 7,307 of DALYIW010000360.1, read as the reverse complement.
AAGATGGCTCAAGGAGGGAAAAGCAAAAATCTACCCCAACGACCTGCAAGTTTTTGCGATTCAACTCCAAAACGAACCTTCTGGATATGAAACTCAAGATGTGGTGATTGGGATAGACCCTGGCAAGTTATTTAGCGGTGTTGGAGTCCAAAGCAGCAAGGCTACTCTACTGAAGCTTCATCTGATTCTTCCGTTCCCAAATGTCACTAAAAAAATGACATCAAGACGGATACTCAGAAGGGCAAGAAGAGGTCGCAGAATTAACCGTAAACTACCCTATGACCAACGATGCCATAGAGCGAAGCGGTTTGATAATCGAGTAGCTAAAAAGCTTCCTCCTAGCATCAGAGCTAATCGTCAAATAGAGCTGAGAGTAGTCAAAGAAGTTTGTCGATTATTCCCCATCTCCAACATGGTCTATGAATACATCAAAGCTCGTGGAGACAAGGGATTCAGTCCTGCAATGGTAGGGCAAAAGGTCATGCTGGAATGGTTGGAGAAAATTGCACCAACGGCTACTCAATTCGGTTGGCAGACCTCTAACTTGAGGCAGTGGCTAAAACTGCCAAAGGATAAAGCTGACAAGTCAAAAGCTGTAGAGGAAACCCACAGTAACGATGGTGTTGCACTAGCCGCCAGCCACTTTATTAAGTGGCAAGAATGGCAATCAAGTAATGCGCGTGGGGGTAATTGGGATGGTGAAGTTTTTATGACACCTGCCCCCTTCAAAGTGATAGCCAAACCGAATATTTATAGGCGTCAGCTCGTGTTTGAGAACCCAGACAGCCATAAACCTAACCCCAACCAATACCGCAAGCGTAAAGGTGGAACGATTACGCCTTTTGGCTTCAGGTCTGGTGACTTTGTTCAAGCACAGAAGGCGGGACAAATAACGAGGGGTTGGATTGGTGGTTACACCCAAACAGACAAGTCTAAAAACGTATCAGTCTATGACCATAACTGGAAACGAATTGGACAATTTAGCCCCAATAAAGTCAAACTGCTCAAACGTTCATGCAAATTATGCGTGCAAGCGTGGAGAGGTGTTGGATGCCTCCATTCTTCCGGCATCCCGCTGTCCTTCCCCAGGCTACTACGTTGAGCCTGGGGACTCCCGCGAAACCGTTGAAGGGTGGGTAATGCCCACTCTTCAAAAGGAGAAGAAATCATGACTGAAGCAAAACCAACTCGAACAGTACGACGGGGAAGAATATTTCCTGATATTCAGTGGTCTCCAGAAAAAATAGCTAGGCGGCAAACGGAAAGGAAAGCGCGGTATCAGCGTTGTAAAGTAGTTTTTGACAAAATCCAGCCAGAGTTGATCGAGACTCGCTATAACTGGTTCGTAGCAATTGAATCTAATAGTGGTGATTATTTCATACATAAAAATGCGGAAGTGGTTAGAGAGAGGCTACGGAAAAAACATCCTGATGCTATCCCAGTCCTGTTCAAGATTAATGAAACAGGAGCTTGTGGCACGATATGATTCAAGGCTATTTTGGCAGTAATGACGAGCTATTTTTTGAGATTGAGTTAATTACTGCTGATGGATTAGAGCTTCCAGTTGAGGCAATGCTGGATACTGGTTTTTCTGGCTGGCTAGTTATTAAAACACAGGATATAGATGGGCTGGATTGGCTATTTGTAGGTGAGGATACTCTGCAAATGGCACAGGGAAATGCAACTTTTAGCAGCTATGTGGGAAAAGTGCGGATAGATGGACAAGAGTTTATTATTCCTGCATACGCTGGAGAAGAAGTACCAGAAATTTTACTGGGTCGTCAGTGGTTGAAAACTCAGCGATTGGTAGTGGATATGCCGTCAGAAGTTTTGACATTTTGTTGACAGACCTCCATTTTTGCAAGAGACCCCCATGAACTTCGTACACAACCAAGGATGAAAATTATCCTCTCCTGACTTCTGACTCCTGACTTCTCTTTTGAAGACAGGTCTCTTCATATCAAATTTGGCATACTCGCCTAACTTCAATAAGTCTTAACACTTGACCACACAGGTTTAAAAATCTTGCGTTAAGTTGTATTCTCGCTTTAGCTGGCCGACACATTTTTGAGGACGACAAAAATGTAGAGAAGGAAGCCCTGAATCTACTAGATGACTACAAGGAAGTAGATCAGAAGAAACTGCTTGCTGTCTGCTTTTTGCGGCTGCTGCCTGAGCCAGCGATGAAGTGGGTGTCACACAGCCCTTTTCGACCTAAAGTAATCGGCTTGCTAGACTCACAATTTAATGACGTCATCTCTCAAGAAAAAAAAGAGGAAATAAAGTTAGCTCACCAGAAGATAGAGCGACTTGCCGAAATTGTCAAAGACCAGGAACAATCCTTTCTTACCTCTCTTCAGATGCTTACAAGTCTAAGGACTGCGATTCTACTCTAGCGACTTCGTTCGCCAGAAAATGCGTGAGGCGCATGGAATCGTCACCCGAAATCTGACTCGCAATCTACCACCAAAAGAGTCAGGAAAGAGAAAGCAATCAGATATCCTGGTTAGCTATCTGGATGGAGCAGCAAAAAGTGGAGCCGAATCCGCAAATCTGTACGTTGACGAGGCATCCCTTTACGTTGACAATCTTGTGGAAAAGGGGAATCTCAAGGAAAAATTATTAGCAAGTAAAGCAGCTAAGGCTCTGGTCTTTATTGATGACTTTGTAGGAACAGGTGAATCAGCATCAAAATATCTATCAGAAATCGATGCTACAATTGCAGAAAGTGTTCAAGAGCGCCAGATAAAAGTTGTTTTTGTAGCGCTAATCGCTTTTGTAGAGGGCTGGAAACGAGTTGAGGAAGCTGTAGATAACCTAAGTATGCACGTTCATACTCATCGTTGTGAGTTGTTAGATGAAACAGCGCAATATTTCAGTGATAAATTAAGTGTATTTACAGATACTAACCAAAGGGAGTTGGCAAGACAAGTTGCTTTGAAAGTGGGCAAGGAGTTAGTAAAAAAAATTCCTCTTGGATACGGGGATATTGAAATGGGAGTAGTCTTTGAGCGTGGATGCCCTAATAACTCTTTACCTATCCTGTGGGCGGAGTCAACGAACCCTAAATGGACTCCATTATTTAAGCGGTTATAAATTATTTTGGCATAAACTTTACTCACAACAGTGAGCGCCCCAACAACCAAAGATAATGCGATCGCACTTTCCCATCTCCCCAACGATAAAATATTCACCGAATCAACCAACCACAACCATGACACTTACCAACACCGAGTATAAATACGTGCAACTCGACGAAAACAACGTTCCGATTATCGCCGGAACCACAATGAAAGTTGTCGAGTTAGTCACCTCTGTGATGGCTTACGGTTGGAGTCCTGAAGAACTACACTTTCAGTATCCTCATGTTTCTCTGAGTAAAATTCATTCCGCGCTAGCTTATTACTGGGATCATAAAGAGGAAATTGATGCAGATATACAACGGCGCTTCGAGTATGTGGAACGGTTGAGGCGGGAAGCTGGCCCTTCACCTCTAGCTGCCAAACTGCGAAAACAAGGGCTACTCAAGTGAGTATCGCCCTCTATATGGATGAACAAGTCCCTCGACAAATTACTGCTGGGTTACGTCTGCGAGGTGTCGATGTTTTAACAGTTCAGGAAGACGAACGGCTTGGCACACCCGACCCGATTTTACTTGACCGTGCCACCGAACTTCAGCGAGTCATGTTTTCACGAGACGATGATTTTCTGGCAGAAGCACATCGCCGTCAGGTTGAGGGTATAAACTTTTAAATTCCTAGCTTTCAAATTCACGACCCAATAGTCTTGAATGTTTTCAGTTGCATACACCTTGCTCTTGTCTTCCAAGTCTTTTGTCAAACTGGAATTAGCGAACTCTATCAACCAAAAGATGTTCTCTGGATAAGGGTGATGCTCTAGATAAACAGCTCCTAAAGGCTCAACGATCGCAATATCTGGTTCAGGTTCAGAATTAGATTGAGGTAGTGTAATTGGCTTGCCTTCCCGAACTTTCGCTGTGCTGCCTAAGAGGCTTCTGAGGTACTCTGCTGCGCTATCACTAAAGTAAGCATGGGGTGTTCCTTCTGGAGACATTTCAATGATTTGCCCATTGAGCAATTCGACTCGGCGACCTTCTAGGACGCCAGCATCAATCATGCGATGATAATCTTGAATCGTCCATTTAGCAATTGTTACGGTCATCGCGATCGCCTTTATTTGCCCAGTGCCTTTTGTCGATACACAAAGTATATCCATGGGCTTTTCTCTAAGCTACTTCATAGCCCCTATACTGCCGCTTGTAGGGAAGTCTCGCCTAGTGCATCAGCAGTCAGCTAGCCCTTAACTAATCGCTTTTTTGCTTCAGATTTTGTGCTTAAAGTCAAGAATTTTAAAATAACTTATTAGATTGCGATCGCTTCACCACCACATTACGTTCTCATATAGTGCCAACACTTGCACACCCTAATACCAAGGACAGTGAGGCTCCCAGCCAACTCGAAGAGTCGCCTCTAGATGAACGGTTTTGGTTTAGGGCTTTACAATAAAACCTATTCGGTCTGAATAAAAGCCAAAATTTTAGAACTCCCGCGACCATCTTATCGGAAAAACAATTCGTGTGAACGTTTCCACTACACCTATAGACTTTGATCTAAATAATCTATTTCCGTTTGAACTTGACGAATTTCAGCAACAAGCGATCGCAGCCCTGAATGCCAATCGCTCTGTGGTTGTCTGTGCCCCCACTGGTTCCGGGAAAACTCTCATAGGGGAATATACCATTTACCGCGCCCTGTCGCGAGGTGGTCGAGTCTTCTACACAACGCCCCTAAAAGCCCTCTCAAACCAGAAGCTGCGAGATTTTCGCGAAAAGTTTGGCGCACAGCACGTAGGTCTGTTGACTGGCGATATCTCTATCAACCGGGATGCTCCCATCTTGGTGATGACCACGGAAATCTTCCGCAACATGCTTTATGGGACGCCGATTGGAGAAGTCGGTACCTCTCTAGTGGGGGTTGAGGCTGTAGTGCTTGATGAGTGCCACTACATGAATGACCGACAGCGCGGCACCGTTTGGGAAGAGTCAATTATCTATTGCCCACCGGACGTCCAACTAGTTGCCCTCTCCGCCACCGTTGCCAATGCAGACCAGCTGACCGACTGGCTGAATCTGGTGCATGGCCCAACTGAGCTGATTTACTCTGACTTCCGACCCGTTCCTTTACAGTTTTACTTTAGCAACCCTAAGGGACTTTTCCCTCTCCTAGATCAGAGCGGCACCCAAATCAATCCTCGCCTCAAGCCTAAACAAAAAGGCAGCAAGCCGAAGGGAGGACGCCCAGAAAGCCCCACGATTGCTTACGTCCTAGAGCAACTGCAACAACGGGATATGTTGCCAGCCATTTACTTTATCTTCAGCCGCCGGGGTTGTGATAAGGCTGTGGAAGAGATGGGTCAATTGTCGCTGGTTAATGAACAAGAAGCTGCTGAACTTAAAGAACACATTGACGAATTTTTGAGCCGCAATCCTGACGCTGGCCGCGCCGGACAAGTTGAACCACTTTACCGAGGTGTTGCCGCTCATCACGCCGGAATTTTACCAGCGTGGAAAGGATTTGTGGAAGAACTGTTTCAAATGGGTCTGGTTAAAGTGGTGTTTGCCACGGAGACTCTGGCAGCAGGAATTAATATGCCAGCCCGAACCACGGTAATTTCAACTTTATCTAAGCGCACTGACCGAGGGCATCGCCTACTGACAGCTTCTGAGTTTTTGCAGATGGCCGGTCGCGCAGGACGGCGGGGAATGGATACCACAGGCTATGTCGTGACGTTACAGACACCGTTTGAAGGAGCAAAGGAAGCGGCTTACTTAGCCACTACTGGTTCTGACCCGCTGGTGAGCCAGTTTACTCCTACTTATGGAATGGTGTTGAATTTGCTGCAAACCCACTCAATTACTGAAGCTAAGGAATTGGTGGAACGCAGCTTTGCTCAATACCTGGCGACGCTGTACTTGAGGCCTCAGCAACAGGCGATTACAGAGTTGACGACAGAACTGACGAAGCTTGATATTCAACTGGCACCAGTAGATGTGAAAGCGATCGCAAGTTATGAAAAACTTTCAGAACGCCTCAAAGAAGAACGCCGATTACTCAAGACGCTGCAAACTCAAGCCGAAGAGACACGAGCTAGTGAAATGGCTCATATTCTTCAATTTGTTAATCCTGGAACTATCCTCTATCTGAAGGGGAAGTATGTCCAGGTGTCCTCTCCACTCTCGGCCGTGTTGGTTAGCAAGGAAAAAGGTCGCGGTCAATCGCCTTACCTAGTCTGCTTAAGTGCCGATAATCGGTGGTATGTGGCGACAACGGCTGACGTTGTTGGTTTGTACGATGAAATAAAAACTACTGCTCTTGAATCTCTAGAACTACCACCAGAACTTGTTCTCAAGCCAGGTCAAGTTCGGCGTGGTACAGAGGAAACCATAGCTCTAGCCTCCTCAATTCCTTCTACCGTAGAACTAACCATAGCTCCAGAAGTAGTCGCACAGCAGCAACTAGTAGACGCCTTGCAAGCCCGACAGGAAGGTCATCCTTTACGGCAATGGGGCAATCCCTCCAACCTGCTGAAACGCCACAAACGCCGATTAGCCCTACAAGAAGAGATTAACGAGCGTCAAGCTCAATTCCGAGAAAACCAAGCCCATCACTGGCAGGAATTCCTCAACCTAATTGAAATTTTAAGGGCGTTTGGTTGCTTGGAGGATGTGAAACCTACTGTTCTAGGACAAGCTGCCGCTGCAATTCGGGGTGATAATGAATTGTGGCTGGGTTTAGCACTAATGTCGGGGGAATTTGATCAATTAGACCCTCACCACCTCGCCGCTGCCGCTTGCGCTCTAGTTAGTGAGACTCCTCGCCCTGATAGTTGGACAAACTATCCACCGCCAGAGGCAGTCATTGAAGCCTTGACGAGTTTGAGAGGAACACGGCGTCAACTGTTTCAGTTGCAGCGCCGCTATCATGTCGCTTTGCCGGTTTGGTTGGAGTATGAATTAATTGGGATTGTGGAGCAGTGGGCATTAGGTATTAAATGGACAGAGTTATGTTCCAACACCAGCTTGGATGAAGGAGACATGGTACGAACATTGCGCCGGACGGTGGATATCTTGTCGCAAATTCCCCATGTGCCGACCGTATCAGAGTCTTTAAAACGTAATGCCGTTCGCGCTATCCAGTTACTCGATCGCTTCCCCGTTAATGAGTTAGTCGATTAGACACCCTGAGCGGAAGCTTACAAAGAAGGGATGAAAATTTCTCTTCTCCCCG
>DALYIW010000359.1:1571-7612 GCA_031970155.1 Coleofasciculaceae cyanobacterium CTOTU46601 | reverse complement strand
ATGGTTACCATGCTTAGGTTTCACGTTAAGTTGACACCAATGGGCAATGCCGTGCCCTTACTGTATTTCATGTAGACAAGAACCGCTCTCATCCCTCATCCCTCATCCTTCAGATTCATGGGAATCTCTACAATCATCTCAGTTCCCTGCCCTGGAGCAGAAATACAACTGATTTGACCTTTGTGTTTTTCTACTACAATCTGATGGCTAATTGCTAATCCTAATCCTGTGCCACTGCCAACAGGTTTAGTAGTAAAAAATGGCTCGAATATCTGATGGCGCACTTTTTCATTTATCCCATAGCCATTGTCGGCAATCCGAATGAAAACACAGTTTGTTATTTGTTGTTGGTTGTTGGTTGTTTGTGGGTTGTTGGTGGCTGACGGGTGAGGGCTGGTTACTGATGTGCTGATAGTAATTTTTCTTGAGGAAGGTTTAGTTTCTAGGGCATCAATGGCATTGTTGAGTAGATTCATGAATACTTGATTTAATTGGCTGGCGTAACAGGTGATTTTGGGCAGTTGACTATAATTTTGAATTACTTCTATTTCTGGGCGATCGCCTTCTGCTCTCAGTCGAGGTTGCAAAATTAGGAGGGTGTTGTTGAGGCCTTCGTGAATATCTACAGGTTTTAGCTCTTTTTCATCCAGTCTGGAAAAGTTCCTGAGTGATAGAACAATCTGATGAATGCGTTCAGCTCCTACCTCCATTGAGGTCATCAATTTTGACCAATCATTTACTATAAAATCTAAATCGACATCTGAAGCTAGAGTCTGAATTTCTGGAGTGGAGTTTGGATAAGTTTCTTGGTAGAGTTCAATCAGTTTTAGTAAGTCTCTGAAATAGTCTTTGGCATACTTAAGGTTACCGTAGATAAAGCTGATGGGGTTGTTGATTTCGTGTGCAACCCCAGCTGTCATTCGCCCCAAACTTGACAATTTTTCGGCTTGAATCAGTTGGGTTTGGGTGTGTTTTAATTCACTATAGGCTTGTTCTAGTTCTTGCGTCTTTTGAAGTTCTCTGGCTTCTGATTGCTTACGTTGGATGATTAGGGAGGTGAGACTCGCTAGAGATTCAATGATTTTTAATTCTCTGGAGTTAGGCGATCGCACTTCAGTAAAATACAGTGCAAATGTCCCCATAACCTTGCTTTGCTCTGAGATAATTGGCTCAGACCAACAAGCTGCTAAACCGTGAGATAACGCTAAGTCTTTAAAATCTGCCCACAAAGGGTTAGTGGCAATATCTTCAACAATCATCCGTTTGCCGAAATAAGCTGCCGTGCCACAAGAACCTACAGTTGGGCCAATCGGCACGCGATTGATAGCTTGTATATAAGCTTGAGGAAGCTTTGGACTGACGAAAGGACGCAAATGCTGACTATCTTCATCGATTAACAGAATCGAGGTGTACATGTGAGGCGTCAGTTGTTCCACCTGATGCGTTAGTTCCAGCAAAATCTCCTGCAACGATTTGCCCTGCGCTACCATTTTTAGGGATTTCTTCTGAACCTGTTCTAACAATTCTCTCTGTTTGCGTTCTGTAATATCCCGCCCAATTCCCATACATTTACCATCACTGAGCCGAATATTTGCCCAGGACATATCTACAACATGACCATTTTTAATCCTGGTTTTGAAGTCCTGCCATTGGCCCGAAGCCGCCATCATGAAATCCCAAGCTAGCTTGCGATCCTCTGGGTCAGGATAGCATTGGGCTAACAGATCAATCTCTCTTGCTTCTTCTAAAGACCAACCCATAACACGTTCTATTTCCCGGTTAAGCAAGCATATGTGACCCGTGTCATCATACATAGAAATCATGATGGGGATGTAATCAAAAATAGTTTGCAGAAGCTCTTTTTGCTGCTGTAGTACTTCCTGAGCTTTCTTGCGGGTGGTGATATCAGTGGAGATACCACAAACTCCATAAACGACACCATTGGCATCGCGTACAGGAAACTTGACAGTAAAGAAGGTGTGTAGCCCATCTTCATAAGGAGCAACTTCTTCCACCTCTAAAGGAATTTCATCTGCAAGTACTTTTTGATTGTTGGCAACAAACACATCAGCAAATTCCGGTGACCAAATTTCATAGATGCTTTTGCCGATAATTCGATCACTGGTGGTGTTTAATACGTTGGCGTATTTTTTGTTAATCAATTGGTATTTGTTCTGAGTGTCTGTCAGGTAAACCAGCGCTGGTGAGTTATCCAAAATTGCCTGTAACTGCCCTTGGGTAGAGCGCCGTGCAATTTCACTTTTTTTGAGTTTTTCTTCGGCAATCTTTCGCTGAGTGATGTTGGTTGCTATGCCAGTTGCTCCGGTTATATTTCCTTCGTCGTCTCGTAGTGCGATCGCATTCACCGTTAGCACAACTTGACTGCCATCTTTGGCGATATCTGTAGTCTCATACTGAAAAAGTGACTCTCCCTCTAAAAGTCTCTGAAAAACCTCTATATCTATAGCTCTCTGTTCCGTTGACATAAAATCAGTAAACAGATAGCCGATCATTTCTTCTGGCTCGTAGCCATAAATTTGTTTAGCCGCTTGATTAACGAAGGTATAACGCCCTTGAGTATCTAATGACCAAATCAAGTCTTGCGATGTCTCAACTAAATTTCGGTACATTTTCTCGCTTTTGACAAGGGCGGCTTCGGTTTTCTTGAGGGCTGTGATGTCTCGAATCATCCAACGGAAGCCAACAATTTTCCCCTGCTCGTCACGTATTGCCCCTACAGTGGTTGAAGCGGGAAAAAACTGGCCTCGCTGAGACTTGAAGTTTAGCTCCCATCTCCAGGATGGATGATGTGGTTGCTTTACCAATTGGTTTAACTGCGTGCGAAAAGCGGGGCGCTCTTGCTCAGGGATGAAAAGGCTTAAGGGTTTGCCAATGAGAGAGCGTTTGTCTCTACACAGTAAAGCAGCTGTAGCCTGGTTAGTTTCCTGAATCACTCCCAAGGCATCGGTAACTACATATCCATCAGGAGCAAACGTGAACAAATCCTGATACCGTTGCCGCTCTTGTTCGATTAATTGACGAGAGTCGGCAAGCTCCTCATTTTGCTGTTGCAGTTCTTCTTGGGCAAGCTTGAGTTCTTCAATGGTGTTCTCCAATTGTTGGTTAACTTCCTCAATAGAGGTAGCTTGTTCCTCTAACTCAGCGTGAGCTTGTTGCATTAACTCTTGTGCAAGTTTTCGCTCTTCGACTTCCTGAGATAGCTGTACATTTTGTTCTAAAACTTGCTTCGAGAGCCGTCGGATACGCAATTGATTTTCGACACGCGCCAAAACTTCTTGCTCTTGAAATGGTTTTGTGATGTAGTCTGCTCCTCCCAATTCAAAAGCTTTCACTTTATCAAAGACTTCGTTCAAAGCACTGATAAAGATAATGGGAATGTCCTTTGTACATGAGTCTGCTTTTAGCCTAGAGCAGACCTCATATCCGTCTATTTCCGGCATCATGATGTCTAACAAAATCAAGTCTGGTTGGACTAACTGAACAACCTTTAAAGCAAAACTTCCATCCCTTATCGGTCGCACTTCATAGCCTTGACTCGAAAATAATTTTCTTAAAAGATCTAAATTTGTAACTGTATCATCAATTACTAAAATGTTTTCTTTTGTAGGAGAATTTGGAGTACTATTCATTTTTCATCAGGGTTGAGTTGAGTTGAGTTTAATCTGATATGGCAATTTTCGAGTGTCAGATTCAAAAAAATCAAAAACTTTTTTTATATAATAATTTCAACTTATCCGACAAGTAATTTTATTAAAAAACAACAAGATTAAGAAACGGTTAAGAGTGTTGTATTTTATAACTCTTATATTTCAATAAAAATTGATATGAAATAAAAAGCTTCTTATGTTTTATTGGTTTATTGTTGAGTTAATGTCCATAGTTCTTCAAACCTATACTTATTAACCAATTCAGTGAGGCTGTTGGCGATAGATTCATGTTGCTCGTAGATTTGAGCAATTAGTTCCAGCAGCAAATCGACATCAAGTGTCAGCGTAGCGTCGTGGAAGCACGCTAACCAATCGGCAGGTAAGACAGCAATAGTCTCTGGAGTCAGTAATTCGGTTGGAGTTGACTCCGGTTCTGACGCTTGTTCTGAGTAGATGTATTGCACCCCAAGATGTTTATGCAAGGTGTTAAAGATCTCAGACTGTTTGAAGGGTTTGCGAACAAAGTCATCAAAACCAATAGAGAGAGTCATAGCTCGCTGTTCCTCAAAATTACTGGCACTCACAGCAACAATCGCTGTAGCTTGCCCTTGGGTTGTGGCTTTAATTTGTTTGGTTGCTTCATACCCATCCATCACTGGCATCCGCAAATCCATCAAAATGATGTGTGGGTTCCAACTCGTCGAGATTTCAATTGCTTCATTACCATTATTCGCTTCTTTAACTTCAAAACCAAGGGGAGCAAGGAGTTTGATGAGTAGTTGGCAATTGTCTGTGCGATCGTCCACAATCAGGATACGAAAGCGCTGTTGATTCGGTTCTAGGGCTATTACTCGTCGCGGCGGTGGTGCGGTTTGAATCGAATCGGCATCAACTACGCTGACAGGGATATCAAATTTGAAGATGCTGCCATGTCCCATTTTACTGCTGACAGAAATTTTGCCGCCCATCAGTTGGATAAATTGCTGGCTAATCACCAGCCCTAAACCTGTTCCCTGCTGTGAAGCTTTGCCTGATTGGGTTTGCACGAAGGGTTGAAAGAGATATTCTAATTCCTCAGAGGTAATACCACAACCCGTATCTTCAACTTCAAAATGAATGGTTGTTTGTTGTTGGTTGTTTGTGTTTTCTGTTGTGCTTTTTACTTTTAACGCTACTCCGCCTTCTTTGGTAAACTTAATCGCGTTAGACAGTAGGTTAATTAGGATTTGGCGTAACTTGACTTCATCCATTTGTATGTATTGAGGTAAATCATCAGAGTAATCAAAAATCAGTTGTAATCCCTTTTCGTTTGCCCTCAGTTGGAATGCATCTTCGAGTTCATCAAGTAGGCAATAGAAGTCGAAGGCTGTGTCATTGAGAGTCGTACATCCCGCTTCAATCTTGGCTACATCTAAGACTTGGTTAATCAAGTTCAGCAGGTGTTCTCCACTTCTGAGGATAATGCGAACATTTTCCTGTTCGTCGGGGCTGAGGGTAGTACTGCGGTTGAGTAGTTGGGAGAAACCAAGAATTGCGTTGAGGGGGGTACGCAGTTCGTGACTCATGGAAGCGAGGAAGGTGCTTTTAGCTTGGTTGGCAACTTCTGCTGCTACTTTGGCTTGTTGCAGTTCTAATTCTGCCTGTTTGCGATCGCTAATATCGCGAGAGATACTAACTATACCGATAATGTTATCTTGAGGGTCGCGCCATGGGCTTTTTGTAGTGAGCAACGTCCGCATTATCTCATTTTGGGGTACGAGCTCTTCATAAGTTACAGATTCGCCCATCGTCATGATTTTCTGGTCATCCTCCATGATTTTACGGGCTATTCCCGGGGAAAATAAGGCTGTATCATCGACACCGATGATTTCCTCCATCGGTTTGGAGAACCAGCGACTTACCGTGGGGTTCACTAGTATGTAGCGTCCTTCAAGATCCTTGACCAATACAACATCGGGCGTGCTGTCAAGGATGGAACGTAAAAGAATATTGCTTCTTTGCAGTGCTTCTTCTGCTTTTTGGCGTTGCGTAGCTGCCGTCACCGCATCGCTAATATCTTGAATTTGAGCGATAAAATAAAGCGGTTGTTGCTGAGAGTCTCGCACTAGAGAAACGCTCAGTAAAACCCAAATAATTTGCCCATTTTTGTGTATGTAGCGCTTCTCCAGATGGTAATAAAAAATTTCCCCATCTAACAACTGTTGAACATTCTTGAGATCAATTTCTAGGTCGTCTGGATAAGTAATATCCTGAAACGTTAGAGAAAGGAACTCTGAGTGTGAGTAGCCCAACATTTGGCAAACCGAAGAATTAACTGCCAAAAACCGTCCTTGTAGAGAAACCAGACACATGCCAATCGCTGCTGTCTCAAAA
>DALYIW010000359.1:0-1474 GCA_031970155.1 Coleofasciculaceae cyanobacterium CTOTU46601 | reverse complement strand
GACGTTCTCCTGCTGCACCTGCTCAAACAAAATAGCTTGCTGAATGCCAATGGAAAGTTGTCCTGCTAAGTCTTCAAGTAAGTCCAATTGAGCCGCATCCCACTCGCGAAAACTGGAACATTGATGGGCAATCAGTAAGCCCCAGAGGAGAGGAGGGGGGGAGGGGGAGAGGGGGAGAGTGGGGGAAGGTTGTGAAGAAATTACTTCCTTGTCTCCCTTGTCCTCCTTGTCCTCCTTGTCTCTCACTCTCCCAGCTTCTCCTTCTCTCCTTACTTGCTGGTTTTCTGTGAGCAAAATTGGGACAACTAGATTAGCTTTAACTTGGAATTGTTCAAGTAGTTTAATATGGCATGGTGTCAAGCTTGCTTCATAAATATTATCAATGGCTCGTTTGCGTCCAGTGCGATACCCTGTGTCCGCCCCGGTTTGAAAACAAGTATCGTTAATTTTGCTACCTTTAGCTGGCATCCATTCTGCCGCTACAGACTCAGCGACAATGGTGCCGCTCATGTCTGGGGCAAATTGGTAGACTAAGACGCGATCGCATTCCAAAAATCCTCTCACTTCCTCTACAGTGGTACTGAGAATCTCACCCAGATTGAGAGACTGCCGAATCCGTAGAGCAATGGTAGCTATCAACTGCTGCTGCCTTTGGCTTACCTCCAAAAGACTTTGTAGGCGACGTTGTGCCAAGATGCTGTGAACAGTACGAGTGAAGCTATCTGCTGATAAGTTGCTCTTAATCAGATAGTCACAAGCACCGTTTTTGAGAGCCTTTACCGCCACATCTGTATTCCCCTCACCCGTGAGCATCACTACTAAAGGAGGATTTGAGGTGTAGATAACTTTTAACTCGTCGAGAAATTCCAGTCCATCCAAATCAGGCAGCAAGTAGTCAAGCAAGATGATATCCGGTCTAAATTGCTGGCACAAGGAAAGACCTTCTTCTCCAGACTCTGACTCTAAAATCTGATAGATGTAGTCCTTGTCTGCTTCTAGGTAGTGGCGATACACTTCCCTATCTGGAGAAAAGTCATCAATTAGCAAAATGATTGGCTGAGATGAAAGCATGAGAAAGGTTCAGGAGGAAAGGGAAAAAAACAACGAAATATAGGGGATTAATATTAATATTTTGCCCTATTTTTTCGGGGGGGGGGGGAGATAGAGAAAAAATCTTTTTTATTATGTATTTTGTATCAAATCTGAGAAGGGTTTTTGGTATTTATGCAATAGGTCTTTTTTCGTTATAACAACGTGCTGTGAAAAGTCTTAATTCTCGTTGTTAAAGTTACTAAAAATGGAGTAGAAAATCCAGATTCGTATAAATTTAGTTCTACCAAAATGGGGGAGGGGGGAATTAGGGCGTGTTTTCTCGCCTCTATCGCCTCTTTTGTAGGTTGGGTTAAGCGTAGCGCAACCCAACAAAGCTACTAAGTGTTGGGTTTCGTTCCTCAACCCAACCTACAATTTAACT
>DALYIW010000358.1:0-7617 GCA_031970155.1 Coleofasciculaceae cyanobacterium CTOTU46601 | reverse complement strand
GCTCACTCATCGCTGGTGTCATCTATGCGATCTGTGCTTCGCAGCAGCGCTTCGCGATCGCTAACGTCGTCTTCCTCGTCAATGTCTTCGCCAGTCTTTACCCTTAACTCTTCAAACAGTACTTCAAGCTGGCGTTGCCTTCTTTCCAGCCTTTCTACTTCGGATTTATAATGAGCCAACTGAATGCCATTCTCCTCAATCAGTTGGCGAAGGATTCCCCCAGAAATCGTTCTTCTGCTAGTTCTGAAAGGTTCTCCTGAATCTCCCCTCTGGCGAATCGCTCCACCAGTTCTGACCTCGTTATCCCCAGTTGCTGCGCTTGAGATTGCAGAAGCGTCCATCCCTTTGGAGTGATCATCAGCGATACGTTTTTCGCGTTTTCCCTGGCTGACTTCGGTCTGCCGCGCTTGCTCGTCATTCTTTTTTGGATGTGCCATAAACTATCTCTGAATTATCTCATATATGTAAATGTGATATTGACTTTTGATTATTACATACATAAAATAAAAATGACTGATTTTCACATATGTCAGTCAAACAAGTTCCTGATAGGCGATCGCTAACTTAGAGCGCAGCGATCGCCCTACTTGAAAACATTACCCAGATTTTGATAATGAAACACTCCGACTGGCTGCGCCTTCAATCCCAAGGCGAAAACATCTGTGCAACCTTACGCCAACCGAGTTATATCTGCCGCCAACAGACTCAACGCTTATCCTGGAAACTTTGCTCACTCATCGCTGGTGTCATCTATGCGATCTGTACTTCGCAGCAGCGCTTCGCGATCGCTAACCTCATCTTCTTCGTCACTAACCTCATCTTCATCATCGAGGTCTTCGCTAGTCTTAGCTTGCAACTCAGCATAGAGATGTTCAAGCCTCGCCCTTCTGGTGCTTAGCTGCTTCAGTCGGTTGTTATGAAATTCTATTTGCGAACTGTGATATGCCGTTAACTCATCATTTTCATCAAGCAGTTCGCGGATGATTCCCCCAGCAGTAGTTCCTCTGTGAGTATCGCCGAATCGATCCGTATCTCTCCCCTGGCTAACCTCTGTACTAACTGAGATCTCGACATCCCCAGAGCTTTGGCTTTCTGACGGAATAGTTCCCAGTCCCTCGGCTCCAGCCTCAAGGTCACTGTCTTCGTGTTCCTGTCTGATTTTGGTCTTCCTCGACCTTTTATCATCTTTCCTTTGCTGCGCCATAAATTCTTCCTGCATTATCGCATACGCAAAAAATCAGAACTGCTGGGTATTGACTCTTATTTATTGAGCATGCAAATAATATTGCCAGATAGATTTTTGGCATGTCCAATTGCCAAACAATCAACAAAGTTCCTGACAGGCGATCGCTAAATTAGAGCGCAGCGATCGCCCTACTTGAAGACATTACCCAGATTTTGACAATGAAACACTCCGACTGGCTGCGCCTTCAATCCCAAGGCGAGAGCATCTGTGCAACTGTGCGCCAACAGGGTTATTTATGCCGCAAACAAACTCGACGCCTATCCTGGAAGCTTTCCAAAGAGGGTCAGGACGATTACGTTCTGACTTGGCTACCAGCACCCGTCAGTAATTGGACTTTGATACCCAACGACATGTGCCCACAACGAGAACAGCTTTGGCAACTCATTGAACACACCTTAACCAGCATTAGCGAGGAAGTCATGAAAACTCTGCCAAAAAACACTGCACAACTTCTGGAAGACTACTCCCGTCCTTGGGCAATTATCCGACTCTTACCTGATGCCAGACGGTATACAGTGGCTAGATTCTACAACCGTCAAGATGCAGAAGATCACCGACGCTTTCTAAAGCGTTTCATACCTGCTGCTGAATTTGAAGTTCTGTTTGATGTTCCCAACGAACAGCTTTAACGCACTACTGACCAAAAAGAAGATTAAACACATTAAATAAGGAATCATGACAGCCTTATTTCGCCGCATCAACCCGCCACAAAAGTTCTGCATCACAAAGCGCCAAATTGCCAAATTCTTGAGAATTTCTGAATCAAGAATTGTAAAAATCGAGTCTTGGCTCTATGTTGTATTTGTCCATCGCCTAGACAAAGGAGGACAATTCATCAGCTACCGCCAAATGGAACAATGGAAAAATGCCATTGCCTGTCAACTGCAAAAATGCTCCACCAAACAACAGCTACAACACTTGTGGAATGGAATTGAACGCGACCACAAAAAGCACAACCAACAATACACTAATTCAGTCTTGCCCTTCTTAAAAAAAATCTGGGCAAAATGTCTCCTGACAGCTCGATATGATTAAGGTAGCTGCAATCCCTAGGTGTACATGGCATACAAGGATAAGGTAACAGTCCTGACGGGGTGACTAACCTGTCACTCCTTCAACTCGCTGATTTTGCTGTCCCAAAGCTTAACGAACTCAGTAGCATTCAAGACTTGAAAGGCTGTGGTTTGCAAATCACGCAGAAAGTGACGATTCTCTGAAATCAGATAATTGGCGTTTATCCATTCGGCAAATGCACCAATAAAGGCATCGGCTTTTCCAGGTAAGCCCAGATTGACATACTTTTCAACTAGAACAGGAGGAACAGGCTCATCAATAATTTGAGCGAAATCGTAATTTTGAAATAAGCGATAGAACTGCCGAACTTGTGGAGTTGTGTTCAGATTGCGGGTGACTTCTTGAGCGACAAGACGTGGAATGGTGAGTTTCAAGTCGCTGCTAATCAATTCCAATAATTTGACAGCAGACGAATCATTTCCTTGCAATCCAAGGATAAACGCACTGCTATCGATACAAATGAGCATATTCTGCTGCAAAAATTTCCTGCCGCGTCTGCTGTAATCGAGCAACGATTTCTTCTTTGGAATTACCGACCTGTAGCCCTCCGGCATCCTGAATCTGTTGTCGTAAAGCATCCAGATCTTGCAGCCACTGTCTTCGCTGATGAGCTGTTGTGACGAGTTGCGCGATCACATCAACAGGATTCGTATGTTCCTCTAATGCAAGCGCCTGGAGCTTGCTGTAGAGACTGGCTGGCACCTGAAGAGTGACAAGTTCTGCATCCATTGTCTAAATTGTTGGGATTTTTAACGTAGGCTAATTCAAGTCTAGGCTATAAAGCCGTCTATTTATCCCATAAATGCATTACCAAGACTTGAGGAAAAGGTATTATGACTTCACAAGAAGCAAGAGCAAATGAGCGGGTGCTAGTCACGGGTGCTACGGGCGGAGTCGGGCAATTAACGGTGGCCAAGCTACTAGAGAAAGGCTTTCCGGTTCGTCTTCTTACCCGCAGTGCCGAAAAAGCCCAGCAAATGTTTGATAATCAGGTGGAAATTGCTCTTGGCGACATCCGCCAACCAACAACCCTTCCCTCTGCTGTACAGAATGTTACCTACATCATCTGTTGTACCGGGACAACGGCCTTTCCCTCCACAAAATGGGATTTCGACAAAAGTGTCAAGCTTGAAGGACTCGAAAGTCTCATTGAATGGGGCAAAATCTATCTAGACTCTGAGTACCGCCGCACCAAAGCTAACAATAGTCCCGAACAAGTCGATGCACAAGGAGTCAGCAACCTAGTAGTTGCAGCACCCAAAGATTTAAAGCGGTTTGTTTTTATATCCTCCTGCGGCATTCTGCGGAAAGATAAACCACCGTTCAGTATCCTCAATTCATTCGGCGTACTTGATGCTAAACAGAAAGGCGAGGAAGCAATTATCCGTTCCGGATTACCCTATACCATTATTCGCCCAGGACGGTTGATCGACGGCCCCTACACTTCCTATGACTTAAACACGCTGCTGAAGGCAAAAACAGGAGGCAAATTAGGTGTAGTAGTAGGTACGGGCGATACCCTAGTAGGTGATACCAGCCGGATAGATGTGGCCTCAGCCTGCGTAGAATGCCTCAGCAACCCAGCTACCGAAGGAAAGGTGTTTGAGTTGGTCAACCAGGGAACAAGACCGTCAGAAATCAACTGGACAGCCCTTTTTGACCGTCTTAGTTAACAAATTAACTAACCTTTGTCCACAGCGCCAACCCGCCTCCTCGCCCCCTAGCAGCAATGCAACGGTTCTCTACCAGGAAGTAAGTGAAAAAGGCTTGCTCTTTCACGCTTTGCTCGTAGAAGCCGTCTTCCCGTCCTTTGCCACCGCGAATGTAGCCTTCGTACAACTTCCACCCAGATAATGACACTCTCATCCGGGTGAAGTCGAAAGCGAGCATATTTGTCTGAGGCCGGAACTGTGTAGGGCCAGTCAGAACCAGTTGCAGGAGTCCGAGTTCAACGGAATTTTGAACGGTGCCTCGCTCTTGACTGGGTTCTGATGGCGAGTAGGACAGTTGAATTTTGACCCACTTCGGCAGAAACCGTCCAGCTCCTAGGATAATACCTGCTCGCTTACGCGATCGCTTTGTCCCTGTGATAAATCCTAATCGCCAGGTGCCTAGCAACTGCGGATAGGTATGGCGCACTTTGGTCTGTTTAGCCGTCTTCTCTGCCCTCAGCAGTGCCTCAACCACCGTCTCAGGCGCAGGTGGTGTTGCAGATGAGTTGGTTAAAAACTCAATAGCTTGGTCTAATGCTGGGTCGATTGAGGGAGTTGTCTTAAACATTACAGCGCTTGTGCTCTAAGCCACGCAACAGGTAAAGTCAGCAGTTTTTTTGGCTTGGGGACGTAAGCTCTTTGGGTAAAGACATCGTACTGGTTGCGTTCAATCACATCGAGAATTCCCTGGTAGAGTATCGATGCCGCCCAAATCGGCCAACGGGCGTCGGGGCAAAGTGCCCTAATCCCTTTTTCTGCCTGAGCATAGAACTTACGCGCCCGTTGAATTTGGAATCGCATTAATTCGCGCCAACGGTCATCAACAACGCCATTGAACAAGTCTTCTTCTGTGTAGTCAAATAGAGCCAGTTCTTCTAAGGGTATGTAAATTCGACCCCGGCTGGCGTCTTCCCCTACATCTCGGAGGATATTTGTCAACTGCTTGGCAATGCCTAATGCGATCGCTTCTTCCAACGGGTCATAAGAACCTAAATAGCCAGCCCAGGGTGCTTTGTTGCCATAGTCATCAAAACCTAGGATCGGGCTAGTCATTAAACCCACCGTCCCAGCGACGCGATAACAGTAGAGCCTTAGCTCCTCAAACGTCTCATAACGACTGCGGTACAAATCCATACGCTGACCGGCGATCATATCCCGAAACGGCTCAATATCCATTGGGAATCGTTGCAGCGTATCGACCAAAGCCACATCGAAATCATCCATCGGCTGACCGCCAAAGACGGATTCTAGCTGTTGCTCCCACCGATCTAGTGTCTCAGGTGTCGTTAAAGGAGACTGAGGGCCATCCACCAGTTCATCAGTTCGACGACACCAGACATATATCGCCCAAATAGCTTGACGTTTCTCCTCTGTAAACAGCAGAGAGGCTAGATAAAACGTCTTAGCATACTTTTCCGTCATTTGACGGCACATTTCGTAAGCATCCGACCGGGAAGCCAGCATTTTCATGCGCGGAGGGTTAGGCAGTTGGAGCATCGTTGCAGGTAGGAAGCTAGGGTCTAGATAGAGGATTAAAACTAGAGTTTAGAAGCAAATTGGACTTCTTTTTCCTGACTTTTAACTTCTGACTCCTGACTTCTTGCAATTGCCTGCGCTGTCAGCTTACCAGAAAGTACGGCCCCCTCCATACTGGCCAGGTAACGTTGCATGGTGTAATCGCCTGTCAAGTAAAAATTGGCTATGGGTGTTACTTGGGACGGGCGGTGCTGTTGGCGTCCCGGCGTTGCTTTGTATACAGAACGGGGAGTTTTGACAACGTGATACTTTAGTAAGTTGGCTGGGTTCTCGCCGCCAAAGTGGGTCGGGAAAAGTTTTTCCAATTCTGCCATTGTGGCGTCTACTATTTCCTGGTCAGATTTGGTAATCCAATCTTTGGCAGGTGCCAAGACTAATTCCAGCATTGAACGGTCAGGATTGGCATATTCCCGACAGGTGTTGCTCATGTCAGCATAGACGCTGAGTAAAGGCGATCGCGAAAATAGCAAATGGTCAATCTCTGTCAGCTTGCGGTCAAACCACAGATGCAAGTTGATTACAGGTACACCCTCTAAACCATCTAGCTGTTTGAAGAAATCCATTTCCCGCCAAGCTTGGGGTAGCATCACCTTCAACGGGTCTACTGGCATTGCTGACACATAAGCATCTGCCGTGAACACTTCATCCGCCGCCCCATTCAAACCGCGAATGAGGAACCCACGCACTGAGCCATCTGAGTTGAGTAAAAATTCTTTAATCGGTGTATTCAACCGCACTTCACCACCTCGCTGGGTGATGTAATCTACCATCGGTTGGCAGAGTCGCTCTGTGGGAGAACCATCGAGGAATGCCATCTTGGAACCGTTCTTTTCCTGGAGGAAGCGGTTGAGGGCAGTCAGGATGACAGTTGAGGAAATCTCATCAGGGTTAATAAAGTTCAGTGCCTTGGACATGGCGATAAAGACTTCCTTCTCTACTCGTGGCGGCACATTTTGTAGCTTCAGCCACTCTGAAAAGGAGTATTTGTCCATCTGTTCAACATACTTCTGACCCTGAATCATGGCTGGGATCAGACCCACACCAAAGCGAATTTTCTCCGGCCAAGTCAACATATCGTTGTTGCGAAGAATCGCCACAATGCCGTTAATGGGTGCTGGTAAATCAGGGAAGTCAAACCGGGAGTAAGTACCGGGTTTCTCTGGCTGGTTGAAGATCATCGTGTGTTCTTTCCACTGGAGCCGATCTTCAATATCGAGCTCTTTAAAGAGCTGTAGCATATTGGGGTAGGCACCAAAGAAGATGTGTAAACCGGTTTCGTACCAGTCTCCATCTTCGTCTTTCCACGCAGCCACTTTCCCGCCTAAGACATCCTGGCGTTCCAGGACTACTGGAGTATGACCAGCATCAGTAAGGTATTTAGCGCAGGCAAGCCCAGCTAGACCTGCTCCAGCGATCGCAACTCGCATGTGATGGTACTACTTTATATAGGTGCTTATAGGTGTTCTCTCGTATTCATTATACTTTGCATTCCGTTACATTTCTCAGCTAAATCGGATGATTCTCCTAATTTTCCTGTCTTTCAGCATCTAATCCTGCATCTACAGCCCAAGCCCCGATGAATCACCAGTGCCCATTAGGTCAAAAAAGCTATGAATCAAGACAGCAGCGAACAACCATTTCCCTTGAGCGATGAAGATTTGGCGCTAATAACGGAGTTAAGGGTAGTCAGAGAACAACGACAAGGTTTTTATGAAAAGCTTGACAGTTCCCTTAAAGCACTTTTTAGTCATTGTGAATGGAGAATCACTGGTTACAAGAGCGGTTTAGCAGAACTCGTGGTTGTCTGCCCCAGCCGTGTAATATACAAGCGACTGCACAAGCGAGCTGAAACAATTCACAATCGCTTTCAAGATACCGTTAGGTTCAAACACACCCGATTTCAACTCTACTTTCCCAGGTCTTTCAAAACATTTTATGAGCATGAAATCAGCTGGTGGGATTGAGCTGATGATTTTATGATGAGAATGGATAACAAAGTAGTTGTTTGCTCTATCAAAATGTTATGCACTCTTATATTGGCTTATTTAT
>DALYIW010000357.1:0-7619 GCA_031970155.1 Coleofasciculaceae cyanobacterium CTOTU46601 | reverse complement strand
CACCCCTACAAATGGCGGTTCGTAATAAGAAAATTGCGTAAGTCCTGAAGACGAACTCCCTAGAACCTCCTGTTTCTAATCAGCGCAAGTTGACTGGCGGTTGAAACTAGCTTGACAAGTACCCATATGGGTAATATCCAAGCCTAGCCGAGTATGCAAATCTAGATTAGTTAGTCAATGAATGCTACTCATGCGAGGTTGCTACAGCGACTAAACCACTGTCAAACACTAACAAAAATAAAAACTTCTCATTCTTTGACTCAGGAGATTTAATTGTAATCTATGTCAGGTGACAACTATTACGAGGTATCAGTCAAGCCTGGAACTTTTTCGGAGGAACGGTTACTCCATCTGCTTACAGAAGCCTGTAAACATCCAGCCGGAAGTCCTGAGCGTCAGAAAAACTTAACTAAAATCATTCGGTCAATTAAAAACAAACTTTGGAAAGAAAATCAACCTTACTATCCAGATGCATTGCAACAAACATGGGTGTATTTTTGCCAGAATATCTGCGAAGGAAACACAGGTAGACCCTATGATCCTAATCGTGGCAGTATCGCCACCTGGCTAAATTTCTACCTGAAAAAACGACTTCAAGATTTCTGCATCAATAACCACAATGAAGAACTTGTAACACTTTCAACACCAATTAGAAATTTTCGCTCAGGCGAAACTAATCAAACCGTTGACCCTGTAGAAAATATTCCCGCTAACCCTGATGTTCCTCCACTCCTTGAAGAGGTAAGAACATGGGTTGAAACCGACCCAGAGGGTGAATTACGCCGTATTCACCTTACCAATCATCCACAGGTGACTTGCCAAATCTTAATCCTGCGACGCTTGCCTCCAGAAACAAGTTGGAAAACTCTAGCAGCAGAATTCAACCTGTCAATTTCAACGTTGAGCAGTTTTTATCAGCGGCAATGTCTGCCTCTGTTGCGTAAATTTGGTGAATTACAAGGGTATCTTTAGAAAGATGATAATTGACATCTGTTTTGAAAGTAGGGAGTCGGGAGTCGGGAGTCGGGAGTCGGGAGTAAGAGAAAGACGCTTTCATTGTTTGCTGTGGGCGGAGAGGGGGTCTTGCATCGTTTGCAGGACGGGCAAGATGCCCATCCCACGGCGCACAGATCTTTCTGGTGGGATAGGTTGAAAAGTCGGCTGTGCTTTTTGCCTCTTTCAAGAGGATGCTTGAATTTGCCGTACAGTGGTCAAGGCAGAGTAGCTAACCCCAGCTGTGCCTTCACCTGGATGAGTAGAATCTCCCACCAGCCAAAGTGATTTAATGGGTGTCCGATTAGCAAAACCGAAAGGCCCAAAAGTAGGTATCCGTTGACCAATTCCACCAACAACACCTTGCTCACGTCCTGTATAGTAAGCAAACGTGCGAGGTGTTGCGGCTTCTTGATGGATGATGGTTTCTGGTTTCAAGTAAAAGTACTGATTGAGACGTGCGATCGCTCCTTCTCTATACTGTTCCTTTAAAGCCTCATAATCTTCCTTAGTACCCCGCCACCACATCGTAGTATCTGTAAAAGAAGACGCAATAATCGTAGCCTTGCCTTCTGGTGCGCGGCCATCTCCTGGATGACTGACTGAAACAAATAGCGAGTTATTCTCCCCAATCGGCCCTTGATAATCATAGAGAAACTGGAGATGCGGCGGACATCCGACGGGAATTGCACTCTGATCAACACCCAGATAGATGACGAATGCTCCCGATGCTGGCGGTAATTTATCTACCCGATGCTTATAACCAGAAGGCGCTTGTTCTCCTAGTAACTTAACCAGGTTCTGCACGGTAACGTTAGCAACCACCTCATCAGCTGATTGTGTCCAAACTTCGCCCGTTTTCTGATTGCGAATCCTGACACTACTTGCTTTACCACCTGACACTTCAACGTGTTCAACGGTGTGGCGCATGAGTAGCTTACCACCGAATTTTTCTAGGGCTTCAACGAGGCGATCGCTCAATACCTGCATACTACCCTTAAGATGAAATAGCCCCTGCGGTTCCTGAGAAACACCTAACGCCGTTGCCGCATAAAGCAGTGCCGTCTCATCCACATCTACCTGAGAATAAAGCTTCAGCTGCAAATCCAGAAAGGTTTTCAGACGCTGGTTTTTATAGAGTCCATATCCTCGCAGCGCATCCCCTACCGTCATGAAAGTGAAGGGCAAAGTAATCAATGTATCTGGACGAACTGCCGACGACAACTGCCACAAGTCCCACAAATTCCGTGGCGGTAGCACCGGGTCACGACCTTGAAACTTCCAGCTAGCCTCGAACAATGTTGACATCAGCTGCCAAAATGATTCACTGCCAGGAAACTGTCGCTGTCGTTCTGCTTGCCATTTTTCAGGGTTGCGCCAGACATTAATCGGTTCTGTTTCTCCAGGGAGAACTACCGCACAAGCTGGGTCACAGGGCGTTGCTGCTGGTAAATCAATCTCTAACTCATCAAAAATCCGCCGATGAATGCCACCTGCTTCTAAACCAGCTACCTGAGTTGCTCCCACATCGAAGGTAAACCCACGACGTTTGAAGGTCGAAGCACATCCTCCTGGCACCAAGGCTTGGTCTAATACCAAAACTTGATAGCCACGACGAGCAAGCAATGCTCCAGCCGTTAATCCACCAATCCCAGCACCGATAACGATAACCTTGCGGCTTGGCATAGCGATTGAAAGTTAGTGTTTCTCTTTCATAAACTTAACATTAATTTACATTTCTTGACAAACCTGACCTTATCTCGACTATTAATAGGGCAAAAATATTACTAATTACCCATAACGGGAGTCGGGAGTCGGGATTTGGGAATCAGGGAAAGCAGACAATTCGATGACCCATTACCCATTACCCATTACCCATTACCCATTACCCATTACCCATTACAAAATGCCTAATTCTTCTAGATATTTAACAACTTGGATTGGCAACTCATTTGGTGGAGGGGAAAAGTGGGTACAACTTCAAATCAGTACCCTGTATGTCACTCCTGATGGTACATGCTTCACTAACAGCTTGTGGGATGAAGCAGGTCGAGAGGTGGGAATCTATAAAGACGGGGATGTATTGGGACAAATCGCTGACTTGCATGTAGCAGGAAGACTTGGAGGTGAGGCAATTTGCGCCAATGACAAGTACTTATTTGTCGGTATGGAAGAGCAATACGGCGACTCAGGTCAGATGATGTACGGGGTGCGTCGCTACGACTATCAACAAGGAAATCCCGTGCCATTTGCCAACAGTGAAATGCTTTCCATCTCGATGGAATCACCAGTGACGGGATTGTGTGCAACCGAGACTTATTTATGGGTTAGTGACCCCTCTACTGCATCAATCCGAGGGTTTTCTACCGAGTCAGGTCAGGAAGTGGGTCACTACGCCTGCCCTCATCCCCATCGCCTTGCCTTAAACCCAGTAGATCAAGGGGTTTGGGTTATACAAAAGGATAATCGCCCTCGCGTTGGGCGGATTACTCCTGCTGGGTTGGTCAACGTTATCGAGAACCTAGAAGACCCAAATGCGATCGCCTTTTTCTCAGATGGTCAGTTGTTGGTTGCTGAGAATGGCACTCGCCAGCAAGTGCTAATTTACGATACCAGTCCTTCGGTGCCTGTACTGATAGGAACATTGGGAGAAGAGAGAGGAGTTTTTAAAGTTACTAAAGATGCTCGTCGAGGGGAAGTGGGAGAATTTCGGTTTGCTGGATTGTCAGGGGTAGGGGCAGACCAAGCTAGAAACATCTACGTTGCCCAAAATGGCTTCAATAATTCGGCATCCGGATGTAGTATCTCCAAGTTTAGTGCAGACCTTAATCGTTTAGAGTGGCAACTGTTTGGACTAGAGTTCATGGATTGCGCGGACGTTGACCCCATTTCTGATGGCATAGATGTTTACACCAAACATGAGCATTTTGTCATGGATTGGAGCAAACCCCCAGGGCAGCAATGGACCTACAAAGGCTTCACAATTGACCCATTTCGCTACCCTCAAGATCCC
The DNA here is from genome assembly GCA_031970155.1 of Coleofasciculaceae cyanobacterium CTOTU46601. Classification (GTDB taxonomy): domain Bacteria; phylum Cyanobacteriota; class Cyanobacteriia; order Cyanobacteriales; family Coleofasciculaceae; genus DALYIW01. The sequence continues at coordinate 3,613 of DALYIW010000357.1, read as the reverse complement.
AGATTGGCGGCTAACCCTGCAATCACTACCGTATTTGTGAGGCGAATTCAGGGCAAATTGTTTTTGTTCGTTACAGATATGTTTGCCAGGATTCTTTACCTCTACCGCCAGGAAAAAAACTCAGAAATCTTTATACCCTGCGGCATGTTTGGCAGTTACTTCGACGAGGTAACTAGCTTTCCACTAAATCTCACCTTTCACGGTGAGTATATGTGGCGTGACAAGCAGGGAGATGGAATTTTTCGGGCTTCCGACTACGAGAAGATGGGAGAACCCGACATTTTCAACTGGGGATGGGAAATCGATGAACAAGGAGACGTGTGGAAGGCATCGGAGAGTAGTAATCAGATTAAGCGCTACCACTTCCAAGGCTTTGATAAATTCGGTGCTCCTGTCTACTCCAAAGATGCTATTAGTGTAGAACCTGCACCTTCACTGTTCACTAAATCGTGCCGTCTTAAGTACTTTTCCAGTACTGATACGATGTATCTGTCTGGCTACACCCATGACCGACCGAAGATAGGTCAGGAGTACACAACGGTAGGTTCGGTTATTGTTCGCTACGATCGCTGGAGCACTTCTAGAATTCTTCGCTACCAGATACCTATTCCCTATGACACAAACGCCAACCTTCACACTAAAGCCATGGATGTGGCAGGTAATCGCATTTTTGGTGTCACGATGCAGAATCCTGTGATTATGGTTTGGGATGCTACCACAGGTGAGGAAGTCATGCAGATGACTCCAGGCGAAGAGGTTTATGGGCAATCGGGATGGGTAGATATTCCTTATGGTTTGCGTGCTTTCCAACGCTCAAATGGAGACTACTTGGTGTTCGTTGAAGAGGATTGGAAAGCTAAGGTAATTGTTTATCAAGTACCTGCATGACAAAAGAGGGAGTAGGGAGTAGGGAGTAGGGAGTAGGGGAAGAAGAAAATACCCTAGTGCGATGTCCCTATGATCTCGCCGCTCAGGCTGGTCCAGGACTGACGCTTTCTTGACCCTTCGGCAATGCGGCAGCTGAGCTTGTCGAAGCTCAGGGTAAACCTTTAAACCAGCATCTGTAGGGGCGTATAGCTATACGCCCTGGGAGCATCCCAATTTTGTATGTTCGGTATGTTTGGTATTGTAGGGGTGAACGGCCGTTCACCCCTACAGTGGATATATTTGCACGCAATGGGATGCTCCCTACGCCCTTACCCGTTTGTCGTATCTCGTGCGTCAGTCCTGTTGGCAAAATTTACGATCGCGATCGTGCCAATCAACCATCTGGCTAAGATAAAAGAGTATTTGCCCTCTTTTTAACAGCTAATGACCTCTATTCTCCTCAAAACTCCCCCGCTCAACGCCCCATCAATTAAGACATTGCCTAACGGACTAACAATTGTGGCAGAGCAAATGCCTGTGGAAGCCGTTAACCTAAATGTGTGGATTGACGTTGGTTCGGCGATGGAATCCGACGATATCAACGGCATGGCTCACTTTTTAGAGCATATGATCTTCAAGGGAACACCACGACTACAAAGTGGTGAGTTTGAGCGGCAGATTGAGGAACGGGGTGCAGTAACTAATGCTGCTACGAGCCAGGATTACACTCACTACTACATCACTACTGCCCCTAAAGATTTTGCCAAACTCGCACCCTTGCAGTTTGATGTAGTACTCAATCCCAGTGTTGTTGATGAAGCTTTTGAGCGGGAACGGCTAGTAATTTTAGAAGAAATTCGTCGATCAGAGGACAGCCCTCAGCGCCGCACATTTAGACGAGCAATTGAGACAGCATTTGAACACTTGCCGTATCGGCGACAGGTACTCGGTCCAGCATCGGTGATTGAACAACTCAAAGCTCAACAAATGCGGGATTTTCATGCTCAATGGTATCAACCCAATCGAATTACGGCTGTAGCGGTAGGTAATTTGCCGGTTGATGAATTGATTGAGATTGTCGCTGATGGATTTACTCAAGCAAAGTCAACTATTCTCGACAACTCAAAATCCAATCCCTCCGTTAGTCAAGCAGGGACAAAAGAGGTAAGTGAGGGACAAAATCCACCAGTATTCGAGCCTGAACAACCTTTTCAGGAGATTGTGCGTCGAGAGTATGTGGATGAAAGTTTACAGCAAGCGCGACTGGTGATGGTTTGGCGGGTGCCGGGAATGACGCAGATAGAGCAAACTTATGCTCTGGATGTCCTGGCGGTGATTTTAGGGCAGGGGAAAATGTCGCGGCTGGTAAGGGATTTGCGAGAAGAGCGGCAACTGGTTACCCACATTGGAGTCAGCAATATGACGCAGCGACTTCAGGGGGTATTTTACATTTCCGCCCAACTGCCAGTGAAAAATTTAGCCGTGGTGGAAGAAGCGATCGCACAACATATCCACAGAATTCAGACTGAATTAATTGCAGAAGCGGATATTACCCGTATTCGCACCCAAGTGGCGAATCGATTTATCTTTGGTAATGAAAAACCAAGCGATCGCACCAGTTTGTATGGCTACTACCAATCACAAATGGGAGATTTGACACCAGCGCTCAACTATTCCAAGCGAATTCAAGCATTAAATGCTGCTGACCTTCAAGTAGCTGCCCAGAAGTATCTCTCTCCAAAAGCTTACGGTATTGTTACTATTAAGCCGGCTAAGACTTGAGATTGACATATAGCTACAAATTTGATGTTAAAGTTATCTCTTTGAAACTAGCTAGCTTTAATCAACCCGCTCTAAAATCCAAAATCTAAAATCCCAAAATGTGGACGCAAATTGCCGCCCGGATTACCGAATCAACGGGTGAGGATTTTCAGATTAATAACCGTCATTCTGTCAGTGGCGGCTGCATCAATCAGGGTTATGCCGTCATTGGCAATACCGCTACCTACTTCGTCAAGCTTAACAAAGCCTCTCAGGTTCAGATGTTTGAGGCAGAGGCATTAGGCTTAAAGCAGATGCGAGAAACCAAAACAATTCGGGTGCCGAAACCCATTTGCTTTGGTACAGTAGCTGATTTTGCTTACATCGTCATGGAGTGGCTAGAACTTGGTAGCAGCAACAATACCAAATCTTGGGAACAAATGGGCTGTCAGCTAGCAGCAATGCATCACACGAAACCGCCTCAACCCAAAGAAAATTTGAAGGTTGAAAGTTCTAATCATCAACCTTCAACTCCTCAAAGAAAGTTCGGTTGGAACTTCAATAACACGATTGGTTCGACGCCACAAATTAATCACTGGACATCCAACTGGACTGAATTTTTTACTGAACATCGCATTAAGTATCAATTTCAACTAGCGGCGCGTCGTGGCGGTTATTTTCCTCAGCAAGATCGATTACTCGCAGCAATTCCCAAACTGCTCGATCATCAGCCTCAACCTTCTTTAGTACACGGTGATTTGTGGGGAGGTAATGCAGCCGTTACTACGTCGGGAGAACCAGTGATTTTAGATCCAGCGACTTATATAGGCGATCGCGAAGTGGATATTGCCATGACGGAACTCTTCGGTGGCTTTCCCTCAGCGTTTTATGTAGCCTATAACGATGCCTGGCCCTTAGATTCAGGCTACAAGCTGCGGAAAACCCTCTACAACCTATACCACATACTGAATCACTTTAATTTGTT
>DALYIW010000356.1:0-7691 GCA_031970155.1 Coleofasciculaceae cyanobacterium CTOTU46601 | reverse complement strand
TTCATTTCGTTCACGGTGAAAAAGGCGGCGTGGGCAAGTCTTGGTTCGCCCGTCTCTTGGTTGACTGCTGCTTGTCTAGTGGATGGGAAACCATCACTTTGGTTGAAAGCGACTCTTCTAACCCTGATGTGGGTCGTTACTTTCCCGAGATAACGGAAAAAATCTTTTTCAGTGAGGACGACAAGCGTTCTTACGATGTCGATCGCATTTTCCAATTAGCTGAGACTCGTCCCGTTCTGGTGAACCTTCCCGCCCAGGTCGATGCTCCTCTTAATGACTGGATCGAGCGTAACGGGCTACTGGATGAAGACTTTGACGAGCTTGAGATTTACAAGTGGTTTGTTTGTACGGGCGAACCCGACAGCGTAGCTTTGTTTAAAAACTCAACTCAAGCTTTGAACGGTAAGATTCGCCATGTCTTGGTAAAGAACATGGGTCGGACTGGAGCGCACGAGCTGACTTGGAACCGATTGGCAACTGACAACGAGTTACTCGAATTTGTTAAAACCCATAACGTAGTCGAGATGACGCTCGATCCTCTTCACGCAGAGGATGCCGACATCATTGTAGTCAAGGGTTTTTCTTTTGACGCTGCCATTAACTCTCCACTTGGTGGCTCAGTCTCCAAGTTGGCAAAACGGCGCTTGAAAGTTTATCGCGAAAAAGTTTTCACCAGCATTCGCGGGACTGGACTGCTCTCTACGGATCTTTATCTTAAGCATCTTAGCTTGGATAACTCTACACAGCAGACGGAACAAGCTCCAACCTCTCCTGTAGATGATTCAACGGAGGCGGCACAGGCTGAGGCAGCACTGGGGGCAACTTCTGGGAAGGGCAAAAAAGGCAAGTCTGCTGCCTGAGCGAGGAATGAGCGATCGTGAACAAAACACAAATTCACCTTGTTGATGGTGAAAAGGGCGGCATTGGCAAGTCTTTTTTCTGTCGGACTTTGATTGACTACTGCTTGTTTAAGGGCGCATCGGTTCACGTTGTTGATGCCGACACCACCAATCCCGACGTGTCGCGCTTCTACCCGGAAATTTCCTCTTGTCTCACCTTTTCCCAGAAGGAATCGTTGGTGTTTGAGGCTGACCGACTTATGCATCTGGCTGCATCTAAGCCGGTCATCGTTAACCTTCCTGCTCAGATCCATTTGTCGGTTAGGGAGTGGATGGAAAAAAATTATCTTCTCTCCCTCGATGACGAGCTTTCCTTGGAGATCTATAAGTGGTTCGTTTGTACTGGTACGGAGGACAGTATCAGCTTATTCATAAAATCCCTTGACGATTATCGGGGGTCTTATGTCAAGCACGTCTTGGTCAAGAATTTGGCTTTTTGCCAAGATTGGACTTTTCTTGGCGATGACCCTCGCTTTGTCGAGTCTGGTGGCGGGGATGTTCCAGCCATAGAAATTGGTACGCTCGCTCGTTATGAATTTGAAATCCTCAAGACCAGGAATCTTACGTTCAATGCGGCTACTCGTCCTACCCCTGGAGCTGCGGCTCCGTTGCGGATGATGTCTCAAAAGCGGGTTTACGACTACTTCAAGGCTGCACGAGAGGCAATAGAAGCCACTTCGTTAATCCGATTTTACTATGCAGACCCAGAGCCTTCTATCGAACTAGCTGATACAACGAATCCGACTCCCCCTTCTACTGTCTCCGATACAAGCGAATTCGTTATTGCTGTTGACTTCTGATCGCAAGCAACATGCACGCATCAACTATCGATGAGAGCGACCATCACCGCTCTTTCTCAAGAAGCCCATAAGCGTAACTGGACCCACCGTTTATCGCTATCTCCGGCGCGTCAATAACCCCCCTGTGACGACCGGGGGCAGGGTGAGAATTTTTGCTTTTTGTTGCAACTTTACCACAATGCTCTATGACTCAATCTATCGATACCAACAACTCATCTTCTGCGCTTGACAGGCTTTTAGAGGGACGCGACCCACAATATAAAGCTAAGATTTTGCAGCTAGTTAACCATTGCGGTATTACGGACTTCAACGATCCGATGTTCCTGTTAATGCTTGCAACCGGACAACTCCAGCTAATGCTTGCTGACGCTCCCAAGGATCTCGGCGATCTTTTCATCCAAGGCAACAAGCAGACCAGGCATATTTTTGATAAATGGGCGCACGAAATTTCCGCCGTTCTCCTTGGCGTGGAGGCGGGTATCGTACAACGCCAGCAAACTGCGATCGCTGAAGCCTCAAAACTGATGGTCGAGAAGGTCATCAAGGACACAGAGGAGCGTCACAAAAAATTTCTCAAGGATGCCGAACGAGCTGAATCAAAGCGGTTTTTCAAGTCAATCCTTCCTGCCGCAGGCATCCTTACGGCTATCTTTGGCGTCGGCTGTTTTATGGGCATGACCGTTCCTCCGTTTTTGCAGGGCGGCGTTGTCGGGACTCGCACCGTTACGGCAGAGGACGTGGCATCTTTGAACTGGGCCAAGAGTGCTGAAGGCAAGAAAGCTCACCAACTGATGGATTGGAACCGCGACTATCTCGATGTCTGTGAGAAGGATGCCCAGGCTTTGGGGGTAAAACTGACTTTTGGTAAATCAACCGCACAGAAGGGCTATTGCATCTTATGGACTCGCCCTCCTGAAGATCGAGGCTTGAACCCTTCCAAATAACGCCCGCATACGGCATCATCTCCCGTCTTTCACTTATCGGAGCAAGCGCAGCAGCACTACGAATTGCCTTATCGCACGTTCCTCACTCTCTCTCGCTGCTAAATTCCGGTCGCCCGGAATTTAGCAGCGCGACCTGAACTGGTCGTTTAGTCCGGGAAGCCGTCTTCCCTAGTGGATTCACACCCACTACCCTCACGTAAAAGGCTCTCCGAGAGTCCGGTCACATCTTTAGTAAGCAATGAACCAGATGGAATGCAGACCACGAACGTAGCCGAAGCTGGCAGCCTATGCTGGTCAGGAGCAAGAGGGAAGTTCTCAATGGTGAACGTAAGTGAATTATCAATAAACTGCGTGATTCCGGAAAGAGCCAAATAAGGCTGATAGGCTCTAACCAAAAGGTAAAGTGGAAAGAATTTGTGGCTTGTTAATCTACAAATTGTGTGAACAAAATTCCACCGCAGAATAGATAGCACCTAACGAGAATTGAAAAACTAAGCGACACAACAGGGTAAACCCTACAGAGCCTTGCGAGAGGTCGATTACTCGCAAGTAGGTCTGAGGCAACAAAGACGGAATTCTCTGGAGGGTAAAGGATGGAGGAAAAAGCAAACGCTGTCTTGTAATGAGCCAGATAGGGGTTGAAACATCACTCCTGACCGAAAGGAATAGCAGACTTCCTCTGGGTCTTATACGAAAGAAACTTTTACAAAGGAATCCAATCTGAGGATAAGTTAGATGGTGTCATCATTGGCAACAAACGGACTGAGGAGACGGCTTGAAGACTGGAGTCAGGTCAACTGGAAGAAAGTTAACAAGCTTGTTAGAAACTTGCGTACTAGAATCTTTCGTGCGAGAAAACTTGGTGACTTCCGAAAGCTGAGAAGCTTGCAGAAGTTGATGTTACGAAGCTACGCAAATCTGCTGTTATCTGTTCGACGTATCACTCAGACCAATCACGGTAAAGCAACGGCAGGAATTGATAAGGAAGTTATCAATACCCCTCAAGCAAGGGTGATTCTGGTAAATAACTGGGATGGGGGCAACCTCAAACCAACCCGGAGGGTGGAGATACCGAAGCCTAACGGGAAGAAACGACCGCTCGGCATCCCGACCGTGCGCGACAGAATCGAACAGGCAATAGTAAAGAACTCACTAGAACCCGAATGGGAAGCCGTATTCGAGGAATACTCTTACGGATTCCGACCGGGAAGAAGCTGTCAAGATGCCATCGAACAATGCTTTAACAAGCTAAGAGTATGGGAACATGGACACACATGGGTTCTAGAAGCTGACATCAAGGGATTCTTCGACAACATCGCCCATGAATCCATCTTGACCATGTTGAGGAATTTCCCCAAGAAAGAACTCATCAAAGGGTGGTTAAAAGCGGGGGTTGTGTTCCAAGGGAAATTAAATCCGACGGAACAAGGCACACCACAGGGCGGCGTAATCTCGCCGTTACTTGCCAATATCGGTTTGCATGGTTTAGAAACGTTCATAAAAACCACCAACCCGAAACTTGGAGTGGTGCGATACGCCGACGACTTTATCGTTACGGCTAGAGACAGAGAAAGCCTGGAAAATGCCCGAACCTCGATTCAAGCATGGATGTCCGAAAGGGGTCTTGAGTTAAGCGCTGAGAAGACGGTTATCACGTCAATGGAATATGGCTTCGATTTCCTGGGGTTCAACTCCCGACACTACAATGGAAAACTCCTAATCAAACCGTCCAAAAAGAAGGTGCTAGCCTTCTGTAATCGGTTGGGCGAGGAAATCAGAAACTTGAGCAGTGTAAAGCAGGAAGTTCTAATCAAGAGGCTCAATCCAATTCTCAGGGGTTTTGCTAACTACTACAAAGGGGCGGTTAGCAAAGAAACCTTCAGCTATATCTCCTATAGAATATGGCAATACCTTTGGCGTTGGGCGAAGCGTAGACATCCCAACAGAAACAAAAAATGGGTTCGCAAACGTTACTTCAAGACTATTAAAGGCAATCAATGGGTCTTCGCTTGTACAACAAACGACCGAAGAGGACAGGACAAAGAAATGGTCTTGTACTCGATTGCATCTACTCCCATCGAGCGTCATATAAAAGTTAAGGGGAACGCAAGCCCCGATGACCCCTCCCTAAAAGAATACTGGGATAAACGCCACCAAAAGCTTGGCAAAACCTACTTCAGCAGAGGAACTAAACTCCATGCTATAGCAGAGAACCAAGGATGGAAATGTCCAAAATGTGGCGAACCATTACTCAACGGAGAGGAAATCGAAACTCATCACATAGTACCAGTTGCCGAAGGTGGAACAGACGACGTGGAAAACCTCCAGCATTTACACAAACCGTGTCACAAACAGGTACATAAAATCCAAGTCAAATCTCGCTTGAAGTGAGGCTTGAGCCGGATGAGTGCGAAAGTCTCATGTCCGGTTCTTAGGGGAGGGGAGAGGGGCGACCCTCGAACCTCACCCGACACGAACTACCTAACAGCTTTTTCCAGAAGTCATGAGTTATCCTGTCATACTTTACCCTAAGCTACTTGTTGACTTTCGCCGCGAGCATCCTCTCCCTCCGGAGCGATCGCACGATAGCGCTGCCCCCTTGGGGCAATCGATTGAAAAAGGAGAAGCACAGTCTATAAATGAAGATGTGGTATCCATAGCGAACTCTTCCCACAAAAGGCGGACTATTACTATGGGCGTTGTCTCTCTAGGCTTGATTTTAGGGCTTTTAGGCTTCAACGAAGTTGCCAGACAGAGATTTCCTCAAAATTTTCAACAACCTATACGGGTAGTGTCTTTCCTGGGTGCAGCTTTGGCTCTAACTGGAGTTGCGGGTTATGCTTACACCAACCTTCAAAAACAGGTCGGTTCTTCCTCGTCGTATAGTTCCTCACCAAACACGCAGCCTCAACCTCAACTTGCTTCCCTCAACAATCAGGGCCTGTCGGATGCCGAAAGGCACGAACGCGGACGACTACTATTAGATTACTTAGAACTTCTCAAAGCCAATTTGGACTCATCTGTTATTCAACCGGCTGGCGTCAGTGATGCCCCAGTGGGTAGAAGCGAGGATGCCTTTGCCACCTTTTTGGAGCGCTATTTTCCCGGTCGCGTCAGGCGGCAGTTGGAATTTCCCATCCCTCAAAGCGAGAAGGGTCGTAGCTTCAGCACTGATTTTGCGATCGTGCTTGAAGAGATTGGTCTTTACCTCGACGTTGAGATTGACGAACCCTTCGACCTCAAGAAAAAACGCCCCACTCACTGCATTGATGACTACCACGATCGCTACCGCAATGGGTTTTTTCTCCAGGGCAACTGGATTGTCGTGCGGTTTGCCGAAGAGCAGGTAGTCCGTTACCCCAAGAGCTGCTGCCGGGAGATAGCCTCAGTTGTCGCTCAAGTGACCGGACTTGACAAATTCCTCAAGCCCCTGGCAAGCGAGCCTATCTTAAAGCCCATCCCGCAGTGGACCAAAAAACAAGCTAGGGCGATGGCGAAGTCAAACTATAGAGATACTTATTTGCCGCTCTTAAATTAAAGCACACTGCCTTCATTTTTAACTCACTTCCCGATCTTATAAAGCGATGAGTTGAGCGACAAAAAAATAATTCCTCTACATTGAATGAATCAGCCATTAGCTGTTATCGGCAATCAGGCGAGAAGACAAAAAAAAATAATTCCTCCCATGACGTGCAATCTTGGGAGGAACTATTTATTTATGAAACCCTTTACATTAGCAGGGCTTGATTAGTCGCTTGGGCAAGTCTACTCTTAGGATTGTTTGCCCGTAAGGTTTCTTTGTTGTTGTTGGGAACATTCCACCTTGGGCTTGCTTTCTGATTTCAGATTCTGCTTTAGCTGCCATACAATCAAATCTGGTGTACATAGTTCGCGTTTTTATTTCTAACATTTCATGCATTTCCGGCGTTAGCCGCCTTATCAACCTTTGAGTTTTCTGTTATTGTTCTGCTGTTAAATTCACGGAAATTAGGGCTGACTCGTGCGAGAGCCAACCCCAATTTCAATAATTCTTAAGGCACAGCTAGGTTGTCTAGAGCCTGCGCGAACGTTGGTCTATTCGTTCCGTGGCATTCAATTAACTTGACAATCCCAAGCTTTTCGAGCACATTGAATGCTGCATGGCAGTAGCGGCAACCATCTCCGATTGCGTCTACCCAATCGTTGTCTAGCAATATACAGTCGTAGTTATCAGCAACTTCTTTGAGGTATAAATCGTAGAAGACAGCAGCAAATTCTTCTGCGACTTTCTTCACTCGTTCAATAGCCGGAGGTAAGCTACTGGGAAGCTCTAGCTTTTCTACCTGAATACCCAGTTGTTTACCTTTGTCCGATGCAACACACAGGCAGATTTGGTTTTGGTCAACAACTAATACTTTTTGACGGTTGTTCATGGTATGCGTCGCTTTTGGAAAATAATTGTTTTCGCATTCTTCCGGCGTTAGCCTTTTTTAAGACGTCATAAACTCGCTGCAATATTGATGTTTTTCTCGCGATCGGTTTATCGACGCACTTTCACCGTAAACTTTCTTAACAGTTATTCTTCTCTCTCGCCGGGGTTACGTCTCAAGTTAGAGGAAAGCGCTCGTGTGCCGTTTTTTCGCCACTTCAGCTCTTGAGCTAGAAGCCCTCTACACCTCTGGTTAGAGGACAGCGATTTCTCTACATTTCCAAACTTCTTGAAACGTTTACAATTCTTACCGTCGATAGAATGTGTTATGCATTCATGTCGGGCGATAGTCTTAAATAGAATGAAAGCCCGACATGAACGACACAAGCCTAGCTCCAACGCACACCGACTAGGTCGAATAATGAAACGCCCTTTAAATCGATAAAAATATATAGCGGGAAAACCCGCCATATATTCAAACCGCCTTAACTTCAAGCAAGACCTAATTTCTTGGCAATTTCGTGGTCAGCTTGATTAATTAAAGCGCTCAATTCTTCGTCATACTGTGCCAGATATAAAATCGCTTCAATCTTTTTTAAAGCCTCGTCTGATGGCTGTTCGATGCAAAACAATTGGCTAT
>DALYIW010000355.1:0-7693 GCA_031970155.1 Coleofasciculaceae cyanobacterium CTOTU46601 | reverse complement strand
AAAACCCGAATCCAGGTACAGGAAATAACCAAAACCCGAATCCAGGCACAGGCAATACGCCTGCTCCAGTTGAGTCTAATCAACCAACTGGTAACGGTACAAATACTCCTTAGGCATTCGTACACTCAGTCAGTCAATAACTTAAAATAGGAAGGCTGTCAAAAATTTAGAACCTACAACCATGGCTGTTCCTAAGAAGAAAACCTCCAAATCCAAGCGAGACAAACGCAAAGCAACCTGGAAGCGTAAAGCCGCACTACAGGCTCAAAAAGCCCTATCTCTAGGGAAATCTGTATTAAGCGGGCGTTCTACCTTTGTGTATCCCACACCAGAAGAGGAAGAAGAGGAAGAAAGCTGAAACTAGGAACTGGGCTGTAGGAAAAGCAACGCGTGGGGTCTTGTCTGATATGGGGTTCTATAACCTAAAAGTTAAAGAAATTTTGCCTAGAGTGCAGAATCTAACGCTACGGTTTAATGAGTACCTAAACCACTATTTCTACAGGAATCATGATCGGGAAATTTTTCCGTAAACCAGAATCTGAACAAAGTGAGCGCGTTCCTCCCGGTCAATATCTCGCCAACGGCTTTCCAGTGCTGACATACGGTCAGACCCCCCGCATCAGCACTGAAGACTGGGAATTTCGCGTCTGGGGATTAGCTCAAGCCAAGACCTTCAGCTGGTCAGACTTTATGGCAATGCCCCAACATGATTTCACCGATGATTTTCACTGTGTAACACGCTGGTCTAAACTGGACGTGCAATGGACTGGCATCAAGGTGACTGACTTCATGGAGCATGTAGAGCTTGATCCAAAAGCCACTCACGTCCTGCAACACTGCTATGGCGGTTACACCACCAATCTTTCTCTAGAAGACTTTGTTAGGGAAGAGAACTTTTTTGCTCATACTTTGTTTGGAGAACCGCTACCTACTGAACATGGCGGCCCCCTGCGCTTAGTTGTGCCCCACCTTTACGCCTGGAAAAGCTCTAAGTGGATTAACGGCTTGGAGTTTCTCGACCACGACGAACCAGGCTTCTGGGAACGTAACGGCTACCACCATCGAGGAGAACCTTGGGCCGAAGAACGCTACAGCGTCTAAATTCACTCATCTCAGGACTAAAATACGTAAGATTTCAGGTTGTTGGTTATTGGTGCTTACTACAAACAACCCAACGACTAAGCTCAGGGCAAGCCAACAACTAATAACTAACAACAATTTAGAATTTTCAAGTTAGGCATCATGAGCTACGCTCACAACTAACAAAATGAAAATCTTTCTTCCCCAACTCCCGACTCCCGACTCCCGACTCCCTATGTTCAATTTAGTAATTGATTAACTCTCGCGACTGTTGCCTGACAAGACCATACCTAGCAGCTTGTTGCAACCGAGTTAAAGCTTCTATATCTGCCAGGTCATACTGTACTGCAAACAGTTGTCGCAGTTGTTGTTCAGCTTCTATTGTTAGATATCCAGATTGAAGAACCTGAAGAACAATCTCACAAATTGTAAGCATAACCCTGTTTCCTGAACTCGTAGTTTCAGTATCTGGTATCTAACCTAGAGACTGTGTGAGATTAGCGGTAGAAATTTGTGATACTACTAATAGTCTTTGAGTGATATAGCTTTATTTTTTGAGTGAGGTAAATCACTAAGAACAGTTCTAAAGCGGTTCAAGGGTTGCATACACTATACGAGCAGGGCACGATATTATCGTGCCCCTACAAACGACCCGTATGGGACTCAAATAAGAAGCGCTATAGTCCTGATGCAATCTACCAACAGACTTAGCCAATCAACCGCTTGAGTAAGTTTAGCTTGCCTTTGTAAGGAGGGTATCTTAACTTCACATCAACTAGGAAAGATTGGTTAAGAACACTTCTTTGGTGCGAAAATGTCTCGAAACTTGCCTTACCGTGGTAACGCCCCATCCCACTCTCACCAACACCACCAAATGGCAAAGTAGGGAAGCCCACATGTAAGATAGTGTCGTTAATACAGGCACCTCCAGATGAAGTTTCCCGCAACACCTGCTCTTGATGTTGCTTATTGTTGGAGAAGAAGTACAGGGCAAGGGGTTTGGGTCTAGCGTTCACTTGTGCGATCGCCTCGCTTAAGTTAGTGTATTCCACGACTGGCAAAATCGGCCCAAAGATTTCCTCTTGCATCAGTGTATCTTCCCAATCAACCCCATCAATTACAGTGGGAGCAATGTAACGTTCAGTTGGATTAGTATCACCCCCAATAGTAATGTCATCTACCTTCAGGAGTTCGCTAAGCCGATTAAAGTGGTGCTGGCTAATAATTCGGGCATAGTCAAGACTTGTGGCGGGTGTATCACCATAAAAGTCTCTAATACATTGTTTGATGCGTTCCAACAAATCTTGTTTAATCGTCTTATCCACCAAAAGATAATCTGGAGCAATACAAGTTTGACCCGCATTGATAAACTTTCCCCAAACAATTCTTCTGGCTGTATATTCCAAGTGAGTATCAGCATCCACAATGCAAGGACTTTTACCACCAAGTTCTAGCGTCACTGGTGTCAGATGTTTAGCCGCTGCACTCATGATAATTTTTCCAACTGTGGTGCCACCAGTAAAAAAGATATGGTCAAATTTTTCTTCTAGTAGCTGCTGAGTAAATTCTTTACCTCCTTCAACTACGCTGATAAAAGAGGGTTCAAAGTATTTAGAAATAATTTCAGCTACCAGATTAGAGGTATTGACCGCAATCTCTGAAGGTTTTAGTACAGCACAATTTCCTGCTGCGATCGCACCAATCAGTGGCGAAATCAGCAATTGAAATGGGTAGTTCCACGGACTAATAATTAAAACGACGCCCAATGGCTCAGAATAGACTTTAGATGAAGCTGGTAAGAAAGGAAGTGGTGTAGAGATTTTCTTCGGTTGAGTCCAAGATTTAATGTGTTTAAGTGCATAGTTAATCTCTTCTAAGCAACCTCCTATCTCTGTGGCATAAGCTTCAAATTCTGGCTTACCTAAATCCGCCTGTAAAGCTTTTTTGATAGCCTCTGTATTCTCTGAAATTGCTTGCCTTAAAATTTTGAGCTTTTCTATTCTAAAAGATACATTTTTGGTCTGATTTGTATTGAAAAACTGACGCTGATTGATAACGACAGTTTCAACAGATGATTGTGTAATCATAGCCATTACCTACTACAACCAATAATTTGAATCTTATCGCTCTTGATAGGAAGTTCTTCGTTGTGGTACCAACTCCCAACTCCCCTCTAATTCCTTTCGCCACAAAAAAAGGAAGAGAATTTACTTCTCTTCCCCCTTGGTTATTATGGTTATCTCCTTGTTGACCCTCTTTTAGCTTTTTCCGCAGCATTTGCTGTTGCTTTTTGAGTTGTCGCTGGCGAGCAGAACCACCTTTACCTTTATCGTTTCGCCCTTGGCGGCGGGGAGATTCCCACCGTTTGAGTCGTTGTGTCATGAGTGTTGCCTCTGAAATACAGTGGGCGGGGAGAGACTCGAACTCTCACGACCGTGAGGTCGCCACATTTTGAGTGTGGTGCGTCTACCAATTCCGCCATCCGCCCTGGGTGGCAACCTTTCCATTATAACCATTTTGCTGGCATTGTAGCAAGGATTGATAAGTTTGAGAGCTAGCCCATTGGTCAATTTCTCTTGCCCGTAGCACCGGAACTGGATGAGTTAAGCCCGCCGTCTGTGCAGACTTGAGTAATTCTCCCAACTCATTATCACTGACGGCATCATAAGCCCTAGCTTGAGCAATGAAGGCGTCTAGATTCAGTTGTGGGGCGAGAGTTGGAGAACCGCCAGCGAGTTTCATGAGAACTGACATGACAACTCTAGGGTTTTGAGTGGCTAGAAGGGCAGCGCGATCGCAAGTAAATTCAGCACATCGCAGCCACTCCAGCATCTGTGCCTGTATACTTTCGGCAATTACCCTACCCCAGGTGGGTATTAACCCAGCGGCTAAGACAAGGACATTAATCGGCGTCAGGTAAACCCCATGTTCGCACTTGAGGTGGCCTAGTTCGTGAGCAATTACCGCTTGAATTTCTTCGGGCGTCAGAATCTCAATTAAAGAAGTATGCAGGACAATAAAAGGCTGCTTACCTCGCATAGCAAAGGTGTAGGCATTAGGAACCGGATGCTGATGTACGTACAGCTGAGGCGGTTCTAAATCCAGGATTTTGCAAGCTTCCAAGAGTAGCTGATGAAGGTGCGGCAGTTGATTTTCGCCCACCAAGATGCTGGCGGCGATATTGTTGAGATAAAAAAACTGTTCCCCCAATGGGCCGAGTAAATTTCGCACCATCAAGTCTAATCCTGGTATTTGCTTGAGGGCGTTAGTTGCTTCCAAATCCAGAGGATGACGGAACTGATCTGCCTTGAGACCAACTAGCAGTGTTTTTGAGAATCCCATGTGGAGAATCGTAAATTAAGAATTAATTGAATGATACGGTTAACAGGAAGGATGAAGGAGGAAGGATGACAAGCGTTGTGGGGCGTGATGCCGGGATGAAAAACTTTGGGTACAAGCCCCTTACGGGAGAGCGAGTTCTCCTAGGATTCAGACTCAGATAACCATTTTTTGACGCGATCTAAAGCCCCCCAGTTGGGTTTTCGAGTCAATCCATCTTCAATGCTTTCAGTTAAATCACGTCGGACTCCTGGATCAATCGCCATCAGCTGCTTAGCAACATCGATGTGTTGGCGAACCCCTTTTTGACCTGTTTCCAACATGGCAATGACCAAGTTAATCCGGGCTTGCGGAGCATCTTGATCTAACTTAACGCCTTTGAGAGCGGCTTTGTAGGCCTGATCGGGTTTATCTTCAAGCAAATATAGCCATGCTAGACAACTCCAAGCGGCAGCGATTTTTGGGGCGCGATCGCATACTTCTTTGAAAACTGGAATCAGTGTTTCTGGTCCTTCACCCGCTTTGTAGCGTTCTAGGCCAGTATCAAATAGGGCAGTAGCAGACTCGTTCATAAATCAGTTGTTTGTTGTTTGTTGTTGGTTATTTTTGATTTATTGGAGAGTGCTGACACCAACAACCAA
Organism: Coleofasciculaceae cyanobacterium CTOTU46601; assembly: GCA_031970155.1. Classification (GTDB taxonomy): domain Bacteria; phylum Cyanobacteriota; class Cyanobacteriia; order Cyanobacteriales; family Coleofasciculaceae; genus DALYIW01. The sequence continues at coordinate 2,633 of DALYIW010000355.1, read as the reverse complement.
CAACCAATAACCAACAACACCGACTTTCTGTGAAGCTTAGACGCCGAAGGACTTACCACAACCACAGCTTTGATTAGCATTAGGGTTGGTGAATTGGAAACCACCGCCAATCATGGCATCGCTGTAATCGAGTACCAGACCGTAGAGATAAAGAATGCTTTTTGGATCGCAGACGATTTTAAAGCCATCGTAGTCAAAGACTTGATCGTCTTCCCGAACCAAACTCGGATCTTCAAAATCCATCATGTAAGACATTCCGGAACAACCTCCCTGGCGGACACCAACCCGCAAGCACAGGTCTTTTCCTTGTTTTTCCCGCAGCGCTAAAACATGCTTCAGGGCTGTTTCAGTCAGTAGAATACCTTTTTGTTGGGGCTGAGTTGCTTGTGTCATGAGTAGTATTTTGCGACTCCTAATAGCTGATACATTTACGTGGCATTGTTCGGTGCCTTACCTAGTAACGTCACGGAAGCATTTTGAGTAAATTTACTCAAAAAATATTTATTCAACTCTCAATAGAAATTGAGATAATTGTTTTGTTAACTTACTGGTAACTCACCAATTGATTTTGAAGGTAAGAACCATTAGTTTTATTTAGATTTATATCTATTTTGGACGCACAGTACTGGCAGAACCTCTCTATTTTAGCTTAAATGACCGGAATCCCTAGGCTGTAACGTTAGAGCAGCGATAGCATAAGGTCACACCTAGCTATAGAGCAAGTAAGATTTACTTACGCCAGTGCTACTCCAATAGGTATAGGCTGAAGCTTTAGAGAGGAGGTAAAATAAGCAACCTCTCAAACTTCCCCCCAGTAAGATAGGAGTATCCGCTCCTGTATTAGCTCTTGCCTCGCCCGTTTTTTGCACTTAATGTGGCTGCCTTATGTCTGCTCTGAATCCCAATACTTGCCGTCGGCTCCAAAATTTACCACAGATTCCCAGTGTATGGGAAGGCGATCGCCGTCCATTGTTGGCTCTTTCAGACACTCTGGAACCAGATGTCGAGGGCAGTGGAGAGTGCATTCTTTGGGTGGATGGTTCGGAAGGCATCGTTCGAGCGATGGATGTGGTATCCCCAAAAATGGGCCCCGAAGCCGTGGTTCGTGCCTTACTACGAGCGATGGAAAATCCTCAAAGTCCAGCCAAAGCCGCACGACCCTCTAAGATTGTCGTTAGAGACCGAGAAATTCAGTTTTATTTGCGAGGTGTTCTTCAGAAATTAGGTATTGCAATTGATTACTTCCCAGAATTGCCCCTAATTGATGAGTTATTTCGAGGCTTCGAGGAAATCGCCCTTCACCGGAAACCCGCCATTCCTCCTCAGTATGCCGACATGCTACGCCAAAAAGCCTATGAACTTTGGACTGACGCTCCTTGGGAAGTGTTAGCTGATCACCAGATTATCTCTATTGAGTTAAATCGGTGGGATATCGGCACACTATACACCTCAGTCATGGGACTGCTAGGTATGGAGTATGGTGTACTGCTATATCGCTCATTGGATTCTCTTAAACGATTTAGAGCCACGGTTTTGGAAGAGAAATCATTTGAGGCGATGGAACAAGCATTTTTAGGACAAGATTGCTTGTTTGTGACGTTTGGGAGAGATGAGGATGACGAAGATGAAGATGACGAAGATGATGAAACTGATCTAGCTGACTTGCCAGCATCGGAAATTACACCTAACTTCGGGACAGTGCATCCATTGGAAGGAATGCGGCCATTTCTCGATGACCAAGAAGCGATCGCAGTTTACATTGCCCTGGAAGCACTCCACCGATTTTTCAAAGCAACCTATCGCCAACTAGAAGGAGATACCTTCCCAGATATCGCCAAGCGTTACCGCATACCAGTGCCTGTAGAAGCGGAGTTAAAACAAACAGCTTCTGTGAAAGTTGCCACGATGCCGGAAGTGGCATCAGAGTTGTCCGAGATGGCTGAATTTGGCGACGAAGATGACGAAGATGACGAGATTGATGAAGCGGAGATGGCAGTACCGCTGCGGGATGACTTAGTACCTAAAGATGCTTTCCTCAGTTTGGGAATGATACCTTGGGAGAGCGTTGCCGTGTTGCGATCGGGTGTTAATTTCTATCAATCCAAAGACTTGACAGCAACTGGAGAAGGTTTGCCAGTGATTTTGATTCAAACTACCCGCCCAAAAGCAAAAACACTGATTGAGCAGATTAAGACGGCAGGTGGTTTGAAAGGGATTTGCTTTAATCCAGGAGAAGACCCCTTTGAAGGCGAGCGCTACGATCTAGGCATTCTTCAAACTGAAAACAGTAGTTTATATCTATTTGGAGAGTTTCCGGGAACTGACCCTACCCATGTTGCTGCTCGCAAAAAGTGGGATCAGCGCTGCAAAAAGATTAAGGGGTATTGCGGGTTAATCGTTGCCAAGGGGCTAACTGGGGCATCTCGCGGCAATCCCCAGCCTAGTGACATGATGGCATTATTTGAGGCGCGATCGCTTTCTTCAAGAGAATTGGGTTTAGGGATGCTTCAGTTGATGCCCCATTTTGAGTTGGAATAGCGGTTAAAGGTTAGAAGGTTTTCACACAGAATAAGGAGTTTGACAAACAACAAACAACAAACAACAAACAACAAACAACAAACAACAAACAACAA
>DALYIW010000354.1:0-7700 GCA_031970155.1 Coleofasciculaceae cyanobacterium CTOTU46601 | reverse complement strand
GGCTTTGTCTGGGCTTAGAAATTGTCTAAGTCCCGATAATTAGAACTTCTTTGTTTCAATCTCCTTAATTTATTAAGGGATTAATTCAAAACCCAAAACTCAAAACTCAAAACTTTGAATCTTAAAATGGCGCATCCGGTCGCAGAATAATTAAGTGGTTACGAGCGCGAGAAGTGCCGACATACAGCCAATTCCTCAGATTTGAAAAGTCGCGTAAGTCAGTTTCTACCAAAATGACAACAGGACTTTCAAGCCCCTTAAATTGATGAATTGTATTACAAAGAATTTCTTGAGCGCTAACATCTGGATCGGCTTTTACTCGGAACTGCCCTAAAACCTTATTCTGAAGCGCTTGTTTCCTAGTGGTTGTTAAAATCACGATGTCCTTTGTAGAAACACCTTCATCGAAAACTAGGCGGTTGAGAATACTGCCAATGATTTTCTGTAAATGAAAGTTATCGCCGCTTGGATAATCTACAATTTCCACATTCCGTCCTTCTGACCCAAGAGGTGTTATCGGGTAATGTTGGTTGTAAAACTGGAGTACATAGGAGTGTATTTTTTTTGTATTTCTCCAATTTTCATCTAAGGGAAATGGTGCTTGCTCAAAGGGAGGTTGCCAGCCTGGACAGTAGAGGTTTTGGTTGTCATCGTAGAAAACGTAGAAGATACCATCGTCTGGGTCATTCAATAGACACTTGAGTGGTAGCCACCAATTTTTGCGAAAGTCTTGTCCTTCATCCACAATCACGGCATCCACATGCCAATTGAGTTTTTTAGCAGACTTTAATAGTAGTTCGGGATAAATTTGGTTCCAGAGTAAATCTTCGTCAATGTTAGGGTTGGAACCTGGATCTAAACCAGCGTCACTAGCGAGTTTTTTACAGAGTCCATGAAAGTGGTAAAGTTTTAAATTTCTGTTTCTACCAAGACTCTTACGCCAGAATTGAGCTAAAGCTTTGTTGTAGCTGGTTAGCAAAACAGTAAATCCTTGTTCGCTAAGGCAACGAGCCTTTTCAACTGCTAACAAAGTTTTCCCTGAACCAGCACAACCACTAATAGCCACACGCCTCTGCCGCCCCAGTAAATTTAATAGACGGAATTGTTTCTCGGATAGACGCTTGGATTCTTGCTTATCTTTGTGGATTTCAATACCTAATACTTGCTTTAGGTTGAACCATCGGCTGAGAAGAGTTACTAATTTTTCAACACTTTCAACATCAAGATCAGTTTGGCGTTCATTGTTGCCCCGATAGTAGTTCATGACAGCTTGCACCCAATTGGATAAGTCATTCAAGTGGGTGTAGTCTAATACGATGTCGAGAGGGGCATTTAAGCATAGTCTGCTGTCGGCTTCGACATCAGGGAAGGCTTTAGCGACTTCAACATCAGGGAAAGCTACAGCGTGTCCTATGGGAATCCAGCGTTGACTCCAGTACGGTTGTTCCTTGAGAAGTCTCAGCAAACTGTTCTTGTTATCGCATCCCTGTTGGAAGGGGTCTTTAATAGAATTGTCGTTGCTGTACCACTTATCTGTGGTGTTTTCATAGCGAATAGAGCCACCTTTGACTTCTAGTACCAAGATGCCTAGATTCGGACAAGCAATAATAAAGTCAGCCTCGCCATCTTTGGCACCGCTACGCAGATCAGGTACTTGCCAAGAAACTTCATGAAAGACTGTAAAATCGTCTGATAACTGTTCCTGAAATGCCTTGTATAAAAGCCTTTCAGCAGGGCTTTTGACATCAGGACGCAGGCAATCGGGAAACATCTTTGCCATAGTGCACCTCAAAATTTATGTTGCTAGGTAGGCTGTACAGTCCCGACTGACGAATCGAGAGAGGACTTACTGGTAAAGTTCCCTGGAATACCTGCGAAGTAACGGACTTGACCTTTGAAAGGATGAAGGATGGGGGATGGGGGATGAATGCCCTTCGACAGGCTCAGGGTGTCACGGCAAAGATATTGGATACAAGCCTCCCCTTCGGCTATCGCTCAGGTAACGCCTTGAAAGGGGAAAAGATAAAAAATATTTCCTCGCTCGAACGCCCCGTGCTTTTTCCGGCGGGGTACTCATCCCTTATCCCTCATCCCTCATCCCTCCCGCTGACCCTAACTGACTAGCAATCAGCCTATTAATGCGATCGCGTGGTATTGAACCAGGCTTGAACGAGCAGATTTAGGGGTTTGAGGGGAAGGTGCGCTCGCGCAAGCGCTGCTGTTGAGATCGCATTCTTGCCAACATAAAATAAAGTTGACAGCGCTACTCTGTTGGGCATCATGTATCAAAGCGATCCTCCTCTCGACCCAAGAAAAGTTTTGCCCACAATGTATGATCTCCCAAGCGAAGACGCAGAGGAGCCTGGTTTGCCCGACAAATATCACTTATTACAAGCTCGTTTCCTTGAAGATACCTTCCGCCCTCCCAACTACCCAACTGACCAAATATTTGTTGCCAGTGATTTGAATCTTTACTACAACCCACGCCAGACACGTTGGTACAAACACCCTGACTGGTTTGCTGTGGTAGGTGTTGACCGACTCTACGAACAACGGGATTTGAGAATGAGCTATGTGGTGTGGCAAGAAGAGGTCAATCCTTTTGTAGTGGTAGAACTGCTCTCACCTGGGACTGAAAAAGAAGACTTAGGACAGACGCTACGAGAAGCGAATCAACCGCCGACAAAGTGGGAAGTCTACGAAAGGATTTTGCGCGTTCCCTATTACATGGTGTTTAACGGCTACACCAACCAGTTGAGGGCGTTTCAGTTAGCGGGTAGTAGTTACACCGAGTTAGAACTGTTGGAAGCGCGAGTGTGGATGAACGATATTCAGCTAGGTTTGGGATTGTGGCAAGGTTTTTATGGAGAATGCGATCGCATCTGGTTACGTTGGTATGATGCGGCAGGTAACTGGATTCTGACTCCTGAAGAACGAGAAAGACAACAGGCAGAGCAAGAAAGTCAACTGCTTGAGCGAGAAAGGCGACGAGTAGAGAGACTGGTAGAACAATTGCGATCGCTTGGTGTTGAACCCGATCTGGATGATCAGGTTTAGGAGGTTGAGGGGAAGGTGCGATCGCTTTTCAATCTTAATTTAATAAGCCAAGCTTCTCCTTCACACGCTCTCGAAATGCTGCGAACTCTCCCTCACCAAAATATTCCTGAAGGGCAGTAACGTTCTCAAGATCGATGGCTTTGCCGTGTCTAAATCGGAAATCAAACCCAAACACGTCCTTCTGATGCGGGGCTGCGTCCCAGGGTTTCGATGCCATCCACATCACCTGAACACGACGATAGAAGGGATATTCTGGGTAAGGACTATCGTCATGCACATATTCATCTAAGACCTTAACAAGATGCGTTACCCGCATCCGTTGGCACAAGAGAATGAGGTTACCCGGATTTGGCTTGTGTGCATTTTCCCTTGCGCTGATTTTCCAGTGTAGAGAAAACTCTGGTACAAGGTACGGATAAGACACAATTTCGTGTTCATAAACCCAGCCACCTTCTGGGTTGTTCACATTCTTTATCCACCGTAATTCCTTCAAATCCATTGTTTTCTCTCTTTTGCCAATTGTGTTGTCACTGCTCAACTCACGATCAACCTGAAACAGTTCTCCTCAAGCTTTTCCAAACTAGCTCGCCTCAGACGAAAGTGGGAGAGTATAAAACGATTCCTCGCGCAGACACTCAGCCGCAAAAGCAAAAACTGCTTGTAGTGCTTCAGATGTCAGGGCGGGGTAGTTCTCCAACACTTGTTGTTGTGTCCATCCGGCGGCAAAAAGCCCCAAAAGAAACTCAACTGACAACCGAGTTCCTTTAACCGTCGGCTTGCCTAACAAAATTTGCGAGTCTGAATGAATATATTGCTGCCAGTCCATATTTCAGTTGTTTTCTATTACTTAGAAGTTAAACGCCATCTTAGCTGAGTTGCTTTAACGAGGAAGCATTGGTGTAGCGATCGCACTCTTCCTTGTAAAGCTGCCTCAAATCGCACTCTTCCTCAGATTACTTTATGGCTTTATACATTTTTTAACGTTTTATTGGCTTAATATGTTGCATTTATTCTTATGTAATGCTATTATCACAATAAGCTAAGAGCCAGTGCCCCGACGTCCAAATCCTGGCACTGACTCTAGCCCCAAAAACCATTAAATGGAGGCTGTTTCCAGCATGACAGATCGACCAATAGCTTCGCAGCAATACTGGCAAATTCAATTACCGTGCGATCGCTTCCCTCAACCTAAATTCCAATTTGGTGACCAAGTTGTTATCTATGAGGAAGATGATCAAGGCAATCGCTACTGTGAAATTGGGGTAATTGTCGGGATGCAATGCATTACCGAAAGCAATAAACCCGCCCAATGGTATTACCGAATCCAGTACCTCAAGTGCAGTTATGGTTCCTGGCTAGTCGGAACCTATGATGAATATTTCGAGGAAGAATCTCGCTTCGTTGCTGACGATTCAGTGATTGAAGAATAGAGATAAGCTGACGGGGAAAGTGGGTAATTTGTCAAGTTACCCTTTCCTTGGTCTGGTATGAATGTTTGATGATGAGAGAGAAAATAAAGGTAATACTAGCTGAGTTGCGATCGCACTTTGAGGAGATTTATGGCGATCGCTTATTCAAAATAGTACTCTTCGGCTCTCAAGCGCGGGGAGATGCTGATACTGATTCTGATATTGATGTCTTAGTGGTTCTGAAAGGGCAAGTCAACCCAGGTGAGGAAATTCAAAGAACCAGTCATATTTCAGCTGATTTGTCCCTACAGTACGATGAAGTCATCAGTTGCCTGTTTATGGATGAACATCGGTTTACTCACCGTAACGGCCCCTTGCTACGAAATATCCGCAAAGAGGGAATACCGTTATGACAGAAGACCAATTAGAACTACTTCTGAAAGCGCATCAAAGTCTATCTGCGGCAAGAGTTCTACTAGATAATGGCTTCCCAGACTATGCAACATCTCGCGCTTATTACGCAATGTTTTACATTGCCGAGGCATTTTTAGAAGGTGAGGGCATGTCTTTTTCTAGTCATGCTGCTGTGATTTCAGCTTTTGGCAGAGAATTTGCCCGTACAGGTAGAGTTCCTGTAGAGTTTCACCAATTCCTCATCAGAGCGCAAGATTTACGCAATGCTGGAGATTATGGGCAGCTGAATGCTGTTAGTGCTGAACAGGCTACTGAGCAGATTATGTGTGCAGAGCAATTTTTGGAATTAGCCCAGAACATGATGGGAACTCTACCACCCATTCCCTAACAGGAGCGCTAATAATGAAATAAGTACATTTGCTTAGAAAAAAGAAGAAATGCCAAGACCTACACAAGCCCACATGTCCCGAACCCTGAGAAAGAGCCAGCCTGAGGCGGCAAAGGACATGACAAAACGCCAGATGGAGTACTATATGGGCGCAAAGCTAATTGAGGTTGGGGTTAACCCGAACTCAGCTATTTATCGATGGTCGTTAGAGACAAAAGGTAATAGCGAAGTCTGGACTTACAGCGCGTACTGGGGCGATTCCAAAGAGCAACAGCTGAAACAGGAGCAGGAATCATAATTCGGGTAGTTTGTTGTTTGTTGTTTGTTGTTTGTTGTTTGTTGTTTGTATTTTTAACAAATAACCAACAACAAACGTTCGGCTGAGTTTCGACTCTTCGGCAAGCTCAGAGCATCGCAGGCTCAACTACCGCGCTCACGTCGAAGCCAACCAACAACAAAAAACGCCGACTTTCTGTGAGTGAATGAAGAAAATGACTAGCATTCGCATCTTCCCCACATACCTGAGCATCAAGTCTCCCCATTACAAAACCCAATCACTAGATACTTCTCCTGAGGCCGAAGAGTATCAGTTCAAACTATGGCGATCGCGCCCCTTGTGGAAGAAAGCAGAACTAGTAGCTAATTGGACTAAAGGAACTTGGGAATTAGCTCTTGTGGGGATTAGCCATCAATACCCAGATGCTAGTCCAGCAAAAATCCGGAGAGAATTTATCCGCCGTTCTCTGGGCGTCGATATTTCTCTTCCCGGTAACCCGTTTGATGAGCAACGAATCATGCTATCTGACCCCATAACTCTTGCCCTTGATGTAGCCAATATTCTGAACGCGCTCAATATTCCCTACTTAGTCGGAGGTTCCGTAGCTAGCGGCATTTTAGGTGAGGTTAGAGCAACGCAGGATATCGATTTGGTTGCAGACTTACCAAGAGAAAAAGTTAATGAATTGATTGAGATACTTCAGCCTAGGTTCTATGTTTCTGAAGATGCGGTGTTAGATGCGATCGACTCCCAGCGAAGTTTCAATCTAATAGATAACGAATCCTTAGGAAAGATTGACATTTTCATTTTGAAGGATGAACCATTTAATCAAACAGAGTTCCAGCGCCGCACCCCTGTAGTTGTCCGTCCTCCAGACCAAACGTTAATCCTGCCATCGGCTGAAGATATCATTCTTCAGAAACTCTCCTGGTATCGTCAGGGTGGGAAGGTTTCATCTGTGCAATGGCGAGATGTGCTGGGCGTGATGAAGTTGCAAGGAGAACGACTGGATTTTGATTATTTGGTTCGATGGGGGGAGGAATTGAAGTTAACAGAGCTTCTTTTTCAAGTTTTGCGAGAATCAGGAATTGAGTTTTAGCGATCGCAAAGTACATCGATTATGTAGAGGTTAAGGCGATCGCACCTTCACGTTCTGGCAAAATGCGACCGTGAAGTCAAATAATGGGTAAAGTGGGTAATTTGTCAAGTTCACCTTTCCCCTTCTTCTGATATTGATTCATGTTTCAGTGTTGAAAGAAGTTAAAGGCAATCTCAGCTGAGTTGCTATAGCTCACACTTGGAGGACATATATGGCTGTAAACAAAGCTATACCAAAGTCATCGCTAGAATATGACAACGACTCACCAGTGGAGGACACTATGGTACAACAACTGCCAACTCTCATCTACCCTGACAGTGATGGTCAACCAATGGCAGACAACACCAAACAATTTCGCTGGATTGTAGTTATCAAGGAAAACTTAGAACTGTTGTTTGCTAATGTTGCTGATGTGTTTGTCGCAGGAGATTTACTCTGGTATCCCGTTGAAGGAGATAACAAAACTCGCCAAGCACCCGATGCAATGGTTGCCTTTGGCAGACCAAAAGGAGACAGAGGTTCCTATAAACAATGGGAAGAAGATAATATTAGGCCTCAAGTGGTATTTGAAATCTTATCCCCCGGCAACCGCCTCAAAAGAATGGCGCAAAAATTCAAATTCTACGAACGCTATGGTGTAGAGGAATATTACGTTTATGACCCCGATGACGTGGAGTTAATAGGTTGGCTGCGCTCTGGAGAGGAATTAGATGTGATTGAGGAGATGAATGGTTGGGTTAGTCCTCGTCTGGGGGTAAAGTTTCAGCTGACATCCGACAATCTAGAAATTTTTTCCCCCTCAGGAGAGCAGTTCCTTACTTTTGTTGAACTAGGCCAACTGAGGGAGCAGGAACGCCAACGTGCTGAACAAGAGCGCCAACGGGCAGATGAAGCACTTAGCCAACTGGAACAGGAAAGACAGCGCTATCAAGCCTTAGAAGCCCTACTGCGAGAACGAGGTATTAACCCAGAGCAGTTGTAATCAGGACTTACGCATAGATACCACATATAGTAGGGGTGAACGGCCGTTCACCCCTACAAATGGCGGTTTAACCG
>DALYIW010000353.1:0-7769 GCA_031970155.1 Coleofasciculaceae cyanobacterium CTOTU46601 | reverse complement strand
TCCCGCTGCGCTATCATCCCTCATCCCTCATCCCTCATCCCTCATCCCTCATCCCGGACTAACGTCCCGCTGCGCTATCATCCCTCATCCCTCATCCCTCATCCTTTCGTGGTCAAGAACTTGCGTGGGATGAGTTAATAAGATCTTGAGGTGAAAAGGGATAGCACATGAGAATTGAAACACTGGCAGTACATGCAGGTCATCGCATTGATTCAGCTAACGGAGCAGTAGCACCCCCAATTTATTTATCTACTACCTTTGAGCGTGAAGCAGATGGCAGCTATCCCCAGGGATATAACTACATTCGAGATAACAACCCTAACCGGGAAGCCTTGGAAAAATGTCTATGTGAGTTGGAGGAGGGAGTTGCAGCAGCAGCATTTTCTTCTGGTTCAGCTGCAACGATGAGTGTATTCCAAGCTCTATCGCCAGGAGACCATGTTATTGCACCATTAGATGCTTACTCTGGCACCTCTTCTCTTCTGCGAGAAATCTTTGCTCCGTGGAATTTGTTAGTCACGTTTGCTGATATGACTAATCCCGCCGAAATTCAGCAAGCGATTCAATCGAATACCAAGCTGATTTGGGTAGAAACGCCTTCTAATCCAATGCTTAAGATTAGCAACATTGGGAAAATTTCAGAGATTGCTCATCAGGCCAATGCACTCTGCGTCTGCGATAACACTTGGGCAACACCTATGGGGCAAAGTCCTCTCAAATGTGGTGCGGATTTAGTTGTTCATGCTACTACTAAGTACCTCGGTGGACATAGTGATGTCTTAGGAGGTGTGGCGATTACCAAAGTTGAAGATGACTTTTTCAAGAAGATTAAGACAATTCAAACCACTGGTGGTGCAGTGGCTTCTCCTTTCGATTGTTGGCTGATACTCCGGGGAATTCAAACATTACCCTACCGTATGAGAGCACACTCAGAAAATGCTCTTAAGGTAGCAACGTTTTTAAGTGAACACCCGAAAGTTGAGGCAGTTTATTATCCAGGACTCAAACAACATCCAGGACATGAAATTGCCGCTTCTCAGATGCAGCTGTTTGGAGGAATGCTTTCTTTCCAGGTGAAAGGAGGACGGGAGATGGCTTTTGCCATAACTGCGAAAGTGAAACTTTTCACACGAGCAACCAGCTTGGGTGGTGTAGAAAGTTTAATTGAACATCGAGCCTCAATGGAAGGGGCAAGCACAAAAACCCCAGAAAATCTTCTACGAGTTTCTGTTGGTCTTGAGCATCCAGACGATCTGATTGAAGATCTTGCCCGAGCTTTGGAGTAAAACAGAGCTAGGGGGAACTTCCGTTTAAAAAATTTTGTTGTTGGTTGTTGGTTGTTAGTTGTTTGTTAAAAAATACCAACAACAAATAACAAACAACCAACAACAACAAGTCCCCGTCTTGTAAGCGGGGGATGAGGTCAAAGTGTTAGTGATTGTGCATCGGTTTCAATCAACTTCGCTAAGTCTTGTAGGAACGCTGCTGCATCAGCACCGTAGATAATACGGTGGTCACAAGTGATATTTACTTGCATCTGACGCCGCACGCCCATCAAGCCGTCATCGGTGGCTACCACTTGTGGTTGTGATGCCCCGATCGCTAAAATTGACCCTTGTCCCGGCGGCAAGATGGCATCAAAGCGGTCAACGCCGTACATTCCTAGGTTAGACACAGTGAAGGTGCCAGAGCTATATTCTTCCGGTTGCAACTGCTTAACTCTGGCACGTTCTACCAAGTCTTTCCAGCTGCGAGACAGGGAATAGATATCTGCTTGGTCAGCTTGTTGCAATACTGGTGTAATCAACCCTCCACCTGGCATGGCGACAGCTACGGCAATATTAATGGCACTGTGATACTGAAGACCTTGTTCTGTATAACTGGCATTCACTAAAGGATGCTTTTGCAACGTCACTGCCACCGCTTTGGCAAGTAGCGCCGTCATCGTCACGCCCTTGGACTTTATTTTTTTGTATAAGTTATCCAGCTCATTAGTCGTGATGGTGTAGCCAACATGGAAGGTAGGAACCTGGAGGCTGGCTACCATATTTCGTACCACCGCATTTTGCAGCGTGTTTAAGGGTACGACTTCACCTAGAGGCACAGCAACCGGAACCGCTGGGGTAGCTGAAGCTGGTTTGGGTGCAGGAGTAGTGGGGGGAGTAGCAACGGGTGTTTTTACGGGTGCTGCTGTAGGAGGAGCACTGCTTTTTCCTGTTGCTGCTTCGACATCCTCGGCGACAATCCGCCCATTTGGGCCACTACCTTTCAAACTCCCTAGATCAACGCTGAGTTCCTTGGCTAATTTACGAGCGCGGGGTGAGGCAATAATCCGCCCGTTGCGTTTGCTGGGGGAGTCTTGAACAGCTGCTGGGGAGGCTTCTACAGGCGCTGGGGTCGGTGCTGTTTCCTTTTGAGCGGTGGCAACAGCGGGTTCTTGACTAGAATTAGCAATTTGTTGTTTAGCCGCCTCGATTTCGGCTTCTGTTTCGGCTACGAGAGCGATAGGGGCACCTACGAGAGCGGAATCACCAGCGGGCACCGCAATTACAGCCAGATAGCCTTCATAAAAGGACTCAACGTCCATATCCGCCTTATCTGACTCAACCACGACCACGGTTTCACCTTTTTCTACTTTGTCCCCTGGAGATTTGACCCAGGAAACAATCTTGCCTTCGGTCATTGTGGAACTGAGGGCGGGCATGAATACTTCGTGGATCATGGGTGGTCTTCCGAATCAACTTGGAGTGAGTTGGCAAGAACTTTTGCCAGATTGCATTGTAGCTTGCAAAATGGCTTTGGCACTAGGAGTTCACAACTGGGTGAACAGTTGGCAGTGGAAAGCCTAAAAGACTGCAAAACTTAGCCTAATTAACTTTCTACCATCAATTTTGACTCGTTGCTCATCCTGACATATTGCTTGTCGCCTTAGCCAACTCGGGTGCCGAATGTTTGGCTTCGTAAGCATTGACTTTAGTGTTTAATTCCCGGATGCGACGGGAAAGCAGACGGATAATATTTACAGCGATACCGGGCGTCTCATCAATGGCGTCATAAAGCTGTAGCTGTGTTAGCACCAGACACTCGCACTTATCTATAGTCGTGACGGACGCTGAACGGGGTTCGGAATCAAACAACGACATCTCACCAAAACAGGCTCCCTGCTTGAGCTGTGCTAGATCGCGATCGCTAATGTGAACCCGTACTAAACCCGATACAACAATATAAAGCGATCGCCCTTCTTGTCCTTGGGTAAAGATGGTGTGGTTAGCAGGAAAAGATAACTCCTCCATCACGGAGGCTAGACGTACTAGAAAGTCATCCCGCAGCTCTTGAAAAATCGGGACAGCTCTCAGAAACAGTAGACGCTCAACGCTGGTTAACATCGATTAGAGGTTATTGGGTAGCTATTGGCTTGGGTTAATTTGAGAATCCTTGATTATACCCTATTGCTCCAATAAAACTGAACAAACTACCCAATTATCAATAGGGCTTACGCAAATTTCTCATTACGAACCGCCATATGTAGGGGTTCTTGGCCGTTCACCCTACTATATGTGGTATCCCTGCGTAAGTCCTGATCAATACTCAGGTCAAGGCAATAGGCAATTAAGAATATACACCCATTACCCATTACCTCTCTCTTCGATCATCTGCTGAACTTGAGCAGCAACCAAGCGATCTGAATCATTCACCAGCGCTGGCAATAACTCGCTAAAGGCACGGGGAGAAGCAGCTTTCAGATAAGCTAAAACAGCTTCCCTAACAAAACCCGTTGGATGACGTAGACAGACTATCGTGGCTTCCGGCGTCAGACTGTAGTGGGCGACTCTTGCCAAATGAAAGCAGCACGCTAAAGGCCAGTCTGCCATAAAATGGCGAAACTCAATCAAGCGACGTAGGCGATCGCTAGGACTCATCGGGTGATAAGGCAGCAACTCTGCTAAATCAGTCAGCTTTTCAGTTGTGGAACGCCGATCCAAAATCGCCAAAAAAGCTTTTTTCTGGGGAATATCAATCGTATTATCTAAAATTTCCAACCCCAGCGCCACATTAGACCGCGATTCCGACTCCAGATTAAACGCTGCGGCTTGGATGGCGCTCAATGGATAGAGGAACTTCATGAGTAAAAAACACCGCTCAATCAGATCCGTTTGCATATCTTGGAGTCCCCGTCGCAGCAAATCTGCCTCCCGTCCTGAAACCTTCTCAGGAGCTAGATCGAGAACTGCCGCATAAATCTGACCTAAAAACAGTAATTCTTGCTCAATTAACGCTTCTACGCCACTACGCCCGATGCGATCGAGTACAGCTTCAATCCCAGCTTCTTCGTCTCCTGCTTCTTTGGGAATCTGTAGCAGGATACGGAGAATATTACGGCGTGTTGTGCCCCAACTCGTCATTAACTGTTGCACAAGCTGTTTCAGGGTTTCTGGCGTGCCAATCTGAGCTAAGGCTGTCCAAGCTTGTAACCTCATTAAATCTGGTTTATGGACATCTTCAGCCAACTCGATCAGCAACCCAGTTGCTTCATCCCCAAGACGTACTAAGGCGGTTCGGGCAGCCTCGCGGGTAGATTTGTAGGACAGTCCACGGACTAAAGACGGATAGTACTCTTCCAAGCGCGTTGCGGCAATCACCTCTAACAAAGCACAACGCACCCGCAGCGACTCATCCTGCAAGAGGTTTGGGATATAAAGCCGTAGCGCCTGCAAATACTCTGCTTCTCCTAGCGCTCGCGTACCCATTACTCGTTCTCGTTCTCGTTTTGAGGTGAGCATCCGTCGTAGAGTATTAGTGGCCTCGGCTTTCTCTGTCGGTGTTCCTCGCCGTAAAATTAAAGCGGCGGCTGTGCCTCGTACTGTTGGCTCAACTGCGGTGTGTAGATAATGCTTAATGCTGCGAATATCGAGTTCTGGCTGAGTCAGCCATACATAGCGCAGTGCTAAAGCGAGAACTTCTGGTGGTGGTGTTTGCTCAATCAGTGCTTGAACATCGTTCAGATAAGCTGGATTTGGATGCTCTAACATTACCTCCAGACTCTGGCGCTGCAAAGCCGTAGACAGGCGGGGTAACAACGGACCGAGCACCTCACCAACCGTTTCTGGTTCAATTTGGTACAAAAGTTGAATGCAAGAGCGTTTATCAGCTTCAGTACCTGGTTGCTCCAGGGCTTCTTCTACAGCCCGCTTGAAGGCTCGCAAGTCCACATCAGAAAAGCCCAGACGACCTTGTTCTGCATTTTGAACCAGTAAAGTCACATAGCCTGAGCGAAGGGACCAAGCACTCAGTAGCCAGATTATGGATAAAACTACGATCGCACCGAGAAATACCCCACTCAAAATGGCATCAGATTGACTGGGAACAGTCCAATACAACAACTGAATCGCGGCTAAGATGCAAAGACCGGTAAGGCCAGTAGTCATCGGTTCAGCAATCCCCTGCACTTTAGTCTGAACCGAATTACGAATCTTTTCTGGTAGGGGTTGGAAGAGTACAGGTTCAATACCAGCGATTAAGGTGTAGCGCAATAGCTCATCAATAAACCTGAGCAATAACAGACCTACAAAAAGCCCAGTAACCAGTTTCGGGATATGAATTACGCTACCGACCAGCATAATCAACAAGTCCAGCAAGCCAGTCAGCGTCAGTAATCCTAAAATCGACAACGACGCAGGCAGCATCATCGCGGCGACAAAGACGCCTAAGCGGTCAATGGCGCGGTTTGAGACAAACCATTGAGACATAAGCTCAAACAGCCCCAACGTGCCACTGAATATGCCTAGGAAACCAGCGATGTCTGAAGTCTCTGGCAGTTTTTCTTCTAATTGATTGAGATACTGAAATTCGACTAGGAGATAAAGGGCTTCAGCCAGGATAAAGAAAGCAAATAGGGGAATAATGTAGCGTTGCAGAGGCCCACTGGTACGACGGACAGCGAATTCTGACTCGTCCTCTTCCCACTGCAAGGCAGGTGAGTCAGGAAAGGCTTGACTGTATCGTTTAGTTAAATAAAATAGCGTTCCTGCTCCTCCCAGCATCGCTAAACAAGCGATAATCAACACGTTGTTCAGCCCAACCAGATGCAACAGGAGTGGTAAAGAGAAGCCTGCAATCACATCAGCGACCAACAGGCCGCTAGCAATGATCGGGTAGGTGCGTTTAATTTCTCGGATATTGAATAGTTGATTAGCGGCAACTTGAGAGTTGAGGTCGTTGAGGACTTCTACCGCATCCATCCACAGCCGCAAGAGAAAAACGGTAACTAAGGCGACAAAACCGTCTATGTAGTCTAGCTCTAAGCCAAAGCGAAATAGCAATAGGGGTAAGGCAGTTAGGAGAGCGATCGTCACCAAGACGCTTCGCATCGGTAAAATACTAGAGAGCCAGGAATACACCACTCCTAACCCTGAAACCATCACAGCACTGGCGATATAAATCCACGCCAACTGCTCAGCACCATATTTTTCTAAGAACAGAGCATTGGCTGTGTTCTCAAACCAAAGCCACCCTATTGAGGTAATGGTGTAGAACGCGAACATCATCAATGTTCGCTCACCTTCTTCTGGGCGAAGATTCACCCATCGTAGGATTTTCCGTACCCAGTCACCCTGAACACGAGCGCGAGGAGATTGCAGTTTCATTCGGCGTAAAATCTAAAATCGCTGACAGCTGTCAGCTATCAGCGCTTTAAAGGGTAGGTTACTACAGTCTCAACCTATAATCCACTGACCTTTGAAAGGATGAGGGAGGAGGGATGAGGGATGAGGGTACAAGCACCTTTATGTATTTATGAAGAAAATCAGAAATCTTCATGGTTTAAAGCACCTTTATTTATGGGGCTATTGGCGCATTCATCCTTCATCCCTCCTCCCTCATCCTTCATCCTTAAGAGTGAGTACTGACCACAAACCTAACAGGCTTGCACACAGGAGTAATGTCTAGACGACCTCTCAGTTATTTTTTGGGAGAGAGCAGCATCATCATATTGCGACCCTCTCGTTTCGGCGCTTGCTGCACTTCCGCGATTTCCTCTAGATCCGTTGCCATGCGTTTGAGCAATTCCTCGGCTAAGTCACTGTGTTGGATTTCTCGACCTCGGAAGGTGATTGTGGCTTTAACCTTATCTCCATCTTTGAGAAAGCGCACGGCTTGGTTTACTCGCACTTGGTAGTCATGATCCTCGATTTTGTAGCGCATTTTTACTTCTTTGACATCAGCCGTGTGCTGCTTCTTCCTCTGCTCGCGGGCTTTTTTCTCCAGTTCAAATTTGTACTTGCCGTAGTCCATGATGCGACACACGGGCGGATCTGCCTTGTCACTAACCAAGACGAGATCCAACTCTTTTTCCTCCGCGATGCGTAAAGCTTCTTGAGGTGAGATTATCCCCAGCTGGGCCCCATCGGTATCAATGACTCTAATTTTTGGAAACCTGATTCTTTCGTTAATTTGGGGTAAATCGCGTTGGCGTCTTTTATCAATCACAGGCGTTTGTTTAATGTTTAAGAGCGAATGTTGGATAAGGAGTAGGCTTAATTTACACTTGTCATTCTACTGATTCTTATCTAGTTTCTGTCTAGGTTGTTAATGTATCTTCCCAATTGACCCGACAATGAGAGACTGCAGAGACCCTAAAAACGGGATTCGAGGAAACTCAGGCAAGAGAGCAGAGGGAGTAGGGGGAGCAGGGGGAGTAGGGGAGCAGGGGAGGAAGAAGAGCAGGGGGAGCAGGGGAGGAAGAAGAGCAGGGGGAGCAGGGGAGCAGGGGA
>DALYIW010000352.1:0-7797 GCA_031970155.1 Coleofasciculaceae cyanobacterium CTOTU46601 | reverse complement strand
ATTACTGGCTTGCTTGTACAGCCATAAGTGGCTAGTATTAGCGATCGGCTTAGAGAAGTGCACCCAGCGCGATCGCAACCTGCAAACTACGATTGCCGTAGTCGGTGTAGGTATAGGGTTTACTGGACTTGCTGCCGCTTCCTTTCCTTACCTAATCCCGCCAGAGTTTTTGGTTTCTTAGGCGCAGGCGTCGCTAAGGGGGTAACGATGCTAATCTCGTCACGCAGCGACAAGAGGGCAAAACTGAAAAGTAGCACTAAAAACCAGCTTCTTAATCAAGCCAATACACCTGAAGCGGGATTGGATGTATCTCTAACGCCTGTTTCAAGACTTTTTCAAAACAGAAAATAATGCTCGTGGAAATGGGTCTAAAGTACCTTGATACACCGTGTCTTCAATAGAGATAACATTGAACCGACTGCCGAAAATCTCCTTTATTTCTTCGGCTGTAAATCGATAAGGGCCACTTTCCCGTGTTTCCAAGTGGCTAAAGCATTTCAGGAATAGATAACCATTCGGCTTAATTAAATTGTCTACAACTCCCACGTAGTCTGATCTACGTTCAGAGGGGAATACGTGGAAACAACCGCGATCGAATACAAAGTCAAATTTTTGGTCAAGATTACTGTTGAGGATATCATCCTGTTTCCAAAAGATATTTAAACCCTTTTCTTGGGCAAGAGCTTGTGCTTTCTCAATAGCTGTAGAAGACAGATCAATGGCAGTGACTTGAAAACCCCTTTGTGCTAATGCCATAGCCTGTGTACCTGGTCCCGTACCGAGATCTAATGCGGTACTTGTTGTGTGGAGGTTTAGCTTGGTTAGTGCTTGGTCAAGATCTGGATCGAGATTTGGGTTAAACCACGGCATGGATTCTACATTCTGATCTTGATACAACTTTTCCCAGTCAGGAAACTCACGTTGTTGATTCATGGGTTCTTCCCAAGTAGTAGTTAAATCTGTCAGTCATACAACAACTATACCTATGTTCTACTAGCAGAATTTGAGCAATACAGCATAGATAGGCTAACACTGTTTATCTAGACACTCTAAACTTCTTCTCTAGTTCAGCAGAAACTAAGAACTCGAAATGTGGGACACAATTAGATCCAACCTGGACGATCAGCTGATATGTATTCAAATTGCCTTCAACAGACGGGCAAGAGGCCCATCCCACAAGCGTTTCAACAATTTAGCTATGCAACACATTGAATGCCTGTTAGCTTAGTTCATGCATCCGCTTATATGATTGCCTGAAAGAGTGAACATAAATACCCAAAAAGAAGAGTTCAGCTATGCTTACATATATGCTGTTGCCTCAGCTGTGGGCTATTCATTTCAAAGAGCAACCACACCCTTAGATCAAGTTGGCGTTGACGTAACCATTACAGCAGTACCTGAAACGCCACAGTCAAAGCGTCTGACTCTGCTTGATTTGCAGGTAAAATGCACGTCAAGGGATGTACTTACTGATGATGAGATTAGGTATCCTCTCCCAATTAAGAACTACGAAGAATTAAGATATGAAGAACATTCAGTTCCCCGAATATTGGTTTTAGTTGTAGTCCCAGATAACTCAGATGAATGGTTGTACCAATCTCAAGCGAAACTGTGTTTGAAGCACTGTGGCTACTGGATATCACTGCGAGGTCAACCAGCAACTCAAAATCAAGAAACTGTCACTGTCTACTTACCACGGAAAAATATGTTCACCGTAGATGCTCTTAAAAGTATGATGCAACGCATCAAAACAGGAGGAATTCTATGATGGTTGTTACTGTACGCGATCCGGAAGTTCTGTCAAATTTACAACCTCTACAAGTAACTAAATACTTACAGTCACGCGGTTGGCATCAGGATGAACCTCAACCGGGCGATAAAGCCTCTTTTTGGTGGCTAAGACATGAAGATGAAACTTATTTCTATATAGATGTACCGCTAAAAACTGCATATCGAGATTTTCCTCTCCGCATGAGTGAAACTCTGAGTACCTTGGAGAAAGCAGAAAAGCGCTCCCAACTCGAAATCCTCTACGATTTATTCACGACAGCTACAAATATTGAAATTCAAGGAGTTGTAATTAAACTCCAAGAGGAAGTAGAAACAGGCAAGGTGAAAATGATGGGTTGTGTCTTAGGGAAACTGCGTAAAATTTATGTAAATTTGGCTGAACCCGACTATAACCTTGCTATCAAAGCTTATCAGGAGAGAATTCCAGTAGTCTGCTATGGGGACTTGAGCAAAGAGGGTGAAGCTTTTGTGCTGAAGAATACTAGCAACTTTGCACTACAGATAGAGGAGTAGCGATCGCATTGAGCAGCGATCGCTCACCCTCATTCCCCAGCCATCTCTACCTCTTAGGGTTGAGAGGAGCCGAAGGAAAAAGAACTAAACTAATCAGTTAAGTTGCCAAAACTGTAACCACTGGAACCCTTCTACCTCAAACGGGTCATCCTAAAAGTGAAATCGCATCAGCAAGTGAGGTAGTGACATGAACCGACAAATGCTCAGTCGAGTGGGTGCTATTGTGGCAGCAGGTATTATTCTTGCAGGTCTATTGGGAGGATTTATGACTCAGAAGATAGACGCCATTGACCCTCTGCCTCACTCCCAAAAGCCGACAGACTCACATTTAACGGCACAGTCGCCCAATACACCAGTGGATTCAAAACTTGTTGATGCAAACACAACGTTTGGTTTCAAGCTGTTCTCCCAGATTCTAAAGCAGGACAGCAAAAAGAATGTTTTTGTCTCGCCTACTAGTGTAGCGATCGCACTTTCCATGGCTTACAACGGTGCCAGCGGCGAAACCCAACAGGCAATGGCGAAGGCTCTAGAACTACAAGGGATGAGCTTACAAGACATCAACCAAGCGAATGAAACCTTAAAAACCTCCTTGGAAAATGCTGACCCTGCAATTCAACTATCAATTGCCAACTCTCTTTGGGCGAAACAAGGCATTACCTTCAAGCCGGATTTTATTCAAACCAACAAACAATTCTATAGTGCAAAAGTAACAGAACTAGACTTCGCTAAACCCGACGCTTCAAGTATCATCAACAACTGGGTTAAAGAAAATACTCGCGGCAAAATTGATAAAATTGTTGGACAGCTTAAACCCAGTGATGTCCTCTTTTTAATCAATGCGATTTATTTCAAAGGCAACTGGACAAAGCAGTTCGATAAAAGTAAAACCACTGAGCGTCCATTTTATCTGTTGGATGGCACCCAGAAGCAACACCCAATGATGTCTCAGTCCGGTAAGTATCGATACTATGAAAATGAAACTTTTCAGGCAGTTAGTTTGCCATACGGGAAAGGACGCTTGAGTTTATATGTATTCCTGCCGCGTAAGACTACC
This sequence comes from Coleofasciculaceae cyanobacterium CTOTU46601, assembly GCA_031970155.1. Lineage (GTDB taxonomy): Bacteria > Cyanobacteriota > Cyanobacteriia > Cyanobacteriales > Coleofasciculaceae > DALYIW01. The sequence goes on along the minus strand of DALYIW010000352.1, from coordinate 4,436 downwards.
AATTTGGACACCTTGCAACAGCAGCTAACTCTCGAAAACTGGCAACAATGGCTAAACCAGTTTGGAATGCGGCAGGGTTCAATTCAGCTACCTCGCTTTAAATTTGACTACGATATTCAACTTAATTCTGCTCTGAAAGCGTTAGGTATGGAGTCGGCGTTCAATGCTGGAGCAGATTTTTCTAATATGACTTCTGCCTCAGTTGCTATTGATGAAGTCAAGCACAAAACTTTTGTAGAAGTAAATGAAGAAGGCACGGAAGCTGCCGCTGCAACTTCCGTAGGCATGGTTCTAACATCTGCTCGTGTACAACAGGAACCCTTTCAAATGGTGGTTGATCGTCCCTTCTTCTGTGCGATTCGAGACAATCAAACTGGAACAGTTCTATTCATGGGTTCAATTAAAGAACCAAAGTAAGGTTTGTTGTTTGGTGTTTGTTGTTTGTTGTTTGTATAATTCTCATACCATTTCTCTGGAAATATCCTCTTAATAGCCTGTGTAGACAGGCTTGGTTTGTCTAGCCCCAGTCTTGTAGACTGAGGGCAAATAAAGTACACTCGTTAGGCGAGAATTGGTATAAAAACTAATAACTATTTTTTGGTTGGTCTAGTTACTAACAACAAACAACCAACAACAAACAACCAACAACCAACAACTAATTGCTGACAATACCTGACCACTGGACTTTTTTGAGCTTGTTGCGGCGATAGGAGAAGAAATGCTCTGGTTGCTGGTAGGTACAGAAAGGCGCGATCGCTATTTGTTCAGGAGAAATTCCCAGTTGTTCAAGCTGTATCCCATTTACCCGCCGCACATCTAATCGCACTCGCCCAGGTTGTGGATCGTCAAGGATGGGTGAGTCGGGTAGCTGTTGCAAGATATCAAGAATCCCTTCGGTTGTGTCTGCTGTATCGGGCGATACAATGCTTGCTCCAACTTCAGCAGCAACTGTTTCTGATACCTGGTAGACTTCACCGGCGATCGCGGGACCCATGGCAATACGTAAATTTTCCAAGCGACTACCTGAGTCGATCAAGCGTGCGATCGCATTTGGCACAATTCGGGATGCTGTCCCCCGCCAACCCGCATGGACTGCTGCTACTTGTCCTGTCTTTTCATCGGCAATCAACACAGGCGTACAATCGGCCGTACAAACCCATACCCCCTGCTGAGACTGCTCAGTCACGATACCATCAGCGGGTGGTCTTTCTAACTCCTCGTCACCTTCATTTTTTACCACCTCAGTAGCGCTTTCGATCTCAGAAGGCGTCAGCACTATGTTGCCATGTACCTGCCTGACTCGATATACCTGAGCATTAGGCTGGAGTGCGATCGCGATTTCTGACGGTAAGCGAGGCGAAAACTGCTGAGTAAAAAAGCCGTGTTCCCAAGGCTCAAGAAGGCTACAGGTCAAATAGGGCAAATCTTCCCAGGTTTGCCAGTGCCAAGTATGCATATCCGTATCTTGAGTAAATGTTTCAACCACGCTCCCTGCCTATGTATAAAAAAAGCTGCCCTTCAAAACAGGACACTGTAAAATCCTGTTAACTCATCCCCTGCTATAAAAAACCGAGGATGCGAGTGTAGTTGGTTGTTGGTTTTTTGTATTTTTAACAAACAACAAACAACCAACAACAAACCACACTGACTTTGTGTGAATCTATGCTAACTTAGCCAGCCATTTATTTAGAACCCGTAATAGTGGTATTTAATCAGCAACAGTTTAAGACGGCTTTCCAGGAAGTTGGAGAGCAACTATCTCTACATAGAGACTTCCCAGGAATAGCGCAACCCCAAGGGATATGCTTACATACATTTGAAATTCTCCCTTCCACCAACCAAATGCTCTGGGAGTTGATCGACCAGGGAGCGGTAGAAGGAACTGTTGTCATGGCAGCCCAACAGACAGCAGGGCGGGGGCAGTGGGGGCGTCAATGGCAATCTGGCCAAGGCGGACTCTACTTATCTATGGCTTTATCTCCTAATCTTCAAGCGTCGAACAGCGCCCAGCTAACTCTATGTAGTGCGTGGGGAATTGCCAAAGCTTTAAGGGTTTACAGTATTCCCGTCTGCCTCAAGTGGCCTAATGACCTTTTACTATTGCAGCGCAAACTGGGAGGCATTTTGACCGAAACCAGGGTGCAACAGGGTCAGATTACCAAAGCCGTGGTCGGGGTTGGCATTAACTGGTGCAATGGAGTGCCTGAATCTGGAATAAATTTGCAGTCTTTTTGTGAACAGCAGCTAAGTTCCGCTGTGATTTCTTTAGAAATGTTAACGGCAATTGTTTTGTCTGGACTGCTGTGGGGATACCAGCGCTGGTTAAAAGAAGGTATGGAAAGGTTGCTACCGTCTTACTTGGAGCTTCTAGATAGCCAGGGATGCCACGTAATTGTGGACGGAAAACCCGGAATTGTCACGGGTGTCACCCCCACGGGCGAACTGCGCGTCTCTTTAAAGTCATTAAATTCAACAGAAGCCGCCTCAGAAATTTGCCTTAAGCCCGGTACAATCAGTCTTGGCTATCGCTGGTAATTTTCGCCATTTCATGGTAATTCAAAATTCGCCGGATTATAGCACAAAAGCTGAAAAAACTGGGCATTCTAAATAAATTTATACAGTGAGTGATGAGTAGTGAGTCGGAAATGACAAAAGAAACCTCGTCGGGTTGCACCCCTCTAAGCATCTTCTATCGGTATCCTCGTCTGATGCAGGGGCTGAGTTTGGTTGGTGGTCTGGGTGTGATTAGCAGTGGTCTGGTTGTGGCGCAAACGGACGCACCGGCTGACACGGAAGTTGCGACGAAAAAGCCATCCGCAACACCTGCTGTTGTTCGTAATAGCCAAGCCGCTTCACTGGAGCGATCGCCTAAAAAAGAAACAGCCTCCGCCAGGGAAGTATTACCCACAGCTAGCACCAAGCCAATGACCCAAAAGGCACGGCTTGTACTCTCTGCACCATTGCGTAAACCCGCCATGGAACTAGCACCTTACGCAGCAAAGAAACCAAAGCCTTCAAACTGGATACCTGAGCCTTACGCTGCCAAAAAACCAGTGCAGTCAGAAGCATCAGCATCAGTAATATTTCTCCCCAAAAAACCTCTCTCCAGAGAATCCAATTTATCTGTACCAAACACCTCGACTGCCGCCAAACCTGCTCCAGTTCAGGAGACAGCTAAAACTCCTCTTTCGTCCACTAATACCTATATCGATCGCACTAACTACAGTATTGGCGCAACACGCCGTAGCGATCGCCCCTCTGCTGTGGTACTAACTGAACGGTCAACTGGCTGTCAAACCGTGTCGCAAAATGGGCAACTTGTCAGTGGAGTCTGTGGCTTGGCTGCTCCTAGGCCACGAATTCTTAGTCAACAAACGGCTGACTCAGGAAAGACTCTACCAAATCTACAAACAGCTATCTCAGGGCAGACTGTACAAAGTCTACAAAGCGCTAACTCGGAGCGTACTCTACCGACTCTACAAATTGCTAGCTCAGGGCGTACTCTGCCGAGTCCACTAACCGCTAACTCAAGGAGTATTTCACTGGATGAAGCCCCTAACTCTAGGCCGACGCTTCAGGAACCTCGGCGGATTGGAGTATCAAAGCTACTGACACCGCCCAGTGTGGTGAAAAGGTTTGTCAAAATTAATCCGTTGAAAGCAACCACAAATGTCATTCGGGCAACAGATCAGACTCTGGCGTCTTATACTGCTGCCGGAGTTCCCTTACCGTTTCCCAGTCAGTCTGACTATGGGGCTAATACTTCAACAACATCGACAGCTCAGGATTACTACAATCTCACAACTCGACCAGCAGGGCGTCAGAGTCTCGGCGAAAACACCTTCATGTTCCCCTTGACTATTCCGGCTTCGATCAACTCACTATTTGGTTGGCGAATTCATCCTATTACAGGCGATCGCCGTTTCCACGCAGGTACCGATTTAGCCGCACCAATCGGAACACCTGTACTGGCCGCAGTGGCTGGTCAGGTACTCACCGCTGACTTCTTAGGTGGCTATGGTCTTACCGTTATCTTGCAGCACGGGCAAGGCTTAGATGAAAGTATCTATGGTCACCTTTCCGAAATCTTTGTCAAAGCCGGAGAACAGGTGGAACAGGGAACTGTAATTGGGCGCGTTGGTAGTACTGGTAATTCCACAGGACCTCACCTGCACTTTGAATGGCGGCATCTGACCCCAGGCGGCTGGGTAGCAGTGGATGCTGGAGCTCATTTAGAGTATTCCTTGGCTCAATTCGTCAGACTCCTACAGATCGCGCAAGCAGCCCCGCAACGAGGCGTTTAAGCGATCGCACATTGAATCGGCACCATGAGCAATAGAGGGGAAAGGTATTTTTTCCTTTTCCCTCAACTGACAAGAAAGGATGAGGGATGAGGGATGAGGGATGATAGCGCAGCGGGACGTTAGTCCGGGATG